>JAGXGP010000159.1 GCA_024636775.1 Hydrogenophilales bacterium
ACGTTTCCTGGTGGAGCATGGCATCGATTCCATCTCGGTGAGCCCAGACAGTTTTCTGGCCGTGAAACTGATCGTCAGCCAGACCGAGCAAGTTGTCGGGAAAACTCCGCGAGCGAAGGCAAAGAGCGCCCGGCAAAAAACCTGATAAATGCACGCTCCCACGTTACATGAAAAACTTGTAGTGAGTTAGAAAGAGGGAAAACATCCATGGGAATCAAGGTCAACGATTCCTTTGAGCACTGGTTCTACGATCCGCTGACCGGCAAGCGCGTGTTCGTGCTGATCGGGTTGGTCCTGATCGCTGTGGTCGTCAGGCTGTTGAGCAGAAAGTTGTCGTGCATGGTTCGTAAAAACACCGCGCCGCAGCCGGACGAACTTGCTCAGGATACGGACGATGAAGCGGCGGTGAAATCGGACCAGGCCGTGCCAACCGCACACCGGACATGTATATGTGCCCAAAATGTCATCGTGGAAAAGCATCACATTGGCACTGAGCTACCGGGGGCATGTGCGTTCGCAGTTGCATGAGTCCCTTGAGCTTGAGCAATCCTGCGGAAAGTTAATCGACAGGCTTCCTCGACTATTGTTTCTCGGCAGGACGAATTTTATTCGTTCTAGTGCGATCGTATTGCCTAAGCTGATAATCAGGTACCACAAGATGACCATTAGTTGATGGGAGCAATACATGACTGATACCGACGAAACGGCATTTACCTGGCAAGGTAAGCAGACGATCAATGCCATTCTTCCTCGTCTGGTGGCGCCCACCCGACTCGAAATCGCGCTTCCCGAGGATTACAACCATGCCCTGTTTGTCCGCCTCAACCCTGATGCCGGAACCGCCCAACCCGAGAAGCTGAACATCGAGGGAGATGTGATGCTGCTGCGCGAGATTTCGAGCCTGAATGGCCTGGAAGAGCTTGCCGCTCTGATTGAACCCCTGTCCAGGTTGGCAGCCCGGGTGGCCGTGTTGAGTCCACCCAGGATCGTGATCGTCCTGGATTGATTCCCTGGCCGAATGTCTATGTCTGGGCGGCCCTGATGCTATGCACGGTGTTGATCCTGCTGTTCGTCTTTTAAGCTCATGCCACTCTCCTTAACATGCTTGAAGTTGATCGGACAACAATCATCTGCAAGGTCGCTACCCTGTTGCCCGCTGGGTGGTGTGAAGGGAGGCCCCTTCCATGACCAGCGCGTTTCTCACTGGAACGCCCGGACTCTGCCTCATTTAAATCCATGAAACTGGCCACTTGTTAATCAATATAGAACAATGCAGAAGGCTGCTCCTTTTGGACGCGGCATACGTTAGGGTGCGGTGCAGACGAAACCGCTACTGGATTGCACGGATGGCTGGTGTATTGATTCACCGGTGGGGCGGGCTGAACTCAAGACGCGCATTCAGGCAATACCAGTCTAGACTCAAAAAGGAGTGTCTAATTGCTGCATTCAGCAGGAAGGGGTGAAATGTCATTGCGGTCAGCCGTGCCAGGTATTCTGGGCGCACCCAATCGGGACTGAACATGGAACGTGACCAGCTACGCGGCATGGTCCGCGATCTATTGCTCGCAAGACGCTTTGAGGAGCGGGCAGGGCAGGCCTATAGCGAGGGCGAGTTCGGCGGATTTCTGCACCTTTATCCGGGGGAAGAGGCGGTGGCAGTCGGCGTACTGCATGCGGCCGAACCTTCCGATTACGTGGTCAGCACCTATCGCGAACATGTGCACGCGCTGGTGAAAGGAGTGCCGCCGGGGCGGGTGATGGCCGAACTCTATGGTCG
This sequence comes from Hydrogenophilales bacterium, assembly GCA_024636775.1. Classification (GTDB taxonomy): domain Bacteria; phylum Pseudomonadota; class Gammaproteobacteria; order Burkholderiales; family Thiobacillaceae; genus Thiobacillus. The sequence continues at coordinate 1,778 of JAGXGP010000159.1, forward strand.
CCGCGACGGGTGCAGCGGGGGAATGGGCGGCTCCATGCATCTGTTCGACCGCGAAAGACGCTTCATGGGAGGCTATGCGATCGTTGGCGAAACTTTTCCGGTTGCCATCGGCATCGCCTACGGGATTGTGATGCGCAAACTTTCGGAAGCAGTCATCTGTTTTTTTGGCGAGGGCGCGGCCAATCAGGGCACCTTTCACGAATCCCTCAACATGGCCGCGTTATGGCGCTTGCCGGTGCTGTTTGTGTGCGAAAACAATCGCTACCAGATCGGTACCGAAGTCCACCGGCAATCAGCCTTGCCGGAAATTCACAAGCGCGCCTGCGCCTATGGCATGCCGGGCGAAAACGCAGACGGCATGGATGTGCTGGCGGTGCATGAAGTTGCACAGCGCATGCTGCGCGGCATCCGTGCCGGTCAGGGGCCGCAGCTGCTCGAACTCAATACCTATCGGTTTCGCGGCCATTCGATGGCAGACGCCGGCGCCTACCGGTCGCGGGCTGAAGTCGAATCCTACAAACGGACCGGCCCCTTGCAGCGGGTCGAACAGGATCTGGTCGCGCCGGTGGACCGGCTGACCGGCTCATCCATCGCGCTGGACCAGACAACGATGCAGCAGTTGCGCGACGAGGTCGAACAGATCGTGGAAGCGGCGGTCGCCTTTGCCGAGGCGAGTCCCGCGCCGGCCCTGTCCGATGCATGGGATGCGCTCGATGCCAACCGGCGGCATGAGACACTCGTTCGTCCGGAGCCGCGGCATGGCTGAAAAGCTGGCGTACTGGCAGGCGCTCAATTACGCGCTCGATGCGGAAATGGCTGGCGACGACTCGGTGTTTGTGCTCGGTGAGGATGTCGGCCTCTATGGCGGGGCCTATCGCGTGACCGAGGGGTTGTACGCCAAGTATGGCGAATGGCGCGTGCGCGACACCCCGATCTCGGAGAACAGCTTTACTGGCTTGGGCGTGGGCGCGGCCATGATCGGCCTGCGCCCGGTGGTGGAGATCATGACGACCAACTTTTCGCTGCTGGCACTCGACGCCATTATCAACATGGCCGCAAAGATCCCGTTCATGTCCGGCGGCCAGTTTGGCATGCCGCTGGTTGTGCGCATGCCGGGCGGGGTGGCGAAGTCGCTTGCGGCCCAGCATTCGCAACGGCTGGAACATACCTTGATGAACGTGCCCGGTCTGCGCATCGCGGTTCCGGCGACGCCGCAGGATGCCTATTGGCAACTGCGCCAGGCGATCGCCAGCGACGATTGCATCGTGCTCCTCGAACACGAGTTGCTGTATGGCGAAAAGGGCGAGGTCGACCTGCAGGCCGCATCGCCACCCATGCACCAGGCGGTGGTGCGACGTACCGGCCGGGACCTGACCATCGTTGCGTATTCGCGCATGGCCAACCTGGCGCAAGAGGCGGCCGACGTGCTTGCCGGCGAGGGCCTCGACGCGGAAGTCATCGACCTGCGCAGCCTGCAGCCCATCGACTGGGATCTGTGTGAGAAATCGCTGAGAAAAACCCGGCATCTGCTGATCGTGGAAGAAGACTGCCGCTTCGCCGGGGCCGGTGCGGAGATCGCCGCCACCCTGACCGAGCGCTGCTTCGATGTGCTGGCGGCCGCACCGCTGCGGCTCGGCGGCCTGGGTCTGCCGACGCCTTTCAATGCGGCACTCGAGGCTGTCAGTATTCCGCAAGTGGACGATATCGTAGAGGCAGCACGGCAGCTGAGCCGTTCGCCTAGGGGGACGTGAAATGAAGCAACCCGTCAAAATGCCCACGCTTTCCGACACCATGGAGAGCGGACGCCTGCTGCGCTGGCTGAAGCAGCCGGGCGATGCCGTGAAAAAGGGGGACGCCGTTGCCGAAGTCGAGACCGACAAGGCGGTGATGGAGATGGAGGCGTTTCATTCGGGAACGCTGATCGGACCGCTGGCGGAAGAGGACAAGGAATATCCGGTGGGCGAGACGCTGGCCTGGATCGGCGACGAGCAGAGCGGAGAAGCCGAAGCGAAGAAGGGACACGCACCGGCCAGACAAGACGACAAGGCGGTAGGCGAGCACAAGGCTGCAGAAGAACCGCAGCAGCCCGCAGCGGACGAAACGCAGACAGCGCGCCCGATCGATCCCCGCACGACCGAAAAGAAAGCAGCGCATCACGCCGAGCCGGCTGCCGCTGAGGCCGAAACCAAAACCGAAAAAACCGGTACACGCGAGCCGGAAACGGGTACGCAAACCGCCAGGACCGGAAAGGGTGCGGCGCATGGTGCAGCCAGTGCCGTTCTGGAACAGGCGCTGGCGGGAAGATCTGCGCGTCCCCGCCGTGAGGAAGCGGATGCTGGCGCGGCGCTGCGGAAGGAGATCGAGTCCGGACCGCCGTATCGAATCGAACCCGCGTTACATCTGCGCCAGGTCATCGCCGTAACGGTGAGCCATGCGGCGCAAACGCCACAGTTCCGCATCAGCATGCTGCTCGACCTGGGGGCCTTCAAGGCATCCGCGGACGAACACGATGGCTCTTTCACGCTGCTGCTCGCCAAGGCCTGCGCGATGACCCTGAACAGTTTTCCCGATTTCAATGCTGCCTGGACGCAGGAGGGCCTCGCCCGCCGCGAGCGGGTCGACGTGGCGATCGCCATGGAAGCGGAGAACGGATTGCTCACGCCAGTGGTGCGCGACGTTGCCGGACGGTCCTTGTCTGATCTGGCCGAAGCGTGGAATGTGCTCAAACAAAAAATCAGTCAGCACCGCACCGCGCCTGAAGACTTTCGCGGCGCGACCTTTTACCTGTCCAACCTGGGCATGTTCCCGGGAATCGTGCAGTTCGATGCCATCGTGCCGCCGGGGGCTACAGCGATCCTGGCCGTCGCATCGCCCGGGGAGAAAGGCACCATGCTGACCCTGACCTGCGACCATCGCGTGGTGTTCGGTGCCGACGCTGCCCGCTTCCTGGCTGCGCTGGCCGAGAAATTGACGCATCCCGACTTTGGGCCGGCATAGCCCGGCGGGAACCTGTCCGGCAACCGCCGGAAAATTCCTGTACCCGTGGCTGACCGTCACGAATGGATTGGGCATGGTAAGACAGGCATGCATTTCCCTTGGCAAATTGACAGGTGAGAGGCGTCTGCGTTGCTGGGGCAGCCTTCAATCGACATGATGATCAGAAAATGTCGCATATCGGGCTCCTTATTCGACCGGGACCTGCCGGGGCGGCTTTTTCAATTGCCAGCGGCCCAACAGAAATGCGGGGATGAAAACCAGGGTCGAAAAGATTGCGGCGCCCGGAAAGTCGTGCAGGGTATCAAGGCCGCCATAGCCGCTTAGCAGCATGAGCAGGATAGTGAACATCACGACGGCGCCCACTGAAAAGAGGGTGACGAACACCATGTAGGCCGCCAATGGTTTGGCGCGAGGATGTTTGGCATGGCGGACATAGGGTATGGCCAGCAGCATCAGAACCAACCACAAAATGATGCCCAGGGATTGAGTCGACATTGTTCATCTCCTTGTCGTTGTTTGAACCGGTATCAGTTGCGTCCGACGCGTCGTTGTCGAATCTGCGTCAAATTGACGCCCCCACGCATTGAGCTTAGTTCCGATCATTGATTTGTCAGCAACGGCATCTGAACGGGTTGGATGAGCATCTCTGCTTCCTGCTTGTCGCAGAATTGAGCAAGGTTTAGGGCAGGTATTCAGCCGCAACCAGCCGCTTGCAGGACCCCTGTGATGTGTGTGCGATAGCATTTCTAAGATTTCAGACCAAGCCCCGCAGCCCGTCTTTTGCCGGTGTTCCGAAAAATTGGGGTCTCACTGGAACTTGGACGTCTAGAATCAGAATGGACACTGAGTGTTAGGGGTGCACGCATGCCAAGAAAAAATGATCGACGCCGTCTGATCCGCTATCTGATGGTGCCCATCCGCGCCGGGCGCGGCTGGGTGACCCTTCACCTGACGACCCATGCCGCAGCACTGGCCTTTTATGCGATATTCGCGCTCTCGCCCATTCTCGTCATCGCGGTGTCCATATCCGGCCTGGTCTTTGGTCAGGATGCCGTCGAAGGGCGGGTCGTAGTCCAGATGGAGAATCTGCTCGGCCAAGCGGGCGCGAGCCTGGTACAGCGTCTGATCGAGAAAAGCTACCTGTCCGGCCAGGGGGGAGTCGCAGCCTTGATCGGCGTGGCGGGCATGCTCTTGGGCGCAACCGGATTGTTCGTGGAAATGAGCGTGGCCTTCGAGCGTATCTTCAATGCCAAGCGCCAGTACCGCCACGTGCTGGCGGTACTGGTCATGGATCGGTTGCGTGGTCTGGTCGTCGTCATTGGCGTGGGTTTCCTGCTTATCGTCTCGTTGCTGGCGAGTACGGTGATCGTAGCTGTGGGCGAGTATCTGACGCCGGGTTTTGTTCCCTGGCTGGAGGTTGTCGGCGTGTTCCAGACCCTGCTTTCGCTGGCCTTCATGACGGCCCTGGTGATGGTGCTATACCGCCTGCTGATCCCCGTGCACCTGCCGCGCCATATTCTGCTGACGGGGGCAGCCGTATCGGCGGTGCTGTTCGAAGCCGGAAAATGGGGCATCGGTTTGTATCTGGGGCGGGGGGCCATCGCGAATACGTTCGGAGCGGCAGGCTCCCTGGCGGTCATCCTGATATGGGTGTATTTCGTCTCCCTGGTCATGCTCTACGGCGCCGAAATTACCCACCAACTGCACCGTCTGCACAAGGCTGAGCAGCGATCGGCCCGACTGAAATCCAAGCCAGGCGACACCCCTGCATTCCGCAACCAGCAATCCTGATCGATCGCTTCCCGCATCGGCCTGACAATATCCTTTCAGTATCTACACTTTGACTGCAGGCCGGTTCCATCGAGTGGATGCGACCTGATGACACGGGTACGCGCTTGTCACATCAGTCAATAGCCGGACGTGCATCGTCAACCTACAGGAGAAAGCCAAATGAAAAACAACCCAACCCAATCCGAGGGCCAGGGCCAGGGCGAGGGCGACTATGGTGGGGGAATTTACTGGGCACCGTTTTCCCCTGCCACCAGGTGCGGGTGTCCACCACAAAATAGCGGATGCTCCAATCCTGATCGTCGAGAACAAGGTCATTAACATGCCCGAGTTCACCGTCCTGTGCCTGCAGGTGATAAGCCACCATCTCGCCGCTGTCGCGCAGGTGCGGATCTTCGAGCGCGCTGACCGGTTCTGTCGGCGGCTCGATTGGCGGCATCGGGAGGAAGCGCGCGAATGCAGAGCATTAACCAGCCAGCCTGACAAGCAGAATCAACTTATCCTGACAGGTTTGTGCCGGTTCAGGATTTCCACAATCTCGGGCTTGGTCGTCTCGGGAATAATGACTTTTATCTGCCTGGCCTGCTCGTCGACGAAGATTTTTTCGCTGGGAATGCCCGACGCCAGCAAGTCGTCCTCGACATTCCGGATTTGGTCGGTTGAATCGTAGATCCCAGTCACTGTTGCAGTCATGCTTGGCCTCCTTCATGTTTGAGTGGGTATTACAAGACATCCTGATTTCATCTTAGCCAATTAATGAACAGTTATCGGGAACAGCGCCATGTGAGCCGATTGCATCTATCTTGAAGCATGGTTAGGGGAATCGTGCAATTCGATGCCATCGTGCCCCCGGGCCTTGCCGCAATCCTGGCTTTCGCCTCACCCGGGGAGAAGGGCACCAGCTGACCCTGACCTGTGATCACAGTGTGGTGTTCTGCGCCGACGCTGCCCGCTTTCTGGGTGCACTGGCCGATCGCTTGGCCGATCCTGCCGCAAGAACAAACGATTTAACATGCCGGTCAGGCGTGTCATACCAGCATGAATGGAAAAGCCTTATACATGAATGGATGTCCACCCCGACAAGCATCAAAGCCTCCCTGAGCGTCTGATAAAGGCGGCTGAAATTGAAATGGGCCGCATCAATCTAGCTTTTCAAATACTCCAGCGTGCTTCTGCGGAAGAGTTTTAGGGTATTAACGCGTGTGAGGTGGAACAGGCGCCATAATCTTCGGGCGTGTGGCCCGAACCCAAGTGCTTTTCCGCAAATCCATTGACCATGCCGCGAAGCGCAACGCCTCGTCAGTTTGTAAGCCAGTGGCACAAGGTCACCTCATATCACTAGGAAAATTACGTCAGAGGCCTCGAGTCGATTACCTCAAGACTTCCTTAATGGAATGGCGACCCGAGATAGGGTTACCAGAATTTCTAGGGTGGTTACTGAAATTCCTTTGTCCCGACAACACCTCACAACAGGGGTCACTCGTAAAATAACTATTTAACATAATATACATTATGCGAATTCGATAAGATAAGTCGGCAAGAATTGCCCGCGCCAAATGTTGGAACAGGAACAACCTGCCAACTAACAACTTAAGGTTGCCAAACATCACAAGTGCAACCTGCCAACTCAGACTTCGTTAAAACAATAACTTACAGAGCGTTAACTCACGACGTTTTGAACCGGCCAATGTGGGTCGGGCTGCCAAGCCTGCACTATTAATGCTGCTGAGTTAATTTAAGGCGAATCGATATGATCATGGATGACGAGGGAAGATTTAATTCAAATTGCGATTTCACTAGACCGATGGCACACGGGATTAATTTTGATCGCTAACTATTTGATTCTTCAAGGTTGCGATTGGGTGCGTGTAGAGGTACCTTCACTTCTTTAACATCAACTATCGGATAAGCCATGAACCTTGAGAAGGTCGTGTTTGGTTTTTTCATCATCCTGGCGATGACCCTCAACTTCGGCTTCGTTCTCGGCGATCTCGACAATCCGGCGCATCACCATGTGTATGAGTTATTTTTCGCCATCATCGTCAATCTCATTGCCACGGTGCTCAAGTTTGGCGAACGCACACAGATTGGTGCCATTCACCTGGCCAGCAGTCTGGTGGCCGATCTGGGGCTTCTGGCCGCCGCCTGGGTCTGGGCCTCGGCCGTCTATATCAATGGCACGGGCCTCACGCCAGATGTCACTGCCAGCATTGTTTCACTGGCCGCCGGCGCCCTGGCCGCCAACATTCTGTCGGTCGTCATGCTGCTGATCGAAACCGTAATGTTCCGGCGCTGAAATGCACAACACGTTGTTCCTGATTCTGCGGCGCATGCGTGTGCCGCTGATTTTCCTGATCCTCAGCTATGCCATTTCCATCCTTGGCATGACCCTGATCCCCGGGGTCGATGCACAAGGGCGGGACGCGCCCCCCATGGGCTTTTTTCATGCCTTTTATGTCGTGAGTTTTACCGCCACCACCATCGGTTTCGGCGAACTGCCCGGTACCTTCAGCGAAGCCCAGCGCGCATGGATTACCGCCACGATTTACATGACGGTCATCGTCTGGCTCTACAGCATTGGCTCCATCCTGAAACTGTTGCAGGATCCAGCGCTCATACGCGCGGCCAAGGGCAACCGGTTTGCAGCCAAGGTCAAGCACTTGCGCCAGCCTTTTTATCTGATCGCAGGGTGTGGCGAGACGGGGGCGCTGCTGATGCACGCCCTGGACAGTCGTAACCAGCAGGCGGTGATATTGGACATCGACCCGGATCGGGTTGGCACACTGGAACTGGGTCAATACCAGTGGGACATCCCTGCTTTCACTGCCGATGTCAGCCTGCCTGAAAACCTGCTTACGGCGGGTCTGAATCATCCACATTGTGCGGGCGTCATCGCGCTCACCAATGATGATCGCGCCAATCTGAGTGTGGCGGTCACCACCAAGCTGCTGCGCCCGGAACTGCCAGTCCTGTGTCGGGCTGACTCCCTGGAAACGGCGGCCAACATGGCCTCGTTCGGCACCGATGAAGTGGTCGTCGCGTTCGAGGTTTTTGGCGAGCACCTGGCCAAGGCGGTCAATACCCCGGGCCACCACCTGCTTTACGAATGGCTGACCAGCGTTCCCGGTGACCCGCTCGTCGAACCACTGGAGCCACCTCGGGGCAAGTGGGTGTTATGTGTTTACGGCCGTTTCGGCAAGGCCATCGCCCATCACCTGAAACGGGCCGGCATCGAACTGGTGGTGGTAGAGGCAGCCCCGGACAAGACTGACTGTGACAACTGCATCATCGGCAACGGTACCGAAGCGCGCACCCTGATGGAAGCCGGCATCGACGAGGCGGTGGGCATCGTCGCGGGCACCGACGACGATATCAACAACTTGTCGATCGCCATGACCGCGCGTGAACTCAATCCAAAACTTTTCACGGTATTGCGCCAGAATCGCCATGCCAACGCGCAGCTATTTCAGCGCTTTCATGCCAGCGTCACCATGCAGCCTTCCAGCATTGTCGCCCATGAGTTTCTGTCGTTGCTCACAACCCCCCTGCTCTCCCGTTTTCTCAACCTGATTCGGGCCCGCGATGATGCCTGGGCCGATGTTTTGATCAGCCGCATCGCCGCTGTGCTTGAAAACTCGGTGCCTGAAGTGTGGGATGTGGAACTGTCCGGCACCCAAACCGAGGCGTTCTGGGAAGCCATGCGTGATAACACACCGGTTCCCCTGCGAGCACTTGTGCGCAGCCCTGTCGATCGGGACGAGGAATTGCCCTGCATTCCCCTGCTATTGAAGCGAGGCGAAACCAGCATCCTCTTGCCGGAGCCGGAAACCGTGCTGCAACTGGGGGATCATCTGCTGTTCTGCGGCGAGCGACGGGCGCAAAATCTGCAGACCCTGGGCCTCTACAACTTCAATGTACTGAATTATTTGCTCACCGGGCAGGACGCCCCCGGAGGCAAGGTTTGGCGCTGGATGGAGCAACTAGGGAGAAAAACCCCGGGCGCCAATAGCCCTGGCGCTTAACCTTGAATGCGCTGAATCAGGCGGCGGGCATCGATGAACGGATCATTCGGTGAAACTCTTCTCACCCAGGATTTTCAATTTTTGGATTCATTACTTTCCACCCGCAATCCAGATTTCGAGTGGCTGCCCGATTCACGCCCTTACTCCACGATAAGAACTTGACGACCAAGGCAATGAAACAAAATATCTAATAAGCACCATATCAACAATCAAGTATCTGTTTGATTGCAGAAGATTATGTGGGTCAGTGATACTGCCGGATGTGGCTTTACGCCTTCTCGAACTATTCCTTGTCTGCGTGTACTTTTGCTTTTGGCCATTGGTCCGTTACGGCTCGCCAATTTTCCTGAATTTGTTGTGTGGCCGCACTTTCACGAATTGCAGGAATACCTATTCAGCTCTGTGTGAATAATGGTATTGATAGTTGAAAACCTACAGCACGCCTTCAAGTATTGCCCCGAACGGCGTTCGTGCAACAATTCAATGAAAAGCATTGTGCCAAACCTTTTGATTCACGAGACAAGCAAAGAATGGCCAAGGATTACAACGCAGATTCGATCCAGGTTCTCAAAGGACTTGAACCCGTCAGGGCTCGCCCCGGCATGTACACCCGAACCGACAATCCGCTTCATGTCATCCAGGAGGTAATCGATAACTCGGCAGACGAAGCGTTAGCGGGACATGCCACCCGGATCGGTGTCCGATTGTGTGTGGATGGTTCGGTCAGGGTCAGCGATGATGGACGCGGCATCCCGGTAGACCTCCATCCTCAAGAAAAAGAGCCCACGGTCGTCGTGGTGCTTACCCGTCTGCATGCAGGCGGCAAGTTTGACAAGACCTCCGGTGAAGGCGCCTACGCATTCTCGGGTGGTTTGCACGGTGTCGGCGTTTCGGTAACCAACGCCCTTTCCACTCGTATGGTCGTGACGGTGAAACGTGACGGCGAGATCAACGAGGTTGAGTTTTCGGATGGCGGCAAGGTCAATAAAAAACTCACTGTCATCGGCAAATGTGCCAAGAAAGACACGGGTACAACGATCCACGTTTGGCCCGACCCAGTCTTTTTTGAATCCGCCAAAATTCCTGATCGTGATCTGGCCCGTCTGTTGCGCGCCAAGGCTGTGCTGCTGCCAGGGGTAACCTTCCGGCTTGAGATTGAGCGGAACGAAACCGTGGAGGAGCTGATTTACTGCTACCAGGGCGGACTATCCGACTACCTGTCAGAGCAGGTTTCTCCAGAGGACGCGCTGGTTCCGATTTTTGCGGGCGAGTCCTACGCGGATGGCAACAACGGATTTGCCAAAGGAGAAGGCGCGGCATGGGCCGTGACCTGGGCGGAGTCCGGGAGCTTTTCGGAATCCTATGTCAATCTCATTCCGACCTTGCAAGGCGGTACGCATGAGGCAGGCCTGCGTGCCGGCGTATTCGATGCGGTGAAATCCTTCGCCGAACATCACGCCCTTTTACCGCGCGGTGTGCAACTACGCCAAGAGGATGTCAGCGGGCGCATGTCCTTTGTCCTGTCTGCACGAATCCTCGACCCGCAGTTTCAGGGACAGGTGAAGGAAAAACTCAACTCCCGCGAGGCCGTAAAGCTCGTATCGACAATGAGCCGCGATCCTTTCGAGGTTTGGCTCAATGCCCACGTTGAATATGGCAAGGCCATTGCCGAGATGGCGGCCAAGGCGGCAGCGGCCCGACTCAAGTCTGGACAGAAAACCGAGAAGAGAAAAACTTCCGGAGTGGCCGTGTTGCCCGGCAAGCTCACGGACGCAGCCGCGGATGACCCCGCGGTACGTGAAATTTTCCTGGTGGAAGGTGATTCCGCCGGCGGCAGCGCAAAGCAGGCACGAGACCGCGAAACGCAGGCCATCCTGCCTTTGCGCGGCAAGGTGATGAATTCATGGGAGACCGACCCGAACGCGCTCTACGCCAACAAGGAGATCCACGACATCGCGGTCGCGCTCGGGGTGGAGCGGCATAAGTTGGGCGACCATCCGGACCTCAGCGGCCTGCGTTACCACAAGGTCGTGATCATGACCGATGCTGACGTCGACGGTGCACACATTTCCACCCTGCTGCTGACCCTCTTCTTCCGACACTTCCCGAAGCTGGTCGAGTTGGGGCACATCTATGTGGCGCAGCCGCCCCTCTATAGGGTGGACAGCCCGGCCAAAGGCAAGAAACCGGCCCGACGCCAATACGCGCTTGACGCCGGTGAGTTGACGGCCATCAAGGACCGTCTCCTGCTGGACGGGTTCAAGCCGGAAGCCATCGAGGTCGGCCGCTTCAAGGGCTTGGGTGAGATGAATCCTTCTCAACTCCGGGAAACCGCCATGGACCCGGCCACCCGACGTGTCCTCCCTGTGCTCGCCACACCCGATGAAATGCAGGAAGCCCTGAAGTTGTTCGACATGCTGATGGGCAAGAGCGCAGCCGGTGATCGGCGCGACTGGATGGAAGCGAAGGGCAACCTGGTGGAGGCTGACGTATGACCAAGGCGGTTGAAATCCATACCCTGGACCTCTTCGGGAACCCGGATGTAACGTCTTCCCAGTCCACGCCACCGCAGGTACCGCCCTCCCCACCCTCTTCTGGTGACGGCGGTTTGAGTGATGAAGAAGGGCTTCCACTGGGAATTTATGCTGAACGCTGCTACCTCGCCTACGCGATGAGCGTAGTGAAGGGCCGTGCGCTGCCCTACGTCGAGGACGGCATGAAGCCCGTTCAGCGCCGCATCCTCTTCTCGATGCGCGAAATGGGCCTGACGTCCAGCACCAAGCACGTCAAATCTGCGCGGGTGGTCGGCGACGTGATCGGCAAGCTTCATCCCCACGGAGACCAGTCTGTCTATGACGCCATGGTCCGCATGGCCCAGGGCTTCACCCTGCGCTATCCGCTGATCGACGGCCAGGGCAACTTCGGGTCGCGCGATGGCGACGGCGCGGCAGCGATGCGCTACACGGAAAGCCGGCTGACCCCGATTGCAGAACTGCTCCTGTCGGAGATCGACATGGGCACGGTGGACTTCGTACCCAACTACGACGGTGCCTTCAGGGAACCCGCCCTGCTTCCGGCCCGGCTGCCCATGCTCCTGGCCAACGGCGCATCCGGCATCGCCGTCGGTATGCGCACCGAAATCCCCTCACATAACCTCCGAGAGCTGGGATCGGCCGCGATCGCCATTCTCAAAAAGCCTGATATCTCACTGGATGGGGTCTTGCAACATGTTCCAGGCCCTGATTTCCCCGGCGGAGGTCAGATCATCACTTCCGCCATCGATCTTCGCTCGGTGTATGAATCGGGTCGAGGGAGTGTACGTGTTCGTGCGCGATGGACGGTGGAACAACTTGCACGCAGCCAATGGCGAATCGTTGTCACCGAACTGCCACCTGGAATCTCCACGGCGCAGGTGCTGACCCAGATCGAGGCACTCGCCAATCCGCAAGCCAAGACCGGCAAGAAGGAGCTGTCGCCGGAACAAAAGAACCTCAAGCAGGCGACCCTCGCCCTCCTGGATGTCGCACGCGATGAATCGGACGAAGGCAATCCAGTGCGCCTGGTCATGGAGCCCCATTCGCGTAACCAGGATCCCGACGCTTTTATGCGCTTCTTCCTGGCTCAGACCGGCATGGAAACCAATGTGGCGGTCGACCTGACGGTGGTCGGGCGTGACGGTCGCCCCGGACAAAAAGGGCTAGTGGCGTTGATCGCAGAATGGGCGGGCTTCCGGGTCGACACGGTGCGCCGTCGCACCCAGTATCGACTCGAAGCAGTGAACCGTCGCGTCCATATCCTGGAAGGACGCCTGACCATCCTGCTCAACATCGACGAAGTGATCCGGGTCATTCGAGAGTCGGATAATCCCAAGGTCGACCTGATGGCCGCTTTTGATCTCTCCGAGGTGCAGGCCGAGGACATCCTGGAGATTCGCCTGCGCCAACTGGCCCGGCTTGAATCCATCAAGATCGAGAAGGAACTGAAGGAACTGCTGGGTGAACGCGGCGAACTCAACCGCATCCTTGGCGATGGCAATGCCTTGACGTCTCTCGTCATCGACGAGATCCGCGCTGACATGAAAAAATACGGCGATGACCGCCGCACCCGCATCGAGGCAGCGCAGGCGGTTACCGCTTCAACGACGAGCGAAGAGTCCATCGTGGACGAACCGGTAACCGTCATCGTGTCACTGAATGGCTGGCTTCGCACCCGGCAAGGCCATGGTGTCGACCGGGGATCCATCCAGTACAAGGCGGGCGATGGAGAAATGGCGGTCATCGAAACCCGGACGGTGAATCCGCTCATCCTCATGGACAGCCGCGGCCGCACGTATACGCTTCGTATCACCGACTTGCCTTCCGGTCGCGGCGATGGGGTTCCGTTCACCAGTCTCGTTGATCTGGCCAAGAGCGCGAAGCTGATTCATGCCCTTTCGGCACCGCCAGAATCCCGTTGGCTGGTATCAACCACGTTGGGCTACGGATTCATTGCCAAGTGTGCCGACATGGCGTCCCGGCAACGGGCTGGCAAAGCATTCATGGTAGTTGAGGAAGATCAAACTCCCCTGCCCCCAGTTCCTACAACAGGCGACTGGGTTGCGGTTGCAGCAAGCAACGGCAAAGCCCTGGTGTTCCCCATCGATGAAGTCAAGGAAGGCACGGGCGGCAAGGGCGTGCAGCTGATCAAGCTCGACGAAGGCGAAAAGATGATGGCGCTGACTGTATTCGACGGCCAGACCCTGATGGTGGAAGGCGCCGTAAAGGGAAAACGCAACGCCAAACTGAAACTGTCAGGCGAGAATCTGGAGCGCTACCGGGTCCACCGAGCGAAGAAAGGCTGCCTCCTGGAGAAAGGGATGGTGGCGAGCAGGCTCTGGACAGATTAATCCTATCTTTTAGGCTCATCATCCGCCTCCCGCCGCTGGAGGACATTTTCAGCGGCCACAAATTGCGCCATCCCCTGTAATTAACTAGGCTGAACAAAAACATTCCGAAGAGAGTGTCGCCACGCGAAGCGCAACCAAGCACGCGTGCCCTACAAATCAGCCAGATGAAAGAGGCGCCATGGCCCTGACCTATTCAACTTCGGCATTGCCGGAGCAACAACGTAGCACTTGGGTGAACGTCTATCAAAGTGTACGTAAGTGCAGCGAGGAACTCTGTGCACCGTTGTCTCCCGAGGATTACGTGATCCAGACAGTGCCCGAAGCCAGCCGCAGCCCGCTGGCGTATTACACTGAGCTAACCGCCAGCAGGCGGGTATGCGCATCCATGCAAGCGCCAAGAGCCTGTTCCAGCGACACACCGCGCGTCAAACCAACATTCATTGTCGAACTTGATCTCCTCAACCATGGCCTCCTTCATGGTCTCCTTCTGATATTTCTTGATTGAAAGTCCAATTTTGGCAAGAGCTTTCGGCCTGCTTTGGCCGAGCTGCCACACCACAATCGATTTAATCTGTTGCATCCATCAATTGAATCCGCAGTCGAAAGCACGCGTTCGACGTGAACCCTGATCAGCGCCAGTTCAAGACCATATAGCGGACCCAATTGGCTGAAAATCGCCGGATGATTCGGCCCACTATGGAACGTTCAGCCGATAGCGCTTCGACTTTTTGCACCTGTACCTTGATCAGCACCCATTCCTGCTCCCAATAAAGACAAACTTTTTCATACGATAAATGGGGTCGGCCAGATGCGTTGTTATCGTTATACGAGCAAACAAAAATTACGAGGCAGTGCTATGGGTTGTTAACTGACACACCGATGTAACTTCGTAGCACTCATTACGACCAATACACTCTTCGAGTCAGGCAAACCAAATAATGACCTTGTCATAAAGGGTTTCTACAATGATGTAATATATTTAACGGCCTATAAAGCCATACAAATTCATAAATTTAGATAGGGAAGCTGCATTATGTTGTCACCTGTTTTGCTACCCAGCCGTGCCCACGGCTTTACGCTGCTTGAACTATTGGTAGTGTTGGTCATTTTGGGCTTGCTCGCAGGTTATGTAGCGCCGAAGTACTTTTCGCAGATTGGTAAATCTGAGGTTAAAACGGCACGTGCGCAGGTCATCGCACTGGAAAAAGCACTCGACCAATACCGTATCGACACGGGACATTACCCCAGTAACGAACAGGGACTGACGGCACTGAATGCCAAACCCGCTAATGAGCCTCGCTGGGAAGGCCCCTATCTGAGAAAAGCCGTGCCTGACGATCCCTGGGGCAAGCCGTATCAATACAGGATGCCGGGTGAACACAGCGAGGTAGACATCTATTCATACGGCCGCGACGGCACCGCCGGCGGCAGTGATGATGGTGCAGACATCGGAAACTGGTAAGCAACCCACTTTATGCGCTATCAGGTAAAAGCCTTACGCCCCGGTGCCGGCATAACCCTACAAATAATGGAAGCCATCGACGAGACCGAGGCTGCCACGCGACTGCAGCGCGAAGGCGCACAGGTGCTTTCCATTGTTGCGGTACGTCGTGGCTGGCTGACTGCGCGGCGGACTCGTTTTCCGCTGATGCTCTTCACTCAGGAACTGATCGCACTGCTGGACGCCGGGTTAACCCTGACGGAATCGCTGGAAACGCTGGCCGAAAAAGAAAGTCGCCCCGAATCACGCCAATTGATTGAACGCCTGCTTGTCGCCATGCGCGAGGGTCGGCCGTTCTCGGCAGCACTGGCTGCACAGGCCGAATCATTTCCCCCCTTGTATGCCGCAACGGTGCGTGCGGCCGAAAGCACGGGCGACCTTTCGCCAGCACTCGCCCGCTATGTTGGCTATCAAAACCAGATCGATACGGTGAAGAAAAAAGTCCTGTCAGCGTCAATTTATCCCTTGCTGCTGATTGGCGTGGGCACCTTGGTAATTGGCTTTCTGCTGGGCTATGTGGTGCCGCGTTTTGCTTCTGTGTATGCCGATGCCGGACGCGATCTGCCCTGGATGTCGCGTGCATTATTAAGCTGGGGTGAGGCGGTGCAGGCACATGGGATGTTGATCGTGCTTGGGGTGTTTGCGCTCATCATAGGCTTGGCCATTGCGCTTGCACAGCCCTTCACCCGCGCCGCACTCACCCGGCTGGCCTGGCGCACGCCTGGCATTGGCGAGCACCTGCGCACGTTTGAACTGGCACGGTTTTATCGCAGCATCGGCATGCTGCTTTCAGGCGGCATCCCCATTGTCTCTGCACTCAATATGGTATCGGGACTGCTATCCGCGCACCTGCGCAGTGGCGCGGGTATCACGATAGAAGCGATGCGTCGGGGTGAAACCATTTCGGCAGCATTTGCCCGCGGCGAATTGACTACCCCGGTGGCCGCCCGGTTACTGCGCGTGGGAGAAAAAAGCGGGCGCATGGGTGAGATGATGGACCGCATCGCGATTTTTCACGATGAAGAAATGGCACGCTGGGTAGACTGGTTCACCCGGCTGTTCGAACCGCTGCTGATGATATTTATCGGTCTGACAATTGGATTGATTGTGGTGCTGCTCTATATGCCGATTTTCGAACTCGCGGGATCAATCCAGTGAATGCACCCCACGCTACCCTCACCCCGGAAAGTCTGGCCGCGCTGCGCAATGAGGCACGCGCTGCAGGGCAGTCTGTGGCGCAACGGGTGCAGGAACAATTCGGTCTTGATGCGGAAGCCACGCTGAATCTGTTGGCCACTCACAGCCATCAACCTGCGTTTGACATGGCAGCACTGAACGCGCTGACGGTCGATTTCGGCAAGTTGAGCTTCAACGAAGCCGCTCGCCGCCACTGCCTTGCCGCGCGCGACGCCGAAGGCCAGCTCTGGCTGTTGCTGGCCGATCCGTGGGATAGCGCCGCGCGAGCCTATGCCGCGCATGTGCTGGGCGCACCGTTCAAGCTTGGACTGGCACATCCGGCCGACCTCGCCGCGCTGATGGCACGGCACGAAGAAGGTTTGCATGCGATGGAGGGGGTCGGTGATGGTGCAACACACGCCACGCTGGATTCCGGCGCTGAGACCTTGTCTTTTGCCAGCATCGCTGAAGACGCCAGCCCGGTGGTACGGCTGGTGCGCTCCACTTTGTACGATGCCTTGAAAGCGGGAGCATCCGACATTCACCTCGAAACCGACACGCGTGGCTTAACGGTGAAATACCGCATCGACGGCGTACTTTTGCACATTGCGCAGATACCCGGCGTTGAAACGGCCGAGCAGGCCGTGTCGCGCATCAAGGTCATGTCCGAACTCGACATCGCCGAGCGTCGCGTACCGCAGGATGGTCGTTTCAAGGTGGCGATTCAGGGGCGCGAAGTCGATGTACGCGTCTCCATCATGCCAAGCGTGTTCGGTGAGGATGCCGTGCTGCGCATCCTCGACCGTCAGGCACTCTCGGAAGAATTGAGCGGGCTGACGCTGGAAGGCCTCGGTTATGCCGGGATCACGCTGGCACGCATCCGCAAGCTGGCCGCCGAGCCCTATGGCATGCTGCTCGTCACCGGGCCCACTGGCTCGGGCAAAACGACCACGCTGTATGCGGCAATTTCCGAAATAAATCATGGCCGCGACAAGATCATCACCATCGAAGATCCGGTCGAATACCATTTGCCGGGCGTATTACAAATCCCGGTCAACGAGAAAAAAGGCCTCACCTTTGCGCGCGGTCTGCGCTCGATCCTGCGGCACGATCCAGACAAGATCATGGTGGGTGAAATTCGAGATGCCGACACTGCGCAAATTGCCGTGCAGTCTGCGCTCACCGGCCACCTGGTGTTCACCACCGTTCACGCCAACAATGTATTTGACGTCATTGGTCGTTTCATCCACATGGGGGTCGATCCCTATAGTTTCGTCTCGGCATTAAACGGCATTGTCGCGCAGCGGTTGCTGCGGATAAATTGCCCGCAGTGCGCAACAACAATGGTGCCGACTGACGAATTGCTGGAATTGTCCGGACTGAACCATGATAAAACCCACGACTACGTATTTCGTCAGGGCAATGGCTGCGGCCATTGCCGCGGCAGCGGCTACAAAGGTCGGCGTGCAATCGCCGAGATTCTGTTGCTCACCGACGAATTGCGCGAGCTGATCGTGGCGCGTGCGCCGATCGGGCAAATCAAGGAAGCCGCGATACGCGGCGGGACCCGAAATCTGCGCGAAGCGGCGCTTGACCTGGTGAAATCGGGCGACACCACATTGGAGGAAATAAACCGTGTCACTTTGGTCGGCTGAAACACTGCGTATCGCACTCGCGCCTGGCGAAGTTGCGCTACTGCGCACAAGTGGCAAACCCGCCAGTCGCATCCTCACAACGGACGAACGCAGTGCGGCAAGCTTGCTGCTCCTGCTGGATGAGGCCCTGTCCGATCCCGCGTGGCACAGTCGCCGGGTTGAGGTCGTACTGTCGCAGCACTTTGTGCGCCATGTGCTCACTCCGTCCCCTGGCAAGACACTTTCGCGTGTTGAAGAACAGGCCCTGGTGGCTGCCAGCCTGCGCGAGATATATGGTGAAGAAGCCAGTCACTGGCGGATTCAGGTGATGAGCCAGCCACCCCAGCATGGGCTGATGGGTGCAGCAGTCGACGAATCGTTCGCGCAGCAACTGGATGCGCTGTTGGCGCGTCATGGCTGTCGTGATGTGACGATCAATCCGCTTGTCAGCGTGGCTGCCCGTCGCCTGCCGAAAAGCTTTCAGGGATGGTGGGTGTTGGCCGAGCCGGGTTGGTTGAGCCTGTTTGGCAAGGCAAACGGGGCCTGGCAGCACTGCGCCGGACAACCGATTGATGACAGCTGGGCCGCATCCCTGCCAGAACTGATCGAGCGCGAAGCCGGTTTAAAACCATCACCCCTGCCTGCTTCAGTATGGGTTCAGGCATTGGGCATCGGCGCGGTTTCAGCACCCTCACCCAATAACGGTGATTGGCGTATGTTGCCGCAAAAAAGTCCTTCCCATGGCACTCTGGCCCTGGCGGAGCTATAACCATGGCGCAGCTTGATTTTGATTTTCACGCACGGCCTGCCACCCCATTCAAACTGGGCATCGCCTTGGCGATTGTCGGGGCGACCTCACTGATTTGGGTCTGGAGCAATTTACAGGCGGCGCGTGCAAGCGAAGCCGGGCTGGCCGCACATATTGCCAACCTTGAGCAAACCCGGCCACACAAAATAGCCCAACCCACCGTGCCTGCCGAGAATCCCGGCCAGGTCACGCAGGCTCATGTCGCGTCACAAATGGAATATTCCTGGGAACCCGCATTCGCTGCGTTGGCCGCCGCACGCAGCAGCAAGATTGCATTGGTTTCACTGGAAGCATCGCAAGCCAAATCGCAAATCAAGCTGGTGGTTGAATCACGACATCTGGCCGATGCCGTGACTTATATCAATGCACTCCAGCAACAACCCGGGGTCAAGCGTGCCGCGCTCGTCCAGCACGAAGTGCGGATGGAGGATACGCAAAAGCCGGTGCGCTTCAACGTCGTGGTGGAGTTGGGCACATGAATACGCTTTGGTGGCACATCAATCAATGGGCACGGCGTATCGGCGGTGCCGGGCTGGCCGGGATGGGTCTGCTGATCGCCGCACTGCTGCTGCAGTTGACCCAGGTCGAACCCACACAGCGTGCTGCCCTGGCACAACGCGACAAGCTGGCCCAGTTGCAGTTGGAGGCGGCTTCGCAAGACGCGGTCCCTGCCCCGGTTCCGTTCAATCCATTGGCAATGTTGCCGCCAACCGGCGAGGCTGCGCAACTGATTGGCGAACTGGAGCGCATGGCACAGGTACATGGTTTGGAACTCCCACGCGGCCAATACAGCGTCACCCCGCTCACCGCCACTTCGCTACTTCGCTGGCAGCTTGTATTGCCGGTTGAAGCGTCTTATCCGGCTTTGCATGCTTTTATTGCAACCGCGCTTGAACGCCTGCCCAACCTGACGCTGGATGAGTTGAAACTTAAACGCGAACGCATTGAAGACGAAGCACTGCAGGCCGAGTTACGCCTGAGCTTTTTTGTGGAGACGGCGCCATGACTGACAAACAACGCCGTATTTTCCTGTTTCTGGCACTGGCCGGGGTGGGGGCATGGTCCGTCTGGTTGGCAAGTAACGAATCCTCTGACGAAGCCAATGGCAGTCCGGGCCAAGTGGCCGAACCCAGTGTTCGCAAAAACGCGTCTGCTCCTGTGGCGAGCATCTCTGACCCCATTCTGACCCCAGCCAAGACGCAGGAAATCCAGCCGCGGCTGGCGCTCGCACGCGCCAACCTGTTCCCCGAGCAGACCTGGTTCATTCCCCCGCCGCCGCCCCCACCGCCGCCACCTTATGTCGCCCCACCGCCGCAAGCCCCTGCCCTGCCTTTCGGCTACATGGGGCGTTGGCAGGAAGCCAATCAGACGACGTATTACCTGGAACGCGGTACGCTTCCGATAAGTGTCCGACCCGGCCAAGTGCTGGATGGGGTGTGGCGGCTTGAACCCGTGACCGGTGGCGTCCTGAATTTCACCTATTTACCGCTGAACCAAACGCGCAGTTTGCGCACAGGAGATTGAGTTGCAGCCCACCCGCACTGTTTATTTAACCGCCGCACTACTCGCACTAAGTCTGTCCGGCTGTGCTTCAACCGGCCTCAAAGAAGGGCGCGAACTGATCGCAGCAGGGAAAACCGAAGAAGGGCTCAGCCGCCTGCGTTCCGAGCTCGATAAATCGCCCGGCAACATCGAGATCAAGGCCTATTACCACACCCAGCGCGAACGTCTCGGCAGCCAGTTATTGGTTCAGGCGCAACAGGATCTGGACGCGGGGCGGTTCGATGCTGCCGAATCCAAACTACGCAAAGTGTTGTCCATCCATCCCGAAAACCCGCGTGCACGCAATCTGCTCGGTAACCTGGTCACTTCACGTCAGCACCAGGTGGATATGCAGGCTGCGCAAAAATCGTTCGCCGCAGGTCGACTCGATGAAGCAACGTTGGCCGCGCGTCAGATCCTGGCACAAGCCCCTGGCCATGCCGATGCGCTGGCAATGTTGCAAAAAATTCAGTCAACGCGAAGCGCAGAAGAACACAGCCCGCGCGAGCTTGGCGCAGCCTATCGCAAGCCCATCACACTGGAATTCCGCGACGCGCCGCTGCGCAATGTGTTCGACATGATCGCGCGACAATCAGGCATCAATTTCATCTTCGACAAGGACGTGCGGCTTGATACCAAAGCGACGCTGTTCGCACGCAACACCCCCATCGCCGATGCCGTCGACATGTTGTTGTTGACGGGCCAGCTAGAAAAAAAGGTAGTTAATACCAACACGCTGCTGATCTACCCGGATCTGCCGCAAAAGCAGAAGGCCTACCAGGAACTGCTGGTGAAAAGCTTTTATCTCGGCAACGCCGATGCCAAAGTCACAATGGCGATGCTGCGTACGCTGATCAAGGCCCGCGACCTGTTTGTGGACGAGCGGCTGAACATGTTGATCATGCGCGACACCCCCGAAGCCATCCGCCTGGCGGAAAAAATCATCGCGGTCCAGGATCTGGCCGAGCCGGAAGTGATGCTGGAAGTCGAAGTGCTTGAAATCAAGCGCGGACGGCTACTTGATTTGGGGATACAGTATCCGAATCAATTCAGCCTGCTGAACTTGCCGCCTTCGACCAGTTCGACCATTGGCCAAGGAGGCGTGGTCACCAATACCACGCCTGCGGCCTCGGCCCTGACAATCGAGAGTTTGAGAAGCATCGCGCGCAGCGATATCGCCATCAGCCCGACGCCAGCGGTGAATTTCCGTAAGGACGACAGCGACGTCAACATCCTAGCCAATCCGCGCATTCGCGTGAAAAACCGCGAAAAAGCCAAGATCCACATAGGCGACAAGGTTCCCGTCATCACGTCGAATACAACCTCGACCGGGGTGATCTCGGAATCGGTCTCTTATCTCGACGTGGGCTTGAAACTCGATGTCGAACCCAGCGTGCTGATGCGCGATGATGTGCAGATCAAGGTCGGACTGGAAGTGTCCAACATCGTGCGCGAGATCCGCAGCAACAGCGGCACCCTCACCTACCAGATCGGCACCCGCAATGCGGGAACCACCCTCCGCTTGAAAGATGGCGAAACTCAGGTATTGGCTGGGTTGATCTCGGACGAAGATCGCAGCACCGCAAGCCGCATTCCGGGTCTCGGCGACCTGCCGTTGCTGGGTCGGTTGTTCTCAAGTCAGCGTGACGAACGCAGCAAAACTGAGATTGTGTTGCTGATCACACCGCGTGTGTTGCGGAGCGACTCTACCCGGCAACCGGCATTGACCGAGTTCCGCGGCGGCACCGAAAATTCTATCGGTGGCGGATTCGCAGCACCGTATTCGGCTGCATTCGAGCAAACACCTCCGGTGCTGGCACCTGCAACGCCCAACGCGCCGGCTGATTCGGCCAATGAAAACAATGCTGTCGAACCACCTGGAATCCCTACCCTGCCATTCGTAATCCCTACCCCGTAAACCCCTGCCACCCACAGACACCCAAGCCATGTCACGAAGCTGCCGCGGATTCAGCCTGATCGAACTGGTAGTCACGCTGGCCATCCTCGCGCTGCTCGCCAGCATGGCGGTGCCGTTTGCTCAATTGGTTCAGCAGCGCCAGAGGGAGACTGAATTAAGCATGGCGCTTCGCCAGATTCGTACAGCGCTCGACGCCTATAAACAAAACGTCAAGGAAGGTCGAATCGAATCTCCGGCAGATGGCAGTGGCTACCCCCCCGATCTCGACGTGCTGTGGCAGGGCGTATCCGACAAAACCAAACCGGATGCGAGCAAACTTTATCTGCTGCGACGGCTCCCGCGTGATCCGTTTTATCCGGACGCTTCTGCGCCGGCAGCTTCCACCTGGGGCGTGCGCAGCTACGCCAGCCCTCCGGATGCCCCTTCGCCCGGCCGCGATGTATTCGACATTTATTCGCTATCCGCCAAAACAGGGTTGAATGGCATCCCATATCGAGAATGGTAAATCCATGCTGAAAGTGCCAAATCGCGGATTCACGCTGATCGAACTCGTGGTAGTCATGGCCATCATCGCCTTGTTGCTTTCACTTGCGTTGCCACGCTATTTCAATCACCTGGAAAGCGCACGCGAAACCATACTCAAACAGGATCTGGCCGTGATGCGCGACGCCATCGACAAATACCACGGCGATCGCGGGCGCTACCCCGACAGTCTTGATGAACTTGCAGGCGCACGATATTTACGCAGTCTGCCCGTTGACCCCATCACCGAACGGGCTGACACCTGGAGAATCATCGCACCACCGGGCGATGAAGCAGGCGCCATGTATGACATCCGGAGCGGGGCCCCTGGCGCGGCGCTCGACGGCAGCAATTATGTTGACTGGTAAATCCACACAAACTGGATTCAGTTACCTGTTTGTGCTGATGCTGATTGCGCTCATCGGCTTCGGTCTCGCTTTGGCAGGTACACTGTGGAGTACCGATGCACAGCGCGCCCGTGAGGCCGATCTGCTGTTTATCGGTGAGCAATACCGACAGGCGATACGCAGCTATTACGAACTCGATTCAGCACAACCCCGTTTACCTCAAAGCATCGATGAATTGCTGGAAGACAACCGCCGCCCTAACATCGTTCGACATCTGCGCCGTGGATACCGTGACCCGCTCACCCGTGGCGAATTTGAAACCATCCGCGCACCCGATACAATTGGCATCCTTGGTGTATACAGTCGATCAACCGGAAAGCCATTCAAACAGACGGGATTTTTGCCCGAACAACAGACATTTTCAAAGGCAGACAGCTATAGTGAATGGCGTTTTGAATTTATCGTTCCGGTTGTTCAGCCCGTCCAGGTGAAGGAACCCAATAACCCTGATGTAAAAGCGCCGCAATCTTGATTGGAAAACACACAATCATGGTTACGCTCAAGACCTGATCGAGATCAGGCGCCGGCAATCCATAGTTCAAGTGGCTGCCCGGTTTTTTCTTCATATTTTTGCAGTTGCTGGATCAGTTTTTCATCCAGTAAATAACCCTTGCTCAAAAGCATTGCACCATCCTGGCCAACGATATCCCGAGCCAGTTGGGTTTTCACCTGCAACAGGGCCGACGCAACACGCCGCTCGGGGCCGGCAGCCACATCAACGACGGTCATCCCCATTATTTTCAGGAATATGCCCACGACAGACGGGTCATATCGTGCCCGGGCACCTTCGCGGATCATGAGTGCCGCCTGTTCGGGTGAACGGCGCTTTTGCGTAATGCTTCCCAACTGGAGTTCATCATAATCGTCGGCTACGGCGAGTATGCGGGCGCCAATGGGAATATCCAGCCCGGCCAGATTGTCTGGGTAGCCCCGACCGTTGAAGTGTTCATGGTGATGATGAATGATTCTTGAGGAGTTGCGCATATTTTCCAACTCCATCAATAGCTTGGCAGCGATCGATGGATGTTTCATGGCCAACTGGCGTTCTTCTATCGTGAACTCTTCGTTGAACGGCTTCTGGAACATGTCATCCGTCCAGCCTATCTTGCCAATATCATGCAGTAGACCTGCTACCGTGATGTCATTAATTTCCTGTTCACGCAAACCCAGTCGACTGGCCATTTTACGAGCCAGATCGGCAACCCGTTTGCCATGTCCCCCCATATTCCCCTGTCGCAACTCGATCAGGTTTGAGAATACGCACAAGCTTGCATGGAAATTTTCCTTGAGTTTTTTGTTGCCCAACTCCAGGAAGTTTGCAGATTGCCTGAGTTCAGATGTACGTGCCCTGACAGCATCCTTCAGGCCTTCATTAACAAAAGTCAGTTCATCGTTCTGTCGGGCAGTCAGCGCCAGCAATGCATTGCGTTCATCGACCAGATGTTTCCGCTCGACAGCACCACGTACCGTCTGCAGTAATTGTGCATCGTCCCAGGGCTTATTCAGATATGCATGAATCCCCCACCAGATAACCATCCGGATCGATTCCCAAAACGGGCAGAGGCAAGTGCGCGAGAATTTCCTGGGAAGCACGAAGCATGTTTTGATTACGCAAGATTTCCCGCGTTTTTGTTACAACGCGCTGCTCCAGTTCCTGATTCCACTGTATTAGCGTCTCATTCGCTGTCTTGAGCGCATTATTAAGATGGGTATTTTCCCGGGTCACCTGATTCAAATGGAATGCTTTGCGGACCGCTTCGCGCAGCGCATCATCATCCCAGGGTTTCGTCAGGAATTTATAGATTGCAACCTTGTTAACAGAGTCCGTCACGCTGGACAGTTCTGTAAATCCGCTCAGCATGATGCGTACAGTATCCGGCCACGTCTCACGGGCCTTGCTGAGAAGCTGTATCCCGCTCATGCCGGGCAGGCGCTGGTCCGAAATAATCACCCCCACCTCATTTTCTGCCAAAAGCGACAAGCCTTCCTGACCGCTTGATGCGCTCAGAATGCGATAACCGTCATGTCTGAACAGACGCACCAAAGCAGTCAAAATATTCGGTTCGTCATCGACGATCAGAAGCGTGCCGATAACTTCATATTCATGCGTCATGGGTAAGTGAAAAACGGAGTGCCCCGCCTCCAAACCGGCAAGCGGGCTTCAATTTTACAGAAATATGGTGCACTCCTTTTGTGGCGTTGGAGCGAAACAGACATAAAAGGTTATCGACGGTACTGCCCTCACCTTGAATTTCAGCGGTTGCGGTTGGTCCCTGATTTAACCATGTTGATCATGGGTGGTTGCTCTTACTATAGTAAACAGGCGCACCGACTATCAGGCTGAATTCGGGGTGATGCTAACGCTGGTAGTGCAACCCAATCAAAGCACAGCGCAGTCGCATATAAATGAGAGTTTGCTATCCTGAATGTTTGGATCGGATTTATGTCCTTTCCCTACAAACAGGAGGTTAGATGGCTGCGCTGAAAAAATCCCAACTTGATGAGCTTGCACTCCAATTGAAGACTCAGTATCAGGCGCTGTTGCGCGAAGTCCACGAGGAACTTGAAAATGCCGGGAGTCAGCATCGGATTGACCTGCTCAACAATGAGCCCGGCGATAGTGGTGACGAATCCATGGCGAACGCACTGGCCGATATCAATGTAGCCACATTGGATCATCACATTCGGGATATACGCGATATTGAAGTGGCGTTTAAGCGCATCAAGGAGGGAACATTTGGCGCGTGTATCGATTGCGGGGACGATATTGCTATTGAGCGTCTACAGGCTTTCCCCACTGCCAAGCGCTGCATTGTGTGCCAGGAAAAACGCGAGCGGGAGTTTGTCCAGGAAGGCCATCCCACACTGTAGCCCTACACATGGATAGGGAAGATCCATTGACCGAAAACGTTCAGCAAGCCGAGTTGATCCATCAACTGGTCAATATTCCCCGTTGTTATGATCACCCGACAGACTCTATTCAGCATGTGGAAACCCACATTTCCCACATTCTGCTGAGTGGTTCTTTTGCTTACAAGATCAAGAAGCCTCTCAACCTGGGTTTTCTCGATTTCAGTACGCTCGGCAAACGCCAGCACGCCTGCCAGGAAGAAGTCCGCCTGAACCAGCGGCTGGCGCCAGCCCTCTATCTTGGAGTGGTGCCGATCACTGGATCGCCAACCGATCCACACATTAACGGAACCGGCGCGCCAATCGAATATGCCGTCAAAATGCGCCAGTTCCCGCCCGACGTCACGCTCGACCGCCTCGAAGCAGATGACCAGTTGACAGCATCGCAAATCGAAGCCATCGGTACCACCCTCGCCCACTTTCATCTGGAAAACTGCGCGCGCGCAGATGCAGACAGTCCATGGGGCGATCCAGAACAAATCTGGCAACCCGTGGAACAAAACTTCCTGCAAATCTCCCCCCATTTCGCCGACCCGAACGACCGCTTGCAAGTCGACGCACTGCAACAATGGAGCGAGTCCGAGCATGCTCGCCTCGCCCCCCTTATGGCGATGCGCAAGCGCGATGGCTTTATCCGGGAATGTCATGGGGACCTGCACCTCGGCAACCTGGCCTGGGTGAAGGACCAGTTGCTGGTCTTCGACTGTCTGGAGTTCAATCCGGGGTTGCGCTGGATCGACATCCAGTCCGAAATCGCCTTCTGCACCATGGACCTGATGCAGCGTGGGCATAAGGATTGGGCCTGGCTGCTGCTCAACACCTGGCTGGAAAAATCCGGCGATTACGCGGGGCTTGCGTTGCAGTCCTATTACGCGGTCTATCGCGCGCTTGTACGGATCAAGGTCGCCGTACTGCGCGCAGGTCAAACCACGGGCAAAGCGCACGACACGGTCCTTGCCGATATACACACGCTATTGAATCTGGCAACGAAACTAACGCGCTCATTGCCGTTGCGGCTCGA
This sequence comes from Hydrogenophilales bacterium, assembly GCA_024636775.1. Taxonomy (GTDB): domain Bacteria; phylum Pseudomonadota; class Gammaproteobacteria; order Burkholderiales; family Thiobacillaceae; genus Thiobacillus. The sequence goes on from JAGXGP010000159.1 coordinate 28,909, forward strand.
CATCACACATGGTCTATCCGGCTCGGGAAAAACCACGATCACCCGGAGCTTGATGCAAATACCCGGTGCGATCCGCCTTCGTTCCGATATTGAGCGCAAGCGCCTGACCGGTCTGGATCCCCTAGCGCAGAGCAACGCTGGCGTAGGTCAAAACCTATATACGGCCGACACCACCCGCCTAACCTATACGCACCTGGCCCAACTGTCAGGCGGCTTGCTCGACGCAGGCTGGCCGGTGATCGTCGACGCCACCTTCACCGCACGCTGGCAGCGCGATTTGCTTCGACAACAGGCGCCGTCGCATGGCGTGCCATTTCATATTCTGGATTTTGAGGTGCCGGTGGCTACTTTACGTGAGCGCATTCTCCAACGAGGACGCACCGGCCGCGATGCATCGGAAGCGGGCCTGGATGTGCTGCAGCATCAGATCGATACCGAAGAGCCGCTTGCCGCAGACGAACGAGAGAAGACTCTGCCGATCAATGCGGCTATGCAGATAAAGCAGTGAGAACGCTTATGCGCTCATCCCTAAACAAATTCGCAGTTAAAGTTAGATATATTTTTCAACACATTGCTTTAACTGATTGTATTTTTTAATTATTTGAACAGTAATTTGTCTTCTGAATGCGTTCAGTGGTCACTGTCGCTGAAATCCCCAAGCGGCCGCGTGAATGTATATTCGGCTGGTTTGATGATCAGTTCTCGGGCTGACGATTCCACGCTGCCACTGGGAATCGTGAACGGCAGGGCCACCACTGTCAGCACTGCACCAACCAACGTGGCCACCAAACCCAGAGGCCGCATTACCACCGCATCCATCACCATATCGGTGCCTTTGTCTCCGCTGATCGTGCCGTTCTGCTGGGCTGCCGAAAACTGTGGCGCCGTAGTCAAGAACACAACCAATATCACTGAGCTAATGCGATTTTTCATTTTTCTCATCATCCGTTTGGTTGTGCATCGGGTTAACGCCTGCCGAAATCAAATAATCTCGTACATGACGCAACTCCTGTTTGTTGCAGGTGTTGCTGTTGTGTGGCCGGTGTAAAAAACCCTCTATACCGTTCAATTCCACGCGAAAACTCGCGCCATGATGCGGCTCTACCTTGGCGCCCAGATGCGTCAACATCGATTCAATCTCGCGCCAGTGCACATTGCCGCTTACCGGCCCATCGAAAATTGAACGTAACAGGCTCTCATGTTTATGACTCATGGCGGGGCCTCTCGCTAATAACACTTTATAAGAATAGATCCGGGATGCCAGAACGCGAATTTCAGCAAAAGAATCGAATAATTCATTCAACCATTCAGCTCCATCGCACCAACCAGAGATGCATGCTTCCAGGTGTGGCGTTGTGCGACCGGGTAACATGGTCGAAAGTACATCACGGGGTTCAATTTAAAATCCCCGGATTCACCCTGTCATTTATTGCACATCAACCAGCACCCTCAATCTGCTTATGAACAATCTGCTACAACAATTCGATTTCTCCTTCTTTGCCGCATCCTGGCTGCCCCAAGTGGTACTGGTGATTGTTGCCATCATCGTTCTTAACGTCGGTGTTTATTTTCTGCTGCGAAAAATCGAAAAGATTGCGCTGCTGAGCCCTTCCATCTGGGACGACGCATTGATCAAGGCCACGCGCAAACCTCTGACTCTGATTTTGTGGGTAACCGGGGCGACATTCGTCATTGAAATCGTGCACTCACACCTGGGTACACCCGTTTATGATTTCGTGACCCCCACCCGCAGCACCCTCATCATCATCGCGCTAGCATGGTTTCTAATGCGGTTGATCGGTCAGGCTTCGCGCAACATGCTCGCCCCCTCCGAGGCGGCCGAAGACGCGATCGATCGCACCACAGTCGACGCCTTGTCAAAACTCGGTCGAGTCACGGTCATCATCCTGACTGCGCTGGTCATCCTGCAAACCCTGGGATTCAGTATTTCCGGCGTGTTGGCCTTTGGCGGAATTGGCGGTATTGCGGTAGGTTTCGCCGCCAAGGACATGCTGGCCAACTTCTTCGGCGGCCTGACCATCTATCTGGACCGCCCATTTGTCGTGGGCGAATGGATCCGCTCGCCCGACAAGGAGATCGAAGGCACGGTGGAATATATCGGCTGGCGTCAAACACGGGTACGCGGCTTCAACAAGAACCCGATTTATGTACCTAATTCTTTATTCACGACCATCGTGGTTGAAAATCCCACCCGCATGACCAACCGGCGCATCAAGGAAACCATCGGCATACGCTACGCCGACCTCAATAAAATAGGTGCGATCATCACTGAAGTAAAAACCATGTTGCAGAGCCATCCTGAAATCGACACCGATGCTACGTTGATCGTTAACTTCATTTCATTCTCGGCGTCATCGCTGGACTTCTTCATTTACACCTTCACTAAAACCGTCGACTGGATACAGTTCCACGAAGTCAAGCAGGACATCTTGCTGAAGATCGCCCTCATCATCCAGGCCCAAGGAGCAGAAATTGCCTTCCCCACCCGTACGCTCCATATCGAAGCGGAGACCGCCGAAGCTCCTGAGCCTGACTAACAACACGTTTGCAGCTTAATGGACGATAAGATGTGATTTTGGCGGCATTTTCCTGCGAGATCCCATCTTAACCCCGCTGTATCCACGGTATGCCGCGGTCTTACCCCGCGAGCCTTGCCCAGATGCGCCCTGACCGCCATACTGTCTAGACGAAGTGGTCCTTTTATCAACCCACTTCTGCCCTGATGGGCACGCTGAAAGTTTGCCCACGGCATACGCACTATTTATCCGGGCGCATCTCGAAGCCCCGCACATTATTCGAAGACCCACGCACGTTGGCGCATTGCACCGACGCGTTATTGGCCCACATTGAGGTATCAAAGCATGGCAAAAGAAGAATTAGTAGAAATGGAAGGCGTCGTTAACGAAGTCCTGCCGCAAACACGTTTCCGCGTCACGCTGGACAACGGCTTTGAAATCACCGCCTATGCTTCCGGAAAAATGCGCAAGCACCGTATCCGCATCCTGGCTGGCGACAAAGTCACCATCGAAATGTCACCCTACGACCTGACCAAAGGCCGCATCAACTTCCGTCACAAGGAAGCTTATTCGGGTGGCGCACGGCCACCTGCACGCTTTAACTGATGTGACTTAAAAAACAGAACACCCACAATGTGTTCATAAAGGCTCGTCTAATAGACGGGCCTTTTTAATTGGTAAAACATCAATACCTGAATGTCGTTGTCAAGCACAACATTTATTCAATTAAATGCGTGCAGTGCCGATGACTAGATAAGGCGCAACTGAAAACAGCTGTCCTGGATAGGTAGGTAAATATGAGTGCTGTCGTGCGTATAGGGTATGGCGGAGAGGGTGTCTGCCTCCGCCATGTTTCATATCGTCTCAACCAATCTCATAAGTCATTGTAGTACGCTGTATTTAGACGTATTTCGTCAAATATGTTGTTTCATTTCGCCTCACGAATTATCATCAAATCTTACTCAAATTGATGGGTATTATGATGGGTAAAAAATCAAAAGAATTATTCGCCTTGGAAGTTAATCGGCTGACTAAAGCGGGTTTTTACTTCGTCGGTGGGGTCGCTGGCTTGGCCCTTCAGGTATCCGGTACAGGTGCACGCTCCTGGATACTCCGCAAGGTGATTGCGGGTAAGCGACGGGATATGGGTCTGGGTGGTTTTCCGGATGTCACTCTGGCAGGTGCTAGAGAGAAGGCGCGCCATATTCGTGAACAGGTAGATCAGGGGCTTGATCCGATTGAGGACCGCCGCGCCAAACGTTCCGCTCTGGCAGCTGAACGCGCCAAGGCAATGACCTTCTCGCAATGCGTGACAGGTTACCTGGATGCTCATAGCGACAGTTGGAAAAATGCCAAGCATCGCCAGCAATGGGCAAACACGCTGGATACCTACGCAAGTTCAATCATCGGCACCTTGAACGTCGCAAGTGTGGACACAGGGCTGGTGCTTAAAGTTCTGGAGCCGATCTGGAAAACAAAAACAGAAACCGCCAGCCGTTTGCGCGGGCGTATTGAGAACGTCCTGTCCTGGGCGACGGTGCGGGGTTATCGGCAAGGTGAAAATCCGGCACGTTGGAAAGGTCACCTGGACACCCTACTGGCTCAACCCTCTAAAATCCAGAAGGTGGCACACCATACCGCCCTGCCTTACGGTGAGGTGGGAACCTTCATGGCCGAGTTGGCGAAGATGGAAGGCATCAGTGCCAGGGCATTGGAGTTCACCATCCTGTGCGCTGCCCGTTCGGGTGAAGTACGCGGGGCCACATCGGCCGAAATTGATCTACAGGCTGCCGTCTGGATCATCCCATGTGATCGTATGAAAGCCGGTAAGGAACACCGTGTCCCCCTTTCCAACAAAGCCCTGAAAATTCTCAAAGCCCTGCCACGGGGGGCCGACACCGACCTTGTGTTTCCCGGCATGAAGAACAACGCCCTGTCCGACATGAGCCTGATCGCTGTATTAAAGCGTATGGGCCGAGGCGATCTGACTGTCCACGGCTACCGCTCATCATTCCGGGACTGGGCAGCCGAGCAAACAGCCTACCCGTCAGAAGTGGTGGAAATGGCCCTGGCTCACACCATCGGCAACAAAGTGGAAGCCGCCTACCGCCGCGGTGACCTTTTCGATAAACGTCGGAAATTGATGGACGACTGGGCGAAGCATTGCGGGACAGCAACGCCCCGCCGGCCTGGCTGAAGGGCAGATAGCGTCCACAAAAAATCGAGTGCGAAGAACGACAGCTAACGGATCCCGAACCTGCCATTGGGACTTTTTGCCGGTCGGCCCGCTTCTCGGCCATAGCCGCCGTTGGCGTACTGATCAAACCAAGTCTGCTATGCGCTGGCGGCCGTTCGTGGATCATTAAAGCCGAGTGTCCGCTTTAACCTCCGCGAATGTGTTCTCCCGACCCGTTTCTTCCATTGGTGCCGGCGATGAGCTAGAGACTGTTATGTGTTTTTGAGCAGATGGGATCGTTGAAAGGCCATGGAAACCCCACTAGCCCTTGCAATCTTGCTGTGTGTGACAGCGTACAGACGCGCGCGCACCACCACGCGCATCCTCCACACGTAAATCTCATTACGACCCCTGTCACCTTCGCCCTCTGTCGCGAAGGCATATTTTTCAATTCGTCGAATTTGCCTGTTCGGTCTCTTGAAGGAGAAACACATGTTACGCAGCATGAACGATCT
>JAGXGP010000026.1 GCA_024636775.1 Hydrogenophilales bacterium
ATTGCGCTGCGGGCGCTTGATGCGCGCTATGCATCTACCGAGGTTAAGCCAGCCGTTTAAGCCCTTTCTGTCTGGCTGGCCTGTTGTCAGGCTATCTATGCCGGGGCAGTTGCGCGTATTGGCTGAAGGGCGCTTCCCACCGGGCCGGCGTTTCCCGCGTCATGTGAATCCCTGCACCCAGAAGTGCGGTAGCCTCTGCAGGCACTAAATTAATACACGCACCTCTTTTATTATAATATTATGTGTTTATTATTCACATAGCCGGGTCGGTTCATGATTGCCCTGCTGGAGGCGCATCGCGCGGGTTTGCTGCGCCGCAAACACTGGTTACCGAATATCCTCTCGGGAGCGATTGTCGGCGTGGTGGCCCTGCCGCTGGCCATGGCTTTTGCCATCGCCAGCGGGGCCAAACCCGAACAAGGGCTGTATACGGCCATCATTGCCGGGCTGCTGGTCTCGATCCTGGGTGGCACCCGCCTCCAGGTCGCAGGCCCAACCGGTGCGTTTATCGTCATTCTCGCGGGTGTAACGGCGGAACACGGCATTGCAGGGCTGCAACTCGCCACCCTGATGGCCGGCATTATTCTGTTGCTGCTGGGCGTGGCCCGCCTCGGCAGCATCATCAAATATATTCCCGACCCCGTGATCGTCGGTTTCACCGCCGGCATTGCAGTGATTATCTGGGTCAGCCAGTGGAAAGACTTTTTTGGCCTGACTGCAGCCACAGGCGCGCATTTCCATGAAAAGGTCTGGTATCTGCTGAACGCGCTGCCCCAGCTTCACCTCATGACCACCGCCCTGGCTGCGTTATCGCTGTTGCTGGTGCTGTACACCACGAAGATTCCCGGTTTGAAAAGGGTTCCGGGTCCCCTGGCTGCACTGATCGTGGCCACGCTTGTCCAGGCCAGCCTCGAACTACCCGGCGTGGCCACCATCGGCAGCGCGTTCGGCAGTATTCCTGCCGGGCTTCCCAGCCTGCAATTCCCGGAATTCACTGCTAATCAGGTCATTCAGTTGATCGGTCCGGCGTTCACGATTGCCATGCTGGGAGCGATCGAATCCCTGCTCTCAGCCGTGGTGGCCGATGGCATGACAGGAACGCGGCACAATTCCAACCAGGAACTGATAGGTCAGGGCATCGCTAATATCGTTGCCCCCCTGTTTGGCGGGTTTGCGGCCACCGGAGCCATCGCACGCACGGCCACCAACATCCGCAACGGCGGCACCAGCCCGCTGGCGGGCATCGTCCACGCGGCAACGCTGGTGCTGGTCGTGCTGCTGCTGGCCCCGCTGGCGACACACATTCCCCTCGCTGCGCTCGCTGCCATCCTGTTTGTGGTGGCGTGGAACATGAGCGAGGCCGGCCATTTTGTGCGCATGGTCCGGCGCGCCCCGCGCGCCGATGTGGTGATCCTGCTGGTGACCTTTGCCCTCACGGTGTTTGCTGACCTGGTGGTGGCGGTCAACATCGGCGTCATCCTGGCGACGCTGCATTTCCTGCGGCGCATGGCCGCCAGTGTGGAAGTCGGCCTGGTAGCCGAAAAGGATTTACATACGGAGTATGCCCATCTCGGTTTCGATAGCTTGCCGCACGATGTCATGGTCTACGCAGTCGATGGGCCGTTTTTTTTCGGCGCGGTCGAGAATTTCGAGCGTGCGCTTGCCGGCACCCACAACGATCCTCGCCTGCTCATCCTGCGCCTGCGTCGCATGCCGTTCATCGACGCGACCGGGCTGCAGGCGCTGGAAGACGCCATCCGCGGCTTTCTAGGCCGCGGGGTCGAGGTGGTGTTATGCGGTGCCAATACCAGGGTGGAAGGCAAACTGTCTCGATCGGGCATTCTCGACCTGATCGGCCAGACCCACTATTTCAAGACCTGCGGGGAAGCCCTCAATCGGTGCAACGACCTGGATGCGCGTCCGCCTGACACCGCAGCATCACTCACGCCTGAAGCCAAGGATGCGCCAAACAATGTCAGCCGCGAGTATTTGAAACGCAACGTCGGCAAACCTGGCAGCGACGACCGGGGTTAACACAGGCACTATTTCTTTGCCGGTGCAAGCGGCTCAGCTGACACGCCATACTGCACCCCATGCTGAGCCAAATACTCGCGGATCATCTGGCGTACCACTTGAGAGGGTGTCAGGTCCTGCTCTGCGCACAGGCGCTCGAAGGCCTTTTTCTTGGCCGGATCAATGAGTACCGTCAGTCGTGCAGTTTTGTTTTCCATTAGTTTATGCGGCCTGTTTAGGGCCCGATTGTAGCGGCAGGTTCGGGCTGCTCTCTACTCATGCCGATTTGACCACGCCCGAGCCTGCGGCCGCGCGCTTCAAGCGGTCATTCACAGCCATCCAATCCGTTCCACTTGGCGGACTTTCGATCAAAATGTAATTGACCCCGAGTGCGTCAGCCTCACGTAGCCGCGCGTACAAATCGTGTCCATACGCAACCGCATCACCTGGCAGTTGTATCCATCGGCAACTGGCATTTGACTGAGGCTCCTGTCGTGCCAGCACGACCACCACACCGGTTGCAGTCAGCCTTTCGACCTCGGCTTCAAGCCCTTGCGACGGCACCAAGCGCAGCGGGGTGGCGGGTGCATAGTGCGCTTCCAGGCTGCCTGGCGTCCTGGACGATTCACCAGAGGGCGCCTCGTCCAGCGTACCAATGACGGCTGCCAGCATGTCAGCCGTCACCTTGCCCGGCCGCAACACCCGAGGGACCAGACCGCTCAGATCAAGAATAGTCGACTCCAGTCCAACTGAGCACACGCCGCCATCGATCACGGCATCGATCCGGCCGTCCAGCTCGGCCAGCACATGCTCGGCGCAGGTCGGGCTGATGCGGCCAAACCGATTTGCCGAAGGTGCGGCGATCCCGCCGCCGAAAGCCTGCAACAAAGCCTGCGCCACCGGATGCCCCGGCACCCGCAGGCCGATGGTATCGAGCCCGCCACTGGCGGCGTCTGCCATACCGGGTGCACGTTTCAATATCAGGGTGAGCGGGCCCGGCCAGAATTCGGCGGCGAGTTTCCATGCCGCTTCCGGAATGTCGCGTGCCCAGCGGGTCATCTCGTTCGCCGATGCGATGTGGACAATCAGCGGATGGTCGGCGGGACGTCCCTTGGCAGCAAAGATGCCTGCGACGGCCTGATCCTTAGCAGCATCCGCGCCCAGGCCATAGACCGTTTCGGTTGGCAGCGCGACCAGACCGCCCGCTTGCAGAATTTTCACTGCGCGCGCGATGTCATCGGGCTTGTCGCCATTCAGGCGTTGGGTCGAACAATCGGATCGCGGGTTCAATTCGAGGTCGGTTCAGGGTTCATCAGGATGCCATGCTAGCGTGCCGGGGCAGCGTATTGAGATTAACGTGGAGGGCGCGCGATTGTGTCCAGCCGTTCACGTTCTGCCACCCCGGCTCGCGCCAATCCATGTGAGGCCAATGGAAGCGTGAGCAACATGATAGCCATCATCACCAGCAATCGCCACAGCCACGCCCAGCCCCATCCTGAATTCCAGGCCACTATCGCCAATCCAATCGCAAAAAGCAATACCGCGAGCGTGGCCGCCTTGGTCGCCGCATGCTGGCGCGCGAGCGCGTCGGGGAGGCGAATGACGCCAACTGCCGCAATGAGCAGAACGAGTATCGCCAGACAGCAGATTGCCCAGCCCACCAGCGTCATGGTGGCGTCTCCCGCTCGGCGCGTCCCTGTGCCTGTATCAGGCGGGCCCAGGCGAGGGTCGCGACAAAGCCGACCAGCGCAAGGCCGATGGCCACGTCCAGATACACCGTGCGGCCGCTGACCCAGGCCGCAATCAAACTCAGCACGACTGCCACTGCAAACAGGATGTCGAGACCCACCACGCGATCCGTGTGGGTGGGTCCCGCAAGCAGACGGTAGCAGCCCATCAGTGCGCTGACACCCGCCGCGAGCACAAATAGCATCAGCAGCGTCATTTGCTGACCCCGAACAGGACGCGGATGGGTAACAGGAAATCGCTGCGTATCGACGCCAGGGTAGTTTCGGCCCGTTCGACATCAAGCACATGCAGCAGCAGTTCGCCACACTCGAGGTCAATGTCCACTGTCGTGGTTCCGGGCGTCAGGCTGACCAACGCCCCGAGCATGTTGGCCGCGCTGACCGGCAGTTCGCCGTAGACCAGACGCACGAAACCGGGCTGCGGGATTTTCCTGAGTCCCAGGATGATTCGTGCGGTCACCCAGCCGGACACGATTAGGTCTTTCAGAAAGTTGAAACCCAGCATGCCAAGCGCACGGATGAATTTCATAGCATCCCCCTCGCCGGCCAGAACGCTGCGGTGGCCATTTCCACATACTGCACGAATGGCTGCGGGAACAGGCCCAGAATCAGAATCGCCAGGGACAGTCCCGCCACCACCGCATAAGCTGTGCGCGGTAGCGGTGCGAGGGCTGCGGCATGATCTGACGAATAATTTGGATGCGGCTTCCAGAAACCTTCCACCCATATCTTGCTCATGGAATAGAGCGTCAGCAGGCCCACCGCAAGTGCGGCCCCGCCCCAAACGAAATGCCCTTGGGCAAAGGCCTCCCGCAGCAGCATGAACTTGCCCCAGAAGCCGGAGGTAGGCGGCACCCCCACCAGAGACAAAGCGCTCAGCAAAAACAACACCGCCAGGAATGGCCGCGCCCGATACAGGCCGCCCATCCGGCGCAGGTCATGGTGGCCCGCAGCGGCCCACATCAGGCCCGCGATCAGAAACAGGTTGGCCTTGACCAGAATGTTGTGGAACAGAAAAAAGCTGGTGCCTGCCGCACCTGCAGGCGAGGCCAGCGCGATCCCCAGCAACAGGTAGCCGATCTGGCTGACGATATGAAACGCGAGAATGCGCCGCACGTCCCAATGGTAGGCAGCCCCCAATACGCCGCTCACCATGGTGACCACGGCGAGCCAGCCCAGCGCTTCCAGCAGCACGCCAGGGATAGCAACGAATACATCACCCAGGAGCCGCAGCACAACATAGACGGCAAGCTTGGTCAATAAACCGCCCACCAGCGCCAGGATCGGCGTTGGCAGAGTGTGATAACTCGCCGGCAACCAGGTAAACAGGGGGAAAGCGCCGGCCTTCAACAGAAAGGCCAGCAACAGCAAAACCACATACACAGGCAGCACGCCCGCCAGTTCGGGCTGTTGCGCGGCCATGCGCAGGGCGCTGAAATTCAGATGGCCGGTGGCACCGTAGATCATGCCCACCGCGCCGAGCATCAGCAATGTGCCCAGCATGCTCACCGCAAAATACTTGAACGCCGCTTCGGCATGGCGCTGCCCGCCGCCCAGTACGAAGAGCCCCAGGACGGCGATCAGCATCAGTTCGAACCAGACATACAGGTTGAACAGATCGGCAGCCAGAAACACCGCGCTGCTCGCCGCCAGCAGGCCATGCAGCAGCGGATACATCCCTGCTGTATCGCGTGCCTCCTGCCAGCGCCCCGCATACAGCAGCACCGCGAATCCAAGCAATGCGGTCAGCAACACCAAGGCGGCGCTCAGCGCATCGGCGGCGAGTTCGATGCCATAGGGCAGCGGCCAATTGCCTAGCGCCACCGATTGCCGCCCCTCCTGCATCACTGCCAGCAGCAACCCGATAGCGCACGCGAGCAGCGCAACGGCGCCCGCCAGGCTCACGTAGCGACGCGCACGCTCATGCCGCGTCAGCAGTGCGGTCAGCACGGCCGTGATCAGCGGAATGAGCAGCGGACCCAGTAGCAGCATCACTGCTCCAGCACCGGCGGTTTGACCGGGTCCGTCGCGGCCGGTTCGGCTGCCGCCAGACGGTCCACATTCTGCTGGCCGCCCTGCCGGACAAGGTATGCGCCAAGCACCAGCGCGAAGCACAACAGCGCGAAGCCGATCACGATGGCGGTCAGAACCAGCGCCTGTGGCAAGGGGTTGGCAGCGGCAGCCGGCAATTGCGTGGCGCCGGCCTCGATGACGGCCGGGATCAATCCACCGGGCCGCGCTGCCGCAAAGACAATCAGGTTGGTGGCGCTGCCGAGCACCGCCAGGCCGACGATCAGGCGGAAGACGTCGCGCGACAACACAAGCAAAACCCCGGCAGCGACCGCGATACTGATGGCCAGCATGAGTATCAGGCTCATGGCGCCGTCTCCCCTGCGTCGACCAACGCATACACGTATCCGGTCAACGCACCCCACACCGCGAAGAACACCCCCAGGTCGAACAGCATCACGGTGGAGAGGCCGATGCCCGTCCACAGATGGGTGAGAAAAGGCAGTCCATGCAGCGCGCCGGCCAGGCCGCTGAGCACGGCCAGTCCGACCCCGACCATGGCAAGCGGCAAGGGTGCCAGCGGCTGCAGGCGCAACGCGGCAGGGATGCCCAGAATGATGGCGAGCAGGCTGCTGCCCGCCACCGCGAGCAGACCGCCGATGAAGCCGCCGCCGGGTTCATTGTGTCCGCGCAGCAGAATCCACAGCGCGGCGGCCAGCAACATCCAGTACAACGGACGGGCGGACTGCATCAGCAAGGTGGATCGCGGCGTCATGGCACCCGCCCCTTGCGCAGACCGGCGAGCAGCGGCAGTGCGGCCAGCAGGGAAAAGGCCACCACGGCAATTTCGCCCAGGGTGTCGAGCGCACGAAAGTCGACAATGATGACATTGACCACATTGCGGCCACGGGCCTCGGCCAGGCTGGTCCGACCGAACCACTCGGCGAGTTCGCCATTCACCGGCAGATTGCTCAAATGCACCAGCAGCAGAAAAACACCGATGCCGGCCGCCGCCGCGAGCACGCCGCTGGATGCGCGCAGCGGTTCTTGCTGCAGCGGCGCCGTGCCGTAATGCGGCAACACGCTGGCAGCGACCACCACCAATACGGTCTCCACCGCAAACTGGGTCAGGGCCAGATCGGGCGCCCCGGCAAATAGGAACAGCACGGCCGAGCCGTAGCCCACGAGCCCGCTCGCCATCAGCACCGCAATGCGGGTGCGTAGCGTGGCCGCGGCCGCCGCCCCGGCCACGAGCAGCAGGCAGGCAACCGCCCAGGCCCAGGCATGGTCAGGCCAATCCCAGGTTAATTCCAGCCGGCTATTCGTGTGCAGCCAGCCGAACATGCCCATCGACAGCAACGCGGCCAGGGTCAACTGCAAGTAACCGGATACGCGACCATGCTGCAGGTGCCGTGTATGCCATGCGGCAATTCGTGCCAAACCATGCAGCAGCCTGTCGTACAAAGCGGCGGGGCCGTAGCGATCGAACCGGTTCAGCGTGTGCAGGGCCTCGTGCATGCGGTCCCACGCGAGAAAGAACAGCAGGCCGATCAGCGCCGTGATGCCGGTAGCCGAAAGCAGGGCTTCAAGATCGTAAGCCGCGCTCAGACTTACCTCGCCCAAGCCCGGCGCGATGCTGCGCGCGGCGGCAAGCAACAGGGGGTCGGCCAGCGCCGGAAAGAACTCGAATTCCATGCCCAAGAACACAATGGCCAAAGGTGGCAGCAGCATGCGCCAGGACACTTCGTGCACCTGGTTGCGCGGCAGTTCGAGCGGCCCCCAGAACACGCGCACGGCCGCCACGCCAGCGACGGCAATGGCGACCGCATTGACTAACACGGTCGCATAGCTCACCAGGGTGAATATTTCGGATTCCGCCTTGGCGACGGCGATGATGTCCTTGGCCACGAAGCCGAACGAGAGCGGCAGTCCGGCCATCGACAGTCCTGCCAGCACCGCGGCGGCGGCGGTCCAGGGCATGGCGCGGCGCAGACCCATCAGCTGACCGATATTGCGCGTGCCGGTGGCGTGGTCGATGTTGCCTGCCACCATGAACAGCGGAGCCTTGTACAGGGCGTGGGCAAACATAAAGGCTACTACCGCGAGCCCGGCGCCGGCACTAGGCAGTCCGATCAGCAGCGTCATCGTGCCCAGTGCGGATACCGTGCTGCGCGCCAGAATACGCTTGAGGTCACGCTCACGCAGCGCCAGCACCGCCGCCCAGACTGCGGTCACAGTGCCGCTGCCAATCAACATCACCTCCCAGAACAGCAAGTCGTTGAACGCCGGATCGAGTCGCGCCATCAGATAAATACCCAGCTTCACCATAGTGGCTGAATGCAGGTAAGCGCTCACCGGGGTGGGTGCAGACATGGCGTTGGGCAACCAGAAATGAAACGGAAACTGTGCCGATTTGGTGAAGGCACCGAGCAGTACCAGCACCAGCGCATAGGGCAGACGCGGATCGTTGGCCAGCGTCGGACCCGCGGCCACGATGCCGGAAAGTGTCCAGGTGCCGGCCATCTGCCCGAGCAGTACCAAGCCGCCGAGCATGGCCAGCCCGCCGCCCATGGTGACCAGCAACGCCTGGCGCGACGCGGCGCGCGCCTCTGCCTGTTCGTGATTGAAGCCGACCAGCAGGAAGGAGGTGATGCTGGTGAGTTCCCAGAACAGGAACAGCAGGAGCAGATTGTCGGCGGTGACGGCGCCGATCATCGCCAGCATGAACAGGATCAGCACGGTGAACAGTTGGCCGCGTCGCGGTTCGTGGGCCAGATAGCCGCTGGCATAGACGAAAACCCAAGTGCCAATGCCCGTGATCAAGGCCAGCATCAGGGCGCCTAAGCCATCAATACGGAAGGCCAGCGAGAGTCCCAAACTGGGCACCCATGGCGTATCGACATGCCACGGCAAGTCGTGCCGCGAGAGCCCCCATACCAGCAACAGGAACAGCGAGAGGGGCACGGCGGCGAGCCAAAGATAGGTCGGACCGCCCGCTTCCGAATGGTTTGCATGGCTCATGGTGAATTGCCCGCCCGTAATGTACGCCAATGGCGCCAGGCCAGAACCAGAAGCGTCACGGCCGTGAAAGGCAGCACAAAGCCGATCATCACCATCGAGAAACCGGCTTGGGCATCGTGTCCCGTGGCATCGAGAATCAGGTAGGCGGTATAGGCAATGTAATAGGCCAGAAACAAGCCGCCTTCCCAACGGGCAATGAGATGGCCCGTGAAGAAGATCGGCAGGCATGCCACGGTAACCGCCACCATTACGGGGATATCGAAGGCAGGCATGGAGGGCGGCACCAGCAGTTCGCTCGGTGCGATGCTGGCGGAAACACCCAGCACGGCGAGGATATTGAAGAGGCAACTCCCCACCACATTACCCACCGCGATGTCCCGCTCGCCGCGCAAGGCCGCCATAACGGACGTGGCCACTTCGGGCAGCGAAGTACCGATTGAGACGATGGTCAGCCCGACGATCAGTTCGCTCATGCCCCACTGCCTGGCCAGCGTCACCGCCGCGTCCACCAGCCAGTTGGAGCCGAGGATCAGCAGCGCGAGCCCGGCTACCACCAGCAGGATCTGCACCCCCCAGTGACGGTCCCAGGCCTGCTCGTCCATCGCTGGAACGTCCCCGCCCGCTTCGCGGTCTGCGGCCGTCTCGCGGCGACTCTGGCGGATCACCAGTACGGTATACCCCAGCAATAGCCCTACAAAGATCAGGCCGTCCCACCGGCTGATGCCGCCGTCGGCCGCCAGCGCCCACAGCAGGAGCGACGCGCCGACCAGCAGCGGGATTTCCTGGCGAACCAGTTGGCGATGCACGACGAGCGGCGTGATCAGTGCTGATACGCCAAGGATGAACAGGACATTGAATAAGTTGCTGCCGACAACGTTGCCCAGCGCGATATCCACCCGCCCCGACCAGGCGGATTGCACCGACACTGCAAGCTCCGGCGAACTGGTTCCAAAGGCCACGACGGTCAGCCCCACCACCAGCGGCGAAATACCGAATGACAGGGCGAGTTTGGAGGCACCCCGCACCAGCAATTCGGCGCCGACAATCAAAGCAATCAACCCGGGAATGAACCAGAGCATCCAATCGTCCTTGTCAAAACAGCGCGCAACATTTCTTCCACCTCGGAGCCCAGCACCCGCGCCATGACGACAAGGATGAACAGAGAATCAATCCAGTCCCGCGCAAATAGGGCCACCACCAGGACGGCCAGTGAAAGCGCGAGTTTCCAGGCGACGCTGAAATCATAGATCACAGCATAGCGCAGCCCCGCGCGATGGTACGCAGCTTCCTGATCGGTGGTAACCCCGCTCACCTGTGCCGGGGAATGCATGTCTCACGCTGTGCGTTCCCCTTGCTGCTCTTTCGAACTCGCGCCCGGTTGCCGAAAGATCAAGGCGTGCAGGCCTCCCACCCACAATACAGCGGCCAGCGTCCCGGCAATGACATTGCTCGGAAAATGAACCTGCAGATAGATGCGCGACAGTCCGATCCACAGCACAATCATCCCCATCAGCATGCCCCACACCGGTCGTCGGTTGCCGAAAACGAAAAACAACGCCAGTGCCGCCGCCGCGATCTGCATGGCATGCGCGCTGGGATAGGACCAGTCGACCGGCATGGGCAGCCAAGCCGAAAAGAGATCGGGGCGCGACCGCGCCACCAGCAGCTTAACCCCGTGGCCCAAGGCAGAAGCGCTCAGCAAAGCCAGCAGAATGAAACCTGCCGCCCGCTGGCGGCCGCGACGTAACAAGCCGCCCGCAGCGAATTAGGGTCAGCGGCACCAGCAACAGCAGGGAACCGAGCCAGGTGACAGACGGCATGATCGAGTCAAGCAACTCGCCGCGCCATGCATGAGCCTGAGCGAGACCGAAACGGTCGAATTCGCTTGCAGCACACTGGCCATCGGGACATACAACCCACGCCCCGCCAATGAGGACAGCCAGACATAACGACCAGGGCATGGCCACTCTTTGCATGCTTGCTTCTGATTTCACACGGATTGAAATAATTATAAACAACACGATATCCGCGCGCACTCGATGACGCTCGTCCTAGGCAGGACATCCCACCTAATGCGCATGGAATCGAGCTTGTGACCGCCTTAGCCATTCGGAGTTCACCAAGGTGGGACGCGCGTCAACACGCGCTCGATGGGTCCTCGGGCCTCGCTGCCATCGTCACGAATCAAGCAGAACGATGCGCAAATGAACCGCCCACAGCGGTCATGGCTGAGGCAATTTCGGCTTCAGGATGAAGTGTGTAGAAGACATCGGTGGCCCGGTAAACGCTGAAAGCCACGATCGGATGAATGGGCCTGGCTAGCCCTCCGTGATCCGGCGAGCTTGCCTGTTGAGGTTTTCGATGGCTTGCACCGCCGCGCGTTGCGCCGTCTCGGCCTCGGCTTCGGAACCCATCATGGTCAAGCGTCCAAAATTGCCGAACGGTTTAACGTCCACCAGCGTGATGTGCGCGGCCTTTTCCGCTTCGTTGGCGGCATAGACGGCATAGCCCGCAGGCTCGACTTCGAGAATGAACATGGACTTGCCCGGCAGAATCATCGAGCCCTTGCGCAACTGGCGGTTGATGAGCGTAGTGTGATCCGGGGTCATGCCGCAGATGACCTCGTTCCAGTGGATCTTGCACGCCATGCGCGTGTCCATGGTGGTGTTCAACTGCCGCAAAATGGTGTTGCCGGCTTCCATGACTTCGCTCTGGTTGCGGTAGTGGATTTCCATGGAACCGAAGGAGCGCTCCACCACCTGCTCACCGAGGTGAACATTAGTTTCCTTGAGCGCAATGTCGGATAACCGGTGTACCGCCATACCGGGTGAGACCTCGACCCACAGGCAGGCATCACCGGGCACCGGTAAAAATCCCTGCGAAGAGGTGGCGAGATAGGACGCGAGCTGCGGTTGCAGCGCGTCCATGAAAACAAAAGTGCGCAGGCTGATATGCATAGGTCTGTCGCTCAACGGGTCAGGCCCATGTACAGCATCGGTAATTTTTCCGGCAGGCGTTCAACTTTGTCCAGCACGGTAAAGTTTTGGGCGCCGAAAATGCGTGCCACATATTGATCGGCGTGCGGATCGAGACTCAACGCATAAACGGTGATGCCGTCCCGCGCCAGTTCTTCAACCGCACGTTTAGTGTCGAAACGAAGGTACTGCGGATCGCGTACATCGTTATCGGCAGGCTCACCATCGGTGATGATGAACAGGATTTTCTTGTTCTTGGGTTGCAGTTTGAGCTGCTCGCCAGCATGGCGCAGCGCGGCACCCATGCGGGTGGAGTACGATCCCTTGAGGCCGGCCAGACGGGCCTTCACCAGATCGTCATACGGCTGATCAAAGTCC
Source organism: Hydrogenophilales bacterium (assembly GCA_024636775.1). Classification (GTDB taxonomy): domain Bacteria; phylum Pseudomonadota; class Gammaproteobacteria; order Burkholderiales; family Thiobacillaceae; genus Thiobacillus. The sequence goes on from JAGXGP010000026.1 coordinate 12,146, forward strand.
TTGAAGCGATAGTAATGCACATCGTGACGGCCGTCCGAGCAAAAGCCGTGCAGCGCAAATGGATCGCCAATGCGGTCGAGGGCATCGGACAGCAACACCGTTGCAGCGCGTGACAGATCCATGATGCTGTAGTCATGGCCGCGCACCTTGTCGTTGGATGACTCCGACATGTCGAGCAGCACCATCACCGCAAGATCCCGCACGTTGCGCTTGTAGCGCATCATGATGCGGGTGTCGGGTTGCAGGCCCATGCGAATATCGATCATGGCGCGAATCGCTGCGTTGATGTCGAGCTCGTCACCGTCTTCCTGCCGCCGGATGCGCTGCATCACCTGCGGAATCATGGATTCAATCAGGTATTTAAGACGCGAGATCACCGGCTTGTTATCGGTGACAATTTTTTCGATCACTGCAAGTTCGCCGAGCGGCGGACGCCGTTCCAGCACCGTGGCCCAGCTCGGCCGTTCGAGCTGAATCTGGTAATCCCACTCGTGGTAGTGGTAGGGGTCGGAGATCGGCGGGCGGCCTTCCAACTCGTTGATGGTTACGCCTTCCTGATCAAGGTAAAAAGGGGTTTCGAGCACCCAGATTTCTTCCGCGTCATCCCCCGCGTATTCGTTGTTGGTCTCGTTCACCATCTCCATCAAAGAGACTGTTTTACGCGTTTGCTTGCCACCCCAGGTCGCTTCCAGCGCAGTGTCGAGGTCGAATTCTTCCGACTCCCACACCGTACGGTTATCGTCACGATAAATAGCGCGCAACACGTCGGTTCGAACGTTGAATTCCGGAAGGGGAACCAACGCCAGGGTATGCATCAATGCAATCCCGATATTCCAGCTAATCTGGTTGCTGGTCAGGTCGGCCTCAGCTCGGAACAGCTTCACACCTTCCTGAACCCATGGATGCGGGTCGGCTGACTCAAGGTCCAGCAGTGCGCGCGCCAGACGATTAAGCAGGTCTCCTACACATTTCGGTTCGTTGGTATCTAGCGCAGGATGCAATGCCAGCCAGGATGACCGCATGCCGGGAAAATCGCGACAAGCCAGTTCTTCCACACGCGCATCTTCGATTGTCTCGATGATCGCCATCTGCGTGGTACTGAGCATTTGCATCGACAGCGGCGCGCCCGTGTGGACCAGATGCGCAGCGCAATGGTTGGCCGCGGCACGGTAAATTTCAAGGCCAGGGATGATGGCTTCGTCAGGCGTATCGTCGCCAAACGGCTTGTAGTCGTCGAACGCATCGGCAATATAAATGACGAAGCGTTCGATGTAAGGCTTCATGCCCTCACGACTTTCATAATCCCCTGAAGTGGGGCGCAGAAAGAAGTCACGGCCCCACATGGCGCGCAAATAGATATTCAGTCGTCGCTGCACATCCACGAACAGCGTGCCCTTGCGCTGCTGCTGCAGCACACCCATCGAATCGGGCGTACCCAAGGAAAAGTAAGCGGCTTGTCCTTCAAAATCGGCCTTGTACGCATGCGCACCCCACTGCACCCAGCGCCGCAAGCCCCCCAGCGTCAGTTGAGAGAGCAAGCGCTCCAGGTTTTCCAGCATCGGCCGCAGGCCACGCGGAGCCTGTGCAAGCACAATCTCCAATACATTGAGGTAGGCGCGAAACAGATTTTCATCGCCCAGACGCTGCGCCGCGAGGGGGGCCGTGGCCACAATCAGCGTCAAAATATGGCCCGATGTTTTCGACGCCATGGTCATCAGGAAATTGACGACATCGGGCAACACTTCTTCACCAATGGCGCGGCTGACTTCCGGCATTTCCTGAAGGTAAGTGACGACCAGCTCTTCGCCACGTCCCAGGTTGTGTAGCGCAACCGCGCCTTTCAGGTAGTTGTCCAGCCCACGCGATGAAAACATCCGCGCCGCCTCATTCCATGAGGCACGCAGAACCTCCTGCGCGTCATGCGGCAGGTCATCGAGAACCTCTTGATATTCTTCGAGATGGATGGCCATGGAATTCGGTCTGGGTGCGCGGCACTGGCAACGCCAGCGCCGTGCTACCGCTTAGAAGTATGTGGTGACGGCTGAATCGAGGGCGTCACGCATGTCCGGATCGTCCGTGATCGGACGCACCAGTGCAACGCGGCACGCCGCCAGCGGGGCAACACCCTTGTTGATCAATGACCCTGCGTAAATCAGCATCCGCGTTGACAAACCTTCGTCGAGGCCATGACCTTTGAGGTTGCGCGCACGTTCAGCGATGTGAACCAGATTCTTCGCCACGTCGATCGTTACGCCAGATTCATGCGCCACGATCTCAGCTTCGACTTCATGCTCGGGATAATTAAAGTCGAGGCCACCAAAACGCTGTTTGGTCGACTGCTTCAAATCTTTCATCAACGACTGATAGCCGGGGTTGTACGAAATGACAACCTGGAAATCCGGGTGCGCATGGATGAGTTCACCCTTTTTCTCCAGCGGCAAAATACGGCGCGCATCGGTCAACGGGTGAATCACCACAATGGTGTCCTGGCGCGCTTCGACCACTTCGTCGAGGTAACAAATTGCACCATGGCGTGCAGCCAGCGCCAGCGGACCATCCTGCCAGCGGGTGCCATTGGCATCCAGCAAGAAGCGCCCGACCAGATCGGATGCTGTCATGTCTTCGTTACAGGCAACAGTAATCAGCGGTTTTTGCAGCTTCCACGCCATGTACTCGACAAAACGGGTCTTGCCACAGCCGGTAGGGCCCTTCAGCATCATCGGCATACGCACCGAATACGCCGCTTCGTACATTTCAACTTCGTCGGAAACAGCAAGATAGTAAGGCTCGCTCTGCACCATATAGGGGGCGAGCAGTTCAGATGCCGTTGCGGTTGCCGTTGCTGCGTTTGCCGTTGAAGCTGGGCGCGTCATCGCGTCCTGCTCGGACTGTGCAACGCGAGCCATGGCTTCCTGGCGCGGAGAATAGGTGCGGAAAAAAGGGTCATTACGCATGACGGATTACCTGTAATGATTATATTCAGTCCGAGGAAGTCAGTCGGGCCAGACACGGTTCGGAAACAAAGCGTTGCTGCTATCGGCGACTCCCGAAGCAAGTGGTTGGGTCGCTGCTTTTTTTGCAGCGGCGGGCTTGGCTGATGCTGTCGGTTTGGCTGCTTTGGGGGCAGCTGGCTTGCGCTTCACAGTCTTGGCAACTGTTTTCTTGGGTGTGGTTTTCTTCGGAGCAGCTTTCTTCGGAGCAGCTTTCTTCGGAGCAGCTTTCTTCGGAGCAGCCTTCTTCGGCGCAGCGGGAGGGGTAGCAGACTTGATTGCCACGGGTTTGGGGGCAGTCTGATCCTGTTCGGCTTTGGCCTGACGGACGCTGGCGGAAAGTTTGTCTTTTAAATTAGTCATGATGCGATCACCTCATTAATGATGGCTTCTATTTCAGCGGCGGCCAGGGCACCCCGACCTCCCATCTGATAAACCGAAACACCTTCAAGTGCAGCACTGCGATAAATGGCGCGGCGCCGAATGCCTGTTTCAAGCACCGGTATGCCAAATTCGGCGATGGCATCGTGCATCGCCGCAGAAAGTGCGCTTTTGGGTTCCAACTGGTTCAACACCAGGAATGCCCGCAAACGCTTGTTGGTTTTCCTCGCCTCGTCGATCTCGCCCGGCAGTCTGAGACTGGCCCACAAATCGATCGGCGAAGGCAACACCGGAATCAATGCCACATCGCATGCACGCAAGGCTTGCAGCGAAGCATGGCTTTCAAGTGAAGGCGGACAATCCAGCACCAGGTGGCGATACGCCTTGTAGTTCTGGTGCAGGGTCTTGGCGTCCCACTTGCCGTTTATCTGTTTGACTGTAGCCGGAAAGGGCGCACTGCCCAAACTGGCCCACTGCCTCGAAGATGCTTGTGGATCGAGGTCTAACACCAGCGTGTCATCACGTCTGGCCAGGCCTGCTGCCAGATTCATCGCCACTGTTGTTTTACCCGCGCCACCTTTTTGGTTGATCACAGCAATAATGTGAGTTGCCATGCTCAGCCTTCCGGTCGTGGATACAACGTATTGATACGTTTAGCGAAACCCAGTTCAGCTTCGCCCAGTTCACCCGTTTCACCCGACTCCAATGTGATGTTCACATAGGTGCTGGCGAAATTGATGTTATGCGGATGCAGACCGGATTCTTCGGACAGTGCCGCAACCGCATCAAGAAAATCACGTGTATCGCCATAGCGTTCGAAGCTAAAGCGACGAAACAGAGTCTGCGGCTTTCCCCG
>JAGXGP010000027.1 GCA_024636775.1 Hydrogenophilales bacterium
GGCGGTGCGCCACATGGCCCAATTCGTGGGCAATCACCGCGATCACTTCCGTGTCGATGTGCGCCAAATCAACCAGCGCATCCGTTACCACGATCGTGCCGCCGGGCAGCGCCATGGCATTGGCGCCAAACAGTTTGCTGTTGCGAAACAGCAGGGTGTAGGGAGGGCAGGTTTGCTTGCCGCACTGTGCAGCCAGCTGTTGGGTGAGTGCCTGTTGGCGTGCGAGGGGCAGCCGGCTGGGCGAGAAACTGAATTTATCCATCAGCGCCAGGGATTCTTTGCCGATGTTGCGATCCAGACCCGCCGGCAGGGTGTGGGCAGCAAGCTGGGCTGCAGCAGGCACACCCCAGCGCAGCCCGGCAAACATGACCAGTACGGAGACGACCAGTGCGATGAGCGCATAGCCCAGCCGGCTTTCCAGATGCCGTGCCCAGCGTTCGGGACGGTTGGTGGCCGTGACTTGGGACAAAGTGGCCAGGGCGGCGAGGTCAGTGCTGTGCAGTTCCTGGCCTTCGGGCAGGTGCACCACCCCGCGCGCTGCGCCCACGGGCGGTGCGACATCGATCTGGCTGAGGGAATAAACCAGCGCGATGCCTTCCCCCGTGATGTGCAACTGCCCCGCATTGAGCGCGGCTTTGACCGGGTGCGCCTGCGAACTGCGTCCGTCGAACAGGTCGCCGGAAAAAGCCGTCACGTCAGGCCGATGTTGAGATCGAACAGGTCAGCCATTTCGGCGCCGGTGGCGGTGCTGCTCTGTTGTTGGCCTGCGGCGAACTCGCTCAGGTTCTCTGGCCCGGTGAGCGTCAGATGGCCTGCACGATAACGCGCCAGCCGTACCTTGGCCCAGGGGATGAAGATGCCAATGGTGAGGGCGATCAGGACCAGATTCGAGAAATACAGCCAGATCAGGTCACGTGCACGCTGGTTGGACTGGAAACCAACGGGCCCGATGGTGGTGGCGTTGTATAACAGGTTGGCGGTGCGTGCCATGATCATTGCGCCTGCAACCAGCGTCATCAGGTAGAACAGCACTGCGCCAGCGAAGATGCTGGTGCCTACAGCGGCCATTGCGACTTCCGGCGGCATGCCTGCCGTTTTCATTTGTGCGACTTGATAGAGGCCGAGGGCAATAATGCCAATTGGCAGCAGCATCAGCACCAGGGCAAACAGATACACCCCCCAGAACGGTTTGGACGTGCCCTGGTAGCGGGAAGCCGTCTGGCCGTACGACGTGTTGTCGGCGATGAACTTGATCTGGCGGTAGGCCAGATAAGGCAGGATCAGACCGAGCGTGGGAATGACCAGCAGCGACAAGCCAATATAGATCCGGGCCGCTTCACCGACAGACCCGGTGAAATCGAAGCGCAGGCCGCGATACGCACTCATGCGCGCATGAAAGCGCAAGCTGCTGACCACGATCCAGGGCATGGCAATCAGAAAAATGATCATCAGCGCAACAGCCAGCATGGGCGAGTAAAACGAGGCGGCGTAATAAGCAATCAGGGCAGCGAGGGCGATCAGTCGGCCCTTGAGTATCTGTATGGGCGTGGCGAGATAGGTAAAGGTCTGGTTGTCGAGCAGGGTATGGCCGTAGAACCAGCGCATGGTGCGGACTTTGGCCCAGGCCGAGTAGATGCCCAGCGTGACGAGCGTGAGTGCGATGTTGACGATCCAGATGACGAAATATTCGCCGCCACGGCCGGTGAACTGCATTGGATATTGCTTGGTATTAGACATGGTCTCCCCTTGGTGTTTGTGCGTGTTTTTATTGTGTAATTGAGACTCCGCGGTAGCGATTTTACACAGACAAAGGGGTTATTAGCGCGTCACCATCCCAGCGCCTGCGTCGCGTGGAATTCGGCGGTGAAATCGTTGAAACGTTTGGCCTCGATTGCAGCGCGCATGCCGGCCATCAACCGATGGTAATAATGCAGGTTATGGATCGTGGCCAGTCGTGCGCCAAGAATTTCGTTGGCGCGAATCAAATGATGGACGTAGGCGCGGCTGAAGTGGGTGCAGGTGTGGCAGGTGCACTCCTCATCGATCGGCGCGGTGTCAGTCTTCCAGCGTGCATTGCGGATGCGGATATCGCCGCGCCGGGTGTAGAGGATGCCGTGGCGCGCATTGCGGGTGGGCAGCACGCAGTCGAACTGGTCGATGCCCTGGCTTACCGCGAACACCAGGTCGGCCGGCGTGCCCACGCCCATCAGGTAGCGCGGTTTGTCGGCCGGCAGCTGCGGCGCGGTGTGCTTGAGGATGCGCGCCATGTCTTCCTTGGGTTCGCCAACGGAGAGGCCGCCGATGGCGTAGCCGTTAAAGTCCATCGCATTCAGTTCGCGCACCGACTCGTCGCGCAGGGTCTCGAACATGCCGCCCTGCACGATGCCATACAGCGCATTGGGATTGTCGGCGTGGGCGGCTTTGGATCGCTCGGCCCAGCGCAGGCTCATCCGCATCGAGTCGGCGGCTTCGCGTTCGCTGGCGGGGTAGGGCGTGCATTCGTCGAAAATCATCACGATGTCGGAATTCAGCGTGCGCTGGATCTGCATCGAGATTTCGGGCGTGAGAAACAGCTTGTCGCCGTTGAGCGGCGACGAAAACTTCACCCCTTCTTCGGTGATCTTGCGCAACTTGCCCAGGCTGAACACCTGGAAGCCACCTGAGTCGGTGAGGATGGGCTTGTCCCAGCCCATGAAACGATGCAGCCCGCCAAACTTTTCGATCACTTCCAGCCCCGGCCGCAGCCACAGGTGAAAGGTGTTGGACAGCACCATCTCGAAGCCGATCTCGGTGAGTTCGGCTGGCGACATGGCTTTGACCGTGCCGTACGTACCCACTGGCATGAAAGCCGGCGTCTGGATGGTGCCGTGGGCCAGAGTGAGCTGGCCGCGTCTCGCGCCGCCGTCGGTGGTGAGGAGTTCGAATTTCATTCGGTTGGGTGCTTCTCTAATAGCATCGCATCGCCATAGCTGAAGAAACGATAGCGTTCAGCAATGGCGTGCACATACGCTGAGCGGATGGCATCCATGCCAGAAAATGCGGAGACCAGCATCAGCAGCGTGGATTTTGGCAAGTGGAAATTGGTGATCAGCACATCCACCACCTTAAAGGAATAACCGGGCGTAATGAAAATATCGGTTTCACTCGCGCCTGCGGCAAGTGGGCCCGAGCGCGCCGCCGCTTCCAGCGTGCGCAAGCTGGTGGTGCCTACCGCCACGACGCGGCCGCCGCGGGCGCGGGTTTCAGTGATGGCGTCGACGGTGGCCTGCAGAATCGTGTAGTGCTCGCTGTGCATCTTGTGGTCGTCAGTGTCATCCGTGCGCACCGGCTGAAAGGTGCCGGCGCCCACATGCAACGTCACCTGAGCGGTGCGCACGCCTTGCTGGCGTAGCGTATCCAGCATCGCGTCGTCAAAATGCAGCCCGGCGGTGGGGGCGGCAACCGAGCCGGGCTCGTTGGCGTACACCGTCTGGTAACGCGCCTCGTCGTCGGCGGTGGGCGTGTGCTCAATATAAGGTGGCAAGGGCAGCTGTCCGAGCTGGTCCAGCACATTGAGCACGGGGCGGGGAAATCGCAACTGCGTCATGTCGTCCTGGCGGGCCACCACGTCGACCATCGTGTCGTCGGCCAGGCGTATCTGCGACCCCGGCTTGGGCGCATGGCTGGCGCGGAGGAACGCCAGCGCCTCGCAATCGTCGGTCACCCGTTCAATCAGCAACTCAAGCTTGCCACCCGAATCCTTGTGGCCAAACAGGCGCGCCTTGATCACTCGCGTATCGTTCATCACCAGTAGATCGTTGGGGCGCAACAGCGACGGCAGATCGCGAAACCAGCGGTCGGCGAGTGTGCCTTGGGCGTCCACATGCAGCAACCGGCTGCCGCCGCGCACCGTGGGCGGCAGCTGTGCAATCAGCTCATCCGGTAGATCAAAATCAAAATCAGCAACATTCATGGGGCGCGATTATAGCGTTCGCCTTGCAGGGAGGTGCCTGATTCGGTGATAATGCGCGCCTCTGTCGCTGGGCGCGTTCGCGTTTGGCACCCTTGCCGGGATGGCGGAATCGGTAGACGCAGCGGATTCAAAATCCGCCGCTGGTAACAGTGTGGGGGTTCGAGTCCCCCTCCCGGCACCAAGAGCATGTAGCAAGCAGTAGCAAGAAGCAACATAAACCCGCATCTAACAATGGATCGCGGGTTTTTTGTTGCCTCATGCGGTGGCATGGCATAGCATGGAAATACCGACTATATGGCGGTATGTTTGGCGGCATGTAGGGCTACCGTCAAAACACATACCGTCAAAACCAAAAAGGTTTCCACGATGGCACTATCCGATCCCGCGATCAAGAAAGCCAAGCCCACCGATAAGCCCTATAAGTTGGCCGACGAAAAAGGGCTGTATCTGCTGGTTAACGCCGCCGGGAAGTATTGGCGCATGGACTATCGCTATGGCGGCAAGCGCAAGACGCTGGCGCTGGGGGTGTATCCCGATGTCGGTTTAGCCCGCGCCCGTGAGAAGCGCGACGAAGCACGAAAGCGCTTGGCCGATGGCATCGACCCCAGCGAACTCAGGAAAGTAACCAAGACCCAACAGGCCGAGAGCGCAGCGAACAGTTTTGAAACCATTGCGCGCGAGTGGTACACCAAGGCTTATGCGGGCAAGGCCGAAAGCACGCGCGAGAAGACCATGACGCGGCTGGAACAAGATGTGTTCCCGATGATCGGGGCAAAACCAGTATCCGCGATTACAGCAGGGGATGTGCGCGCCGTGGTCGAGCGCATCGAGCAGCGCGGCGCACTGGATATTGCCAAGCGCGCGTTCAATTACATCGGGCGTACCCTGCGTTATGCGGACAGTCGCGGACTGGTGGCGCGCGACGTGTCAGCGAGTATCGACCTCAATCTGATACTGACCAACCGTGCGACGAAGCACCATGCGGCGCTAATCGACCCCATTGCGGTCGGTGGTCTTATGCGTGCCATAGATGGGTTTACCGGTAGCTTCATCACTTTGTGCGCGCTCAAACTGTCGGCCATGACCTTTGTTCGACCTGGTGAGCTTCGTCATGCCGAATGGGAAGAAATCGACCTTGACGACGCAACGTGGAACATTCCGGGCAGAAAGATGAAGATGGGCGTTGACCACATCGTGCCACTGGCCGCACAAGCTGTAGCCATTCTGCGCGAACTCCACGCGGTCACAGGGCGAGGCGACTATGTATTCCCCTCCGAGCGCGGCGGATCGCGCCCCATGTCCGAAAACACCGTCAATGCAGCACTCCGGCGTATGGGCTTCACAAAGGAAGAAATGACTGCACATGGCTTTCGAGCGATGGCTCGCACCATGCTGGATGAAGTGCTGGGCTTTCGCCCCGACTTCATCGAACACCAGTTAGCCCATGCCGTGAAAGACCCGAATGGACGTGCCTACATCCGCACCGCCCATCTGCCTGAACGTCGCAAGATGATGCAGGAATGGGCAGGTTATCTGGACAAGCTGAAAGTGGGCGCAGAAGTGATACCACTGCACGGGCAAACTGCCGCCTGAACTGTAGAAGTTCAGACTTGACCTGACAGGAAGTGTAAGTTCATGCCGTCCCCGTCAGGCAGCAACCGGCCATCAGCCGTCATCCAGGCTGGCCCACCTATCCGTCTGGTTCTCGGCCATAGCGGACTGAATGGCAACCAACTATGACTGACTGCAACCGAGCCAGGACCGGACAATCGGGATGGTCATCTCGGCAGTATCGTTAACAGTGTGGATTCAATCGAATAATCATGGTGGTGATCACGGGAGGCGTCTTTGCACCGCCTCCCGGCCCTCTTATAGGCTGTCAAATGGGCTTGTCACAGACTTGGTGACTTGGATCACATGCGTATAGATCATGGTCGTCTGCAAACTTCGGTGTCCGAGCAATAGCTGAATTGTGCGGATGTCAGTTCCAGATGCCAGCAAGTGCGTTGCGAATGAGTGTCTGAGCGTATGGACGCTAGCGTGCTTGTGAATCCCAGCCCGGTTCTTTGCGTCACGAAACGCTCGCTGTATGGTCGAATCCGAGGTATGCCAGCGGGCCAGGCGCCCACCTTCGCCCCAAGGACGCAGCACCGTGGAAGGAAAGACAAACTGCCACCCAAAGGAAGACGAGGCAGATGGATATTTTCGGGCCAGCGCGCTTGGCATGGGAGCGAGCCCAGCACCATGAGAGAGGTCCCGCTTATGGAGTTCAGCCACCCGTAGCAGGTGTTGGCTTAGCGGCGCATGCAAAAGCTGTGGCAGCAGGGTCGTGCGATCCTTGCCTCCTTTGCCATTCCGGATATTGAGGGCTCCAGCTGAGAAATCGACGTCCTTCACCCGAAGCGTCACACATTCGCCGACCCTCAACCCCGCCCCATAAATAAGTTCCGCCATCAGCCGCGGGACCCCAGTCATCTGATCCAGGACCGCCTTCACCTCTTCGCGGGTCAACACAACGGGCACCCGATGTCGCTGTTGGACCCGCTTTAGATCAGTTAGCTCTCCCAACGGCTTCTGCAGTACTGAATCGTAAAGAAACACCAGGGCATTCAGCGCTTGTGTTTGGGTTGACGCAGCAACGTGGCGTACGACCGCCAGGTGATTGAGGTAGGCCTCGACTTCGGCCCCACCTAAGGTATTGGGATGACGCTTGCCGTTAAAGTAGATGAATTGCCGAATCCAGTAACGATAGCTGTCTTCGGTGCGGGGGCTGAAATGACGCCGGCGGCATACGATCGAAACCTGGTCCATCAGGCGGGGTGGGGTGGGTTGACCCCATAAGGTTCGCTCCTAGTAGTTGAGGTAAAAAATCTGGAGCATAATCTACCCGCCACCGGTCTCCTTTTTCATAACGTAATATAGAGACCGGGAACTGAGAATTTATATAAAAATCATCAAGATAAGACACCATGACA
>JAGXGP010000028.1 GCA_024636775.1 Hydrogenophilales bacterium
GCCATTGATTTTAAGGGTTTCCATTTTTTCGACTGCCGCTACGGCGAGTTCGTCTGCTTGGATGGTCTTGGGGTGGTGCGTCATCAGGTCGGTCACTCGCGCTTGTTGCAGATCGAGTGCGTGTTCCAGCGCGCGCCGTAGATCTCCGTCAGTAAATACGCCCGCAACCTTGCCGGCTGTATCGACCACGGCCGTCATGCCCAGGCCTTTCTCGGTCATCTCGAGCAAGGCGGTTTTGAGCGAAGCGTCGTGATCGATTTTCGGGAGTGCATCGCCTGTGTGCATGACATCGCGCACATGGATTAACAAACGTCGACCCAGACTGCCACCGGGATGGGTGCGGGCAAAATCGTCGGCCGAAAATCCACGCGCATCAAGCAAGGCCACTGCCAACGCATCACCCAACGCAAGTGCCGCGGTGGTGCTGGCGGTGGGAGCGAGATTAAGCGGGCAGGCTTCTTTGTCGACCGCCGCATTGAGATGGACATCGGCCACACGTGCCATGGTCGAACTGGGGTTGCCCGTCATCGCAATGAATTTTGCGCCGCGGCGCTTGATCAGCGGAATGATGCTGACAATTTCGTTGCTTTCACCTGAGTTCGACAAGGCTAGCACCACATCGTCGTGCGCGATCATGCCGAGGTCGCCATGGCTGGCTTCGCCCGGATGCATGAAAAAAGAAGGGGTCCCTGTCGAGGCAAGCGTCGCGGCAATTTTGCAGCCGATATGGCCGGATTTGCCCATGCCCGACACCACCACGCGACCGGTGCACGCCAGGATCAGATGAACCGCATCGGCGAATTGCAGGTCGAGGCGCGAAGAGACTGCGCGCAGGGCATCGACTTCGATGTCGAGCACCTGACGCGCAAGCGCAAGTAAATGTTCGGGGGAGTTCGATTGGGGGTGCATGGTCGGCAAGTATACTAAAGCCTGCTTATCCATCCACGATTTCCCTGATGCCGTTAAACAAAAGGACTCCAAAACCACGCATTGTCGAGGCCATGACGGCTTCCGATTGCCGATGTGCTGACGTCATGCAAGGCGGAGTGGGATCTTTTACCCATGGGCGTTCCTATGCATAGCGGATTGGAACTTGTATTGATCTTGCTCGCTGCAGCGGTCCTGGTGGCAACCATTGCGCGCGCCTTGCGTCTGCCGACCATGCTGGGCTATCTGGTAACCGGCATTGCGATTGGACCGTTCGCGCTGGGCTGGATCCCGGATAGCGAAGAAGCGCGCTATCTGGCCGAATTCGGCGTGGTGTTCCTGATGTTTTCCATCGGCCTGGAATTCAGTTTGCCACGCCTGATGACCATGCGCATGACCGTGTTTGGTTTCGGCGGGGCGCAGGTGGTGCTGACGATTGCACTGACGGCGTTGATTGCCTGGATGCTTGATTTGCCCTTGCTGACTGCCATCGCGCTCGGCGGCATCATGTCGATGTCGTCGACGGCAATCGTGTCGAAGATGATGGCCGAGCGGTTGGAGATTCAGACACCTCATGGCCGACAAATCTTTGGCGCTTTGCTGTTCCAGGATTTGGCGGTGGTGCCGCTGTTGATATTGATTCCGGCATTTGCCCAGGAATCGGATGCCATGGCCATGACCCTGGGCTTTGCCATGCTCAAGGCCGTGGTGGTGCTGGGCTTTTTGCTGTTCGTGGGTCAGCGCATCATGCGCCCGTGGTTCCAGTGGGTGGCTAGCCACAAATCGCCCGAACTTTTCACCCTTAACCTGCTGCTGTTTACGCTAGGGTTGGCGTTTTTTACCGAAAGCGCTGGACTGTCGCTGGCACTGGGCGCTTTTCTGGCGGGCATGCTGGTGTCCGAAACCGAATATCGCTACCAGGTTGAAGACGACATCAAGCCTTTCCGCGATGTCTTGCTGGGTCTGTTCTTCGTCACCATTGGCATGCGGCTCGACCTGATGCAGGTGATGTTGAACTGGGGCGACGTGCTGCTGCTGGTGGCGGCCATCGTCATCGGCAAGGCTGTGCTGGTAACCGGTCTCGCCATGGCTTTTGGCAGCGCCCGTCCCACTGCCGTGCGGACTGCGCTGGGGCTGGCGCAGGCGGGCGAGTTTGGTTTCGTGTTGCTGGCGCAGTCAGCTGACCTCAATCTGCTGGGTACCGAGATCACTCAACCGGTACTGGCAGCGATGGTGCTGTCGATGCTGATTGCCCCCTTGCTGATTAACCGCATGGATACGCTTACCCGACTACTCGCCGGCAGCGAATGGGCTGGCCGCGCCAAGGAAGTGCACGACATCGCGGTCAAAACTTTTGGTAAATCCAAGCATGTGATTATCTGTGGTTATGGCCGCAGTGGACAAAACCTGGCGCGCTTGCTGGAAGCCGAAGGCATTAGTCTTGTTGCGCTTGACGCCGACCCCGAGCGTATTCGAGCGGTGTCTGCCTCCGGCGTCAACGTGGTGTACGGCGATGCCAGCCGGCGCGAAGTGCTCGTCGCGGCTGGGCTTAGCCGTGCCAAAGCCATCGTGGTCACGTACTCCGATCTGCACTCGAGCATGGCGATTCTGCGGCATGTGCGCGAATTGCGCCCCGAATTGCCCGTGGTGGTGCGCACGATTGATGACACGCATATTGATGCACTGAAATCAGCAGGCGCCTCCGAAGTGGTGTCCGAAGTGATGGAAGGCTCGCTGATGCTGGCATCGCACGCCTTGATGCTGCTCGGTGTGCCGCTTTCTCAGGTGCTGAAGCGCATCCGCGAGGTACGCGAATCCCGCTACGCCATGATGCGCGGCTTTTTTCGCGGCGCCAGCGACGTCGACGACGAACTCGACCAGCAATCCCAGCCACGTCTGCATACCGTACTGGTCACCCAGGGCGCAGCTGCGGCAGGACAGCAATTGGAAAGCCTCGCGCTGGATGATTTGCTGGTTGAAGTGGTAGCGATCCGCCGTCAGGGCATCAAGGGCGTCGACCCGCAGCCAGAAACCGAAATTCAGGTGGGTGACGTGCTGATGCTGCGCGGTGCCGCCGATGGGTTGGCGGCGGCAGAGTTTAGGGTGTTGCAAGGATGATGTCCCCGTTTGAAAGGGCAAACGGGAAATAAAAAAGCCCGCCGAAGCGGGCTGTATCAAGCGGGGCGTTGAGTTAAACACCCATGCAGACAATGTAGGGAGTGGCATCAACTAGAGTCCCGGTGGCAATGGCTGTCGGCAAGGTAGTACCCACCATCAGGGAACCTGTTGCTGTGTTGCCGTCATCAAGTTGGGTGTCAAGTTGTTTGGCAAATCGGCCCAGAATGGCACCTGAACAAATGAAATAGGTGCCTGTCATCCCAGTAAATGGCGCAGCACCTTGGACACCGATGACGCCACCCACTGCATTGCGTTGTTGAAAGTCGGCTGCGGCTAATGCGGTCGGTCCGGGAGCCAATCCGGCCAGCCGAACATGTTGCCAGAACAGTACGGACTCATCGGCGGGAGTGACGCTGTTCCAATTGCCTGTGATGATCCCATCGCCATTGCCAGCTCCTGGGGTGACGGTGGTTGTGCCTACATGTAGCGCGGCGGCGGAGTCATCGCCTGGAAGTGCCCTGAACTTGTCTTGGTAGCCGTAAATGAATACCGGAACGTTGCGGAAGTCGGAAGCGAGATTTTTCACCCGGGCGCTGTTAATCAGCTCTTGCCCCTTTAGAATACCGCCAAGCAAGAGCCCGATGATGACCAGCACAATGGCGATCTCGATCAGGGTGAATCCCGATTGGTGTTTCGGGAGGGTGGGATGCGGCATGTAAGGTTCTCCGTTATATTTTCGCCTGCCATAAAGCCTGCAAAATGTGTGCCAGGCAGGGTGACGTTCTAACTTGTTGATATAAAAAATTAAAGTATCGATTTCCGCCTTTGAATGAAGGGCGTTCTGTCGAAAATACGACACTCCTGCCAGAATTCCGGCAGAGGTTGGGGGGAGGGATAGATGGACACGGGTTTTATAAAGCGGGTACCGGGGGCGATATTTCGCCGAATCATGGTTTGCATGAGCCATTTTTCGGGATGACTGAACACGCCAACACCGCGCCGCATGTGAGTTGGCTGACTTCACTGGCTAACCGGCTTGCCCGGGTGGGATCCGGACGCTGGCTGGCCTTGATGCTATTGGCGTTACATGCGGCGGTGGTGCTTGATGCCGAATCGGCAGTCACCCGCGCATTTTTGCTGGCGCATTACGGCCTGTTTTTGCTGTGGCAACCCGTGGTGCGCAGTGAATCGAGGATCGAGCCGCGCCTTGCGTTGCCGGTGTTCGCCATGGCCGCGTTGCTGGTGCTGGTGGACAGCACCTGGGTGATGGCATTGTGGCTGGCGGTTTTGGCTGGTCTCATGGGCGCTGTGGGCACGTCGCAAAACGATCGGTTTTCCCGGTGGGCGTATCTGCTCGCTTTGGCGTATTTGCTTGCGTTGCTTTTGGCCTGGGTATTGCCGCAGAGTCTGGGCGACACCTCCCTCCCCGACGAATTGAAATCGGTGGTGAACTACGGGTTGCCGTTACTTCCGCTGGTGATCCTTTTTTTGCCGGCAAGCCGTCAGAAAGCCGCTTCCTCTACACTCGACTTTGTCTATGGCTTGATGCTGTCATTGCTCATCATGGTGGTGGCGCTGGGTGCCTTTGCCGTGGTGGCGGTGGCCAAGGTGAGCTACGCTTGGGCGCTGGTGCAGACCTTGTTGGGGATGGCGGTGTTGCTGCTGTCGCTGTCGTTGCTGTGGAACCCACGCGCAGGATTTTCCGGGCTGGGTCAGGTGACTTCACGTTACCTGTTGTCAGTGGGCCTGCCTTTCGAAGGCTGGGCGCAGCGTCTGGCGACCTTGGCCGAGCGCGAGCGCGATCCGGAATCCTTTGTGCGCGATGGCCTGGCCGACCTCCACGAGCTGACCTGGATACGGGGTGGTCACTGGCAGGCAGCTCGCGGCGAAGGCGTATTTGGTGAACCGGCCGAGCATAGCGTGAGCCATGTCTTTCATGGTCTCAGCCTGACCTGGCAATCGCCGCGGCCACTCACGCCCGCGCTGGCTTTGCATGTCCGTCTGCTGTCGCAGCTGCTGGGCTTTTTTTATGCCGCCAAAGTGCGCGAGCAAACGCTCCGCGAACAGGCCTACAGTCAGGCGATTCACGATACGGGCGCACGCCTGACCCATGACGTGAAGAACATCCTGCAGTCGATGAAAACCCTGATCGCTGCCGCGGATACGTCGACGCCTGAAGACGGTGAGCGTTTGCAAGCGCTGATGAAGCGCCAGCTGCCGCAATTGGCCGCGCGGTTGTCACAAACCGTCGACAAACTCAAACAACCGGCTGAAATGGATGCCGCCAGTGTGGCTGCAAAAACCTGGTGGAAGGCCTTGCAGACGCGTTATGAACACGACGATGTGCAGTTTTTTGCAGATACGATCGATGACACGCCCCTGCCGCAGGACTTGTTCGATAGCGTAATCGACAATTTGCTGACCAACGCCTTGCGCAAACGCCAATCCGAATCGGCAGTGGCAATCGAGGTGCGTCTGTCCTTGAATCCACTGGTAAGCCTGACCATCACCGACAGCGGTGCACCTGCACCCGAGCATGTGGCGCGCAATCTGTTTCTGAGCCCGGTGGCATCGGATTCGGGATTGGGTGTGGGCTTGTATCAGGCCGCACGACAGGCTGCGCGGTCGGGGTTTCGCCTGGAGTTGCCGGACAATCAGGCGGGGCGGGTGACGTTCCGGTTGCAGGCTACGGAGCGCAACCCGTAGGACATACGCGGGGAAACAACAGGTAATACGGAATCCAGCTAATCAGATCGTCGAATTCACCGCTCGGATGGTCTGGATTGGTAGGCACTCCACTGACATAGACATTATCCCCATCCTGATTCTCCAACTCGTTTGGGCTCGTGGGGGCGGCCAGGGTGTTGCCGTTGATATTACGTGCGCCCCAGCCGTTGGCGCCGCGTGAAACTAGAACCACGGGCACATCAAGGGCAATGTCCCCTACTACGCAAGTATTTGAATTGCAGATTTGGTTCCAATTAGGGCCGGGTACGACGCCACTATTGATTCCAGCATTGTCGTTGGTGACATCGGTGTGCGTTGCATAATGCAGGCGATTACCCCAAGCATCCTGGGCTCCCGCGCCGAGCGTAACCCAAGGCAGAAATCCAAATTGTTGTGGGCATTCGCCGGCGGTACGTAACTCTTCTATTCCATCACCATTCGTATCGGGGCATGGTAAATACGGCTTATTACCCGCTGTCGTTTTGTGGGTCATTGCATAGCCGATTATCGCTTCCCGCGCCTCTTCCAGCGTTTTCTGGGTTTCGGCGATCCGCCGCGCCTGAATCTGCGCCGACAACGGTACCGCCAGCCCGCCAATCAGGATGGTGATGATGACCAAGACAATGGCCATCTCAATCAGGGTGAAGCCACGCTGGGTTGTCATGGCGCAATTTCCTTCATGGCAGGCTCGGCCATCGGGCTGGGGAGTTGAGGGCGCAACACCTGATACGGCTCATACACTTTGCCGTTGGCGCGGATCTGGCCCGGCTTCAGCCCGGTCACGCTGGAGGTGCCTACTTCGGCCTTGCCGTCGACCCAACGGGTGGATTTTCCGTCCGAGCGGATGACGATGCCGTCAAAGCGTAGCGGTGCCGGGGCACGCGCAGGTTGGCTTTGTTTCGGACTGGTGTGATGTGTCAGGTTGCGTGCACGGGAATTTTCCAGCTGGCTACGTTGTGCCGGTGTGTAAAACAGCCGTCCGAATTCGGTCGGTTCTGCCTGGCTGACTGGGCTTGCCAACAGTGACAGCGGAATCAGCCAACCCATCAAGAAAACACGCCACGTGATCGCCTTTCCAGGCGAAAAGGCATGCAGACCATTGCGTAGGTCGCGATTCGATAACTCGCGCTGTAATTTCACGAGGCTCCTCCTGTTGCTTCTACAACGGTATACCACTGAAGTTCACATTCGGCCTGCATATGCGGCAGGTTAAGGGCTTCGAAAGCCGGGGCGCCCTGCATGGTCAGACTGCAGCCCTGTACTCGAACCACGCCGGGGGCACGCGCCTTGAGCGCAGCCAAAAAGCGCGGGATATCGGTCTCCACCAGCACGGGGAATAGCAATGTCATGTTGGTCTGGCCAAGCGCCAATCCCTGTGCGAGGGTGGGTGGTGAGGCCATGCGTGGTGTGAGTCGGTAATCCAGGCCGTAGAGTCCCGCGTCGCGGTTGGCATTTTGTGCGGCCTCGATCCAGGCCAGACGATCTTCGGGGCCGACAAATCCGCGCACCGCCAGCGCCTGATAATCGTTCAGATGGGTTGCGATCAGTTGTTGCTGTTGGCGGCTGCGGTCAAGTTGTTGGCGCGCGGCATTCAGTGCAATGTCCTCCTGTTGCAATGTGGCGGCGGCGACTTGCGCCTGATTCCAGCTCCAGAGTGTGCCCCCTGCTGCCAGCACGAACGACACCAGCACCAGCACCAGGGATAGTTTGAGGACAGCAAACGGTGGGCGTTTCATGGCGGCGCCTCACGGTAGGTCAGGCTGAGGCCGAAGCGTACTACGGGCGCTTCGGCCGTATCGGGGCCGAAGGTTTTACCGGACAGGGTGCTGCTGGAATCGGCATTCACCGGGCTATTGCGCAAGCGGACCTCGAACACAGTGGGGACAGCCTGCAGGCGGCTCATGAAACGTTCAATGCGTTGCATGGCGGCGCGGTAGTTGCCGTCGAAAGTCGCGAGAGAAGCGTCGATATTGACAATGATCTGGCCTGAAGGTGTGAGCGTGTCGTCGGCCCATTCCAGCGTATTCAGGGTGATTTCTGGCGATGCATCCATGGCCTGCCCGACTGCGGCAAACAGTCCTCTGGCGTTGGGCTGCAGAGTATCAAGCTGGCGTGCCAGCGTGACGGTCTGTGCCAGTTGCTCGGGCGCGGCAGTTTGCACTGGAAATGAAGCCACAATGGTTTGATGCTGGGCCATTTGCTGCTGGCGCTGCTGGACGCGTTGCTGGGTCTGGTCATTGAGGTCCTGAGCCTGCAACCAGTAGGCAGAAGTTATCCCCAGTCCCAGCATCGCGATGAGTCCGGCAGCCGCATGCAGGCTGCGCCGCCAGCGAAACTCGGTGTACCGCTGCAGCAGTTCGGGTGGCGCCAGATTGAGCTGGATGGCTTCGCCGGCAATAGCGACCAACGAGGCGACTTCTGGCGTAGCAGCCAAAAAATCTTCAGGCATGCGTAACGCATGGCCGAGCGTTGAAAGTTGTATCAGCCGAGTGCTGAATGCAGGATCGGCATTGAGTTGCGCCAGTGCACTGTCCAATTGTCCACTGGGATCGAGCAGCAAGACGTGCAGGCGTGCTTCGCGCGGCAGGATGCGCTGTCCCGTAAGATACAGCTGTGTCTTGGCTATTTCATCGGCGGCATTGCCCGGCAATTGCGTGGGCGAATCGCCGCCGATCAGACGTGAAAATCGCAGCATGCCTTCGTGATAGTAGGAAAGCCGCAAATTGCTGTTGAGGCGACAAGCCAGCAGGGTGTGTGTTTCCTGAACACGCAGTTTGCCCAGCAAGTGCTGGCAGGCTTTTGCCAGTGGGGTAATGCCAGACAACGGCACCTGCGCACGGTGCAGCACGGAGAGCCAGGGCATCAGCCAGTCGGTATCGGTCAGGGCGGCCAGGAGGTAGCGATCGTCGCGGCGGCCCGTCGTTTCGCGTTTTTGCAGCCACGCGCCGGTAAAGCGTGCATTGCGAAATACCTGCTTGAGTTTGCGCGCGAGCAATTCGTCGCGTGAATGCCCTTGTACGTGGGGCATGATTTCGCTGCGGTAATCTTCGTCGACGGTGTCGACGACCAGCAGCACCGGCAGGCTGGCATGCTCTTCAATGACCTGTCGGAACGCGGCCAGCCCTTTTGCGTTGTCAGGAAACTCGCCCAGCCAGTGCATGTGGCCCGGACGCCAGTCGAGCACACCAATCTTGTTGGGTGTGGCAAGCAGAATGAGTCGGTGGTCAAACATCACAATGGCAGATTCCCGATCAGGTCGTAGATGGGCAACAGCACCGAGACCAAAATACCACCGAGCAGAATGCCGAGAATGGCCGTGAGCATGGGCTCGAGCACCCTAAGACCATTTTCAATCGATTCGAGCACTTCCCGGTTATAGAAAAACGTCACGTTATCCAGTGCTTCATCGAGCGCACCGGTCGTCTCACCCACGCGCAGCATGCGGATCACCAGCGGCGGAAACAGCGCCTGCGCCTGAAAGCTTTCGGACAGCCCCTTGCCGTCTGAAATTTGCTGCGCGGCGCGATGAATGCCACGGGCAATCACCCGGTTGCCGGCTACGGCTTCGCCCGCGCGTAACGCGTCGAGCACCGTGACGCCCGAGCGGTACATCATCGCCAATGTGTTGGTAAAACGTGACAGCACGATCTTCTGCACGATGGGCCCGATAATGGGTAGCCGTAATTGGGCGTTGTCCCACCATTCGTGTCCCGCTTCGCTCTTTTTTATCCATAGCGGTAATCCCACCCCCAGTGCGAGTGCCAGCAACAGGCCCACCAGCCAATATGAGCGCACCGCACTCGATACCGCCATCAGGATCAGCGTCGGCAGCGGCATCGCAACGCCCATGGTCTTCACCAACGAGAGCACCTGTGGCACCAGATAAATCAGTAAAAACAGAATGGCCGCGCCCACCACGACCAGAACCAGCGCCGGATAGATCATCAACTGTTTTGATTTGGCGGCCACTTCATCTTGCCATTTGAGCGATTCGGCCAAACGCTCGAATACCGCGTCAAGCAGCCCGGTCTGTTCGCCCGCCTTGATGCTGTGAACGAACACGGTACCGAACACAGCCGGGTGCGCAGCCAATGCTTGCGATAGCACTTTGCCCCCCTCCAGATCTTCCAGCAGCGCGGTCAGTACATCGCGAAAACCACGCTTTTCCATGGTGTCGCGCAAGTCGCGCAAGCCATCAAGCAAGGGAATCCCGGCGCGGGTGATATAGCGCATATGGATGCAGAAAGTCACCAGATCGCGCCGCGTGACCCGCTCGCGGCCGCTGGGCGCGTATTGCCGCGACAGTTCCGACAGGGTGATGAGGTCGAGCCCCATGCGCTTCAGGCGCAGTTCGAGGTCGACGTCGTTGACGGCAGAGAGCACGCCCTTGACCGAGCGTCCGGTTTGGTCGATGGCGCGGTAGTCAAAGAAGGGCATGGTTAATTACGCCTCGCCATGGGCTTGCGAAAAGCGAAGTAGTCGCAAGTGCGTGCGCGGCAGAACCGAAACAAACTTCATCCTCACACCCGCCCGGTTAAGTCGACCACCCGCGCTACTTCCGCCAGCGAGGTGATGCCATCTTTCACCCGCTGGATGCCGTCTTCTGCCAGGGGATGGTAACCATGCTCGAGTGCGGCGCGACGTATTTCGTGGAGCGGAGCGTGATTGGCCACGAGTTCATCCAGCGTGGGGTCCATCCGCAGCAGTTCGATCAGCGCCAGCCGGCCTTTGTAGCCTTTGTTGCTGCAACCCGGGCAGCCGACAGCGCGGTAGATCTGCGGCGGCTGGGCCGGATCGGCACCGAGGAGGCCGATCTCATGTTCGTCCGGCGTGTAGGCTTCCTTGCACTTCGGGCAGAGTTTTCGGATCAGCCGTTGCGCGACAACACCGATGATGTTGCCGGACAGAATGCCGGGCTGGATACCGATGTCCATCAGGCGCGGAAATACGCCGAGCGCGGAGTTGGTGTGCAGAGTGGTAAACACCTGGTGGCCGGTCATGGCGGCACGGAAGGCCATTTCGGCAGTGTCCTTGTCGCGGATTTCACCGACCAGGATGATGTCGGGGTCCTGTCGCATGATCGAGCGGATGCCGTTGGCAAAATCGAGCTTGATCGTTTCGTTGACTGAACTCTGGCGCATCAGCGTGACCGGATATTCGACCGGGTCTTCCAGCGTCATGATGTTGACGGTCTCGTTATTCAGATGCGAGAGCATCGAATACAGCGTGGTGGTTTTACCGGAGCCGGTTGGCCCGGTAACGACCAGAATGCCTTCCGGTCGCGCCATCATCAGGTGCAATTCACGCAGGGCCTTGGGGGTGAATCCCATCTGTTCCAGCGGCACGATGGACTTTTCGCGGTCGAGTATGCGCAGCACCAGATTTTCGCCGTGAATGCCCGGTTGAGATGACACCCGGAAATCGATCGGGCGACCGTTCAGCGTCAATGACATGCGGCCATCCTGCGGCGCGCGCGTCTCCGCGATGTTCATCCCGGACAGCACTTTCAGTCTCACCAGGATGCCCGGCCAATAGGTTTTATGCAGGCTGCGAATTTGCTCCAGCACGCCGTCGATGCGGTAGCGGATGCGCAAAAAAGCGTGCTCGGGCTCGAAGTGGATGTCGGAGGATTCGCGCTTCATCGCATCGGTGAGGAGTGCGCCGACCAGCCGTACCACCGGCTGGGTGTATTCCTCCGTCTCGGGATTGAGGCTGGCGTAATCGACCTCGCCGGTTTCGATTTCGCGCAGAATGCCATCGAGCGAAAGGTCAAAGCCGTAGAACTTGTCGATGCATTCGAGCAGTTGGGCTTCGGCCGCCAGCAGGGTGTAGATTTCAAGCTGGCCGCCGAGTGCGGCTTTTAATTGGTCGAGTGCGACGACGTTGAACATGTCGGTGGTCGCCAGCGTCAGGATATTGCGCGTCGCGTCGTGGGCAATGGGGAGCAGGTGGTGGCGGCGGGCGAATTCCTCGGGCACCAGTTGCAAGGCCTCGGAATCGGCGACCACCTGGGAGAGATCGATACCCTGGCTGCCCAGCGCGTTGGCAAGCTGGTCGCGCAGCACCGCTTCGGTCATGAAGCCAAGCGCAACCAACTGGCGCCCAATGGGCAGGCCGGTGGTTTTTTGTTCTTTTAGACCAATGCGCAGCTGGTCGGTGGTGATGAGGCCCTGAGAAATCAGGGTTTCACCCATGCGGAGTTTTTTACGACGCTCCATGCGATGTTCCTACCGAACCGATTTGAGTTGTTGCACGCGCGCTTCGGCTTGGGCGCGATCGAAGCGGTGCACGCCTCCGATCGCGATCGCCTTCTCGTAATACCTCAGCGCGGCGGTAGTCTGCCGCAACTGATCGAGACTGACAGCAAGATTGAACGCGTAATCGGCATTGTCTGGGGCATTGCGATAGGCCTCGAAATACGCGGCCTGGGCATCGCTCCAACGCTTCTGGTCTGCATACAGGTTACCGAGCGTTTGGTAGAGCTGCGGACTGGGATCGCGGTCGATCAGCGTTTTCAGACGGCTTTCTGCCGCCAGGCTGTCGGTATTGCCCAACAGGTCGAGCAGGGCAGCTTGAGCAGCAGCGTTGCGCGGATCATTGTCCAGCACTTCGCGGTACAGGCGTTGTGCGTCAACCTCGCGATTCTGCACGCTGGCAATGGCGGCTAATCCCAACATGGCATCCACGCTACGGTTGCGCGCCGCAGCCTGAGTGTAAAGCCGTTGTGCTTCGGTCAGTGTACCGCGCTGATAGGCGGCGTAGGCCTGGCTGAGCAAAGCGGTGTGAACATCGGGCTGGAACTGCACCGGCGCGGCAGGCGGGGGGGCTATGGTTCTGTTGGGGGGGCTGCTCGAGCGAACACTGCGGGTTGTGACAGAGGAGACTGAAATGGATTGCTCAGGCGCAGGCGCGGTCACTTGAGCGGGCGCTGATAGGGGGTCGGCTGTCGCCGTTGCGGGTTCCGAACGCGGCAACGGAGGCGTGTGGGCCAATGCAGCGGGCGCGTGAGCAGAAGGGGTTGCTGGCGTCGGACTGAGGGGGGCGGGTGCAGCGACAAATGGCGTAACGGAGGGCGTAATAACATTTGCTGGAGGCGTGGTTACCGCAGCAGGGGGCCGTAATTCAAAATACAGGTAAATCCCGTAGCCCACTGCAACGAGTGCAGCAAGCAGTGCAACCAGCGGCACCAGCGAGAGCTGCGGCCAGCGAAAAGCCGGCGCGAGTCGCGGCGCGTCTGGTGCCAGACCGCTTGGGCCAAACAACAAGCCCGGCGGCTCTATCCATTCGGGATCTTTATCCGTCCCGGTGGCAGACAGGGGCTCCAGTTCAAGGTCCCCCTCACCACGACCCGGCCCGGTTTCACCGGCCTCGGGCTTGGCCGCATGGGCGGCTTCAGCCTGCTTCAGCGCTTTGAGAAGCAGGCTCAAGGCGTGCTCCGCACGTCAGGCTTGATCACTGGGCACTCCGACTGGGGAGCAAGCGCTGGAACTGGCGCAGTTCATCGCTTTCCAGCGTGGGATTTGTAACGACAATCGGGCGCAGAAAAATCACCAGTTCGGTCTGGCTGTTGATGCGCTCGTGTTGGCCGAAGATGGCACCGACCCCCTCGGGGCGGGACAGGCCTGGCAAGCCATCTCGGGCGTTGTTGCTGTCGTCCTGGATCAAGCCGCCGAGGACGACGGTTTGGCCGCTGCGAATCTGTAACAATGATTCCATCTCACGGACCTGGATGACCGGGACCTTGTTGCTGATGTTGAGTCCGCCTTGTTTTAATAATGGGCTGGGGTCTTCTACGTCGCCAACTTTGCGGGTGATGGTTGGGCGAACTGTTAGGGAAACAAGGCCGTTGTCACCAATCTGGGGTGTCACGCTCATGACTACACCTACCGGAACAGTATGGACTTCAGTTTTGACGGCTGAGGGGATAACAAGCCCTGACGCGGTGATGGTGCCCTGTGCTACGTCTATGGAAAAATAGACTAAATTGTTGACCACTTTGAGTAAAGCGGTCTGGTTGTTAAGCGCCATCAATTTAGGACTCGATAGCACCTTGGTATTGCCATAGGATTCCAGTAAGTCAATCGTTGCCTTGAAATCCCATTTATCGTTGTTTGTGTAGGCAATGTTGAAAAATGGCGAAAGCGCATTTGCCAAATTGGTGCCCCCAGTTCCTGCGCCGACGGTATTCACCGTCCAGCCGGTGACACCTGAAACCAGGTTTTGCCAGTTGATTCCGGCGCGATATTGATCCTTGAGTGTGACTTCGACAATGGTAGCCTCTATCAATACTTGACGCTGTGCAGATTGCATTACGCGATCAATGTATTGCTGCACCAGTTCCTGCTGTTTTGCGGTGCCTAGAACCGAGATTGTGCCTGCCATTGGGTTGGCCGCGACATCGTACTTACCGTCACCCACTGGCTGGTTGGCAAACGCTGCTGTAAACAGGCTGGCTGCGCCTGCCCCCGCTTTGCTGGCCGCTTCGGCCTGCGACACCCGTTCGGCGCGGGCGATTTTCTCGGCATCCAGCCGGGCGGCGCGTTCTTCGTTGTTCTGGGTGACAGCGCGGGTGCCGGCGAGAATGGTTCGGATGTTGTCTGCCAATACCGTCCACAAGTCGTTGTTGGACTGGCTGGACACGGTGGTGTTGGATGAGTTTCCACCTATCGCAGACGAACCGCCTGCTGTTCCTACGCTGCCGCCGGTGCTGGCAATTTGCGCCGCCACCCCCACGCTGGAGGTGGTGTTGCGAGCGACGTTCACATAATTGACGGAATAGGTTTTGACGTAGGGGGTGTCAGGCATGATCGACACGGTGCGGCCATTCAATTCGTAGCGAAGATCAGCCTGTCGCGCGATGCGGTCGAGGATGGCGGGTAGCGGTTCCTGAACGGCATTGAGTGAGACGCGACCGGAGATGCCCGGATGCAGATCGATGTTGTACTGGGTATCCCGGGCGATGGAAAACAGCAGATCCTTGACCGGCACATCGTTGACCACCACGGTGTAGGTGGGCACCGGGGCGCTGGGCTGAGGGGGCGCCAAGGTGGGGGCGGCTCTAACCGGTGCCGGTGGCGGAGTAGCCGATGCGGCGGTTTGAACGGGCTGGTTGATATGGCCGGGCGACGTGTCAAACGCTTTGGGAGGCACACAGCCCCCGATCAGTAGCAAGCTGATCAGCCCTGGACCGGTCAATAAGAAGCGTTTCAATACAGCGTTCATCTTCATCCTGTTGGTAGCACTACGGTACGCATTTTGCCGACCGACCGCAGAAACGGAGAACCCGCAGGCATGGCAGGCAAGGTGCGCAGGGCTGCCATGGCCGTGTCACGATTGGGATACTCCCCCGCCAGGATCATCCAGGCGGGCTTACCCTGACTCAAACCATGCAGCACCCGCACCGGTTGTGGGGTGGCATGTCCAAATATCATCAATAATACGGCTGCCTGAGCCGCTTCTTTAGCTGAGGCCACCTGAATCACGTGGGTACCGGGGGAGGCGGCAGCTAGCCAGTGTTGGGTTTGTCGGGCCAAATCGGTTACACGGGCGATGGATTCAACTACGGGGGCGGCGGTTACCGTGGCTTCGGGGAAAGCTGCGACAGAGGGGGACTGTGCAGCGGGAACGGCTGCCAGAGGCGAAGGCTTCTGCGACAGTGACTGCCACGCCACAAACACCAGCAAGCCGAGTGCGGCCGCGAGTCCTGCACTCAGCCACGCCCAGCGACGGTGTTCCGGTCGGATTAGAGGTCGTTGAGGGTGCGGTTGCATTTCAGCATCGCCCGCAGCGGCATCGAGGTGCGCCGAGGTGAGGGTATGGGTTTGCCCGGCGTAGGCCGCCAGCAAGGTCTTGTCGGCCAGCACGTTGATGCGGCGCGACAGTCCGCCCGAAATTCGGGTCATGCGCGTGATCAGTGATGGTGAAAATAGATCAGGGCCGCGATATCCCGCTACTGCCAGCCGTGACCGGAGGTAATCGGCGACTTCGGATTCTGCCAGCGGCGACAGGTTCAGGCTCAGCGTGATGCGGTCTTTCAACTGGCGGATACGTTGATCGGCCAATTGCACGTCGAGCTCGGGTTGACCAAACAGAACAATTTGCAGGAGCTTGTCGGTCGCGGTTTCCAGATTGGTCAGCAGCCGCAGAAATTCCAGGTTGTCGAGTGCGATGCCTTGCGCTTCTTCGACAAACACCACGACACGCCGTCCGGTTTCGTGACGGGCCAGCAAGGCGCTATTGAGTTGGGCCAGCCGTGCTTGCCGGCTGGTCTCGGGGGTGTCAACGCCGAGGTCAGCCAGAATCGCCGCCAGCATGTCGTCGGGCGACAAGGTCGGATTGCCGAGATAAACGCTGTCGACGCTGTCGGGTAGCTGGGCAACCAGCTTGCGGCACAGCATGGTCTTGCCGCTACCGACTTCGCCCACCACCTTGATGATGCCTTCACCCTGAGCAATGGCGTAGAGCAGGGCTGCGAGCATTTCCCCGCGTTGACCACCGGCATACCAGTACTCGGTATTCGGCGTGATGCGAAAGGGGGCTTCGTTTAGACCGAAATAATCAAAATACACGTGAGCTTATTCTTCGGTGCTGTAGGTCTGCATCCGACTATAAAGCGTGGTGCGGTTGATGCCGAGCATCTTGGCGGCCTGCGACAGGTTGCCATGGGTCATGTTGAGAGCGGCTTCCACGTAGGCCTTTTCCCACTGACGCAAGGTGACGTCGAGGTTGAAGTTGGCGACCGTTTGCAGTTGTTTGCGCGCCAGTTCAATCAGCAATTTGCCGTCGTTGGCCAACGGAATTTCTTGCGGATAGGCCTGGTCGGTATCGAGCTCGTCCTCCAACTGCTGGGCGTTTACTGTCTTACCAGGGTATTTCGTGGTCAGGCGAATGGCGATGTTGCGCAGTTCACGCACGTTGCCCGGGAAGTGGTAGTCCGCCCACATTTGCTGTGCACGGTCATCAAGATTAAATGGCTGGCTTTTGGCTTCGTGAGCGTAAAAGCCGCGGAAATGATTGAGCAGGGTGAGTTTGTCCTGACCCATTTCACGTAGCGGCGGCACCGCAATGGAGAATACCGATAACCGATGATAGAGGTCGGCACGAAAGCGGCCGGCCTTGATTTCTGCGCGTAGGTCACGGTTGGTCGCGGTGACGACACGCGCATTGGAAAAACGCGGCTGGGTTTCGCCGACACGCTGGTATTCGCCGTTTTCCAGCACCCGCAACAACTTGGCCTGGAGTTCCAGCGGCAACTCGCCGATTTCGTCGAGGAACAGTGTGCCGTTTTCGGCTTCTTCGAAATAACCGGCACGGGAGCTGGTCGCGCCGGTGAACGCACCCTTGGCGTAACCGAACAAGGTGGGTTCGACCAGCGTTGGTGAAATGGCCGCACAGTTCAGTGCCAGATAGGGTTTGGGTGCACGGGGTGACAACTGGTGCAGGCTGGATGCGACTCGCTCTTTTCCGCTACCGGATTCGCCTTCGATCAGGACGGGGAAAGGTGCGGCAGCATATTGCTTGATTTGCTCCCGCAGTTTGTCTATGGCCGGACTTTCGCCCACGATGCCGGAGTCTTTGATGGGTGCAGGGGCTTTTTCAGCGCTACGTTCTGCATCCTGAACCAGCAGCGCATTGAACAGCAGCGACTTGAGCCGCTCGGGCTCGCAGGGCTTGGCCACGAAATCGATCGCACCCAGCGCCCGAGCGTGACGTGCATTGGCTTCGTCGCTCTGGCCGGAAAGGACCAGAATCTTGATGCTGGGGGAAATGCTCAGCAGGTCTGCGATCAGGGCAAAGCCCTCATCGGGCTTATGCGGATGCGGTGGCAGACCCAGATCAACCAGGGCTAACTGGGGCGGTTCGTCCAGTTGCATCAGCAGGCTTTTAACCTGGGCACGTGACTCGGCGGCCGAGATTTCGAAATCCTTGCTCAATACATAAGTGAGCGTATCGGATATCAGCGGATCGTCATCAACGATCAGCAAACTAGGCTTGTTGGTATGGGCCACATGTCCTCCGGGTCGAGTGGTACCCCTTCGGGGCATAAATGCGAAATCGCGCCTGCATCTGAGGATGCGTCATTTGTTCTACGCGTGTCGGATTTTCGCCGATTGTGCCAGAGACACAGATAAAGTTAAACCAGATTGGTAGACAGCGTGGCGGTTTGCGCTGTGTAGTTGGACCGGATAACGTCTATTTAGCCCTCCACAGGCTTGATGGCTACATGAATCCAGCCTTCGCTGCTCTCGATGGGCTTGCCTAACAATATGAGCTTGAGGTCGGTTGTGCCGTTGACCTGACATACTTTTCCGGACAAATAATGCACAGAATCAAGAATCAGGCTGTGGTTGCCTTTGCTGTCTGCCAGGATCAAACCTGAATTTGGCAGGGTTGGTGGGTTGTTGACTGAGCCCTTGACGGTGTAGTCAGCCGTGCCCGCATCTTGCAGGGATATCAGCGAAGGGGTTTCGGTCAATGTTTCAATCCCGACCGAACTGGTATCGCTACTGATACGCGACAAACGGCGCACCATGCCAAGCTGCCATGTGTCCGACTCGTGTGTTTTGATGCCAATCAGCGCGCCCACCCGCAGCCAATCCTTGTCGCGTGATTCAACAACCGCACCAAAGCCGCATTCGCTTTCGTCGTGCATGACCCAACGTTCGACGTCGGGGGCATTAGCGGTGCTCGTTACGGTTGGAGTCTGTGTGGAATCGACACGTTCACGTGTACGTTCGGTGATAAAGCCATACACCCGAACATCATCTTCTTCATTGTAGTTGAGCCCCATACCGTAGGGTGAGGCGCGGGTGGGGGCATCCGCTGCCTTGAGTTGGCCAAAAATGGCATTCAGACCGTGCGCAACATCGACCAGGCGTTTGATGGGGGCACGCGGGGCCCGGCGTTGTTCGCGGTCCTCGAGTGAAGCCCATTGGTGCTGAAGATGTTCCAGGAGTTCGAGGCTTTCGGCGGTACGGGCGTTGTCGCCCAAACCCAATTGTGCGGGGGTGCCGCCTTTTTTCAGTGAGTCATGAAGGGTTTGCACCACGAGTAAAAGATCGGCCGTGGACCAGAATCGCATGGGTTTCTCTATGTCGGGTTTACGAACCCGACGTGGCCCCTGGTCGGCTGACATATCAACGGAAAACGTATGGGCTTCAGCATCCAGTTGGGTGTCGAGGTTGAGTTGGTTATGCCACAGGCATAGCCAGCGATCCAGCAGGTCGAGTTGCTTGGGGTAGAGCGTGCCGGAATTGGCCAGGTTCAGCATCAACGTGTGCAGGTAGGCTGATTGGCAGCTGCATTCGGTTGTTTCTTCAGGATAGGCGCGCTGCAGTTTCACCTGGAAATCATGGGCTTCGGCTATGCGGTAGAGGTTATGCAACCTGAACCAGAGTTTTTCGCTGGCGGGCAAGTAGCGAATGGCACGCCATTTCAGTAACTGGCCAAATGCGCGAATGGCCCGCAGGGTAATTAGCGGAATCGAAGCATCCAGCGGGTTTTTTCCGGTTTCGTTGGAAATGTGCAATACAAAGGTGTGATAGCCCCGAGCAACTTCCCAGTTCAGGCCGTACACCGCATGCCAGAGTTGGCTTTCGACCTGTCGAGACATGCGCGGATTGCGTAAATATTGGCGAACCAGCGTGTCCTGAAAGTCTCGCGACTTCACGTCCAGCAACATGAATATAGCCAGACGGACTTTTGTGAAATCCGTTGAAGTTTCGTTGATGCGCTTAAGTTGAGCGTAGATGGCCTGCTGGCTCTTGTAGGCATCACCTGCGTGCAGCCCCTCGATCCAGCTTGTGGCTGCCTTGAGGCTGACGAGCGGGTCATCAGCCGGCTTGCCGGTTGGCAACAGTCGAGCAAATCCAGATGCAAGCTTTTCGGCGAGTGAATTCATGGTTTCAGCGGTCAGGGCAACATGTTCTCAAACACTATACGGTTGATTTAGCAAAATCTGTACCCGGCGATCAACCCAGCTTATTTTTTACCCAGTCAGATACGGATTCCAGGGCAGCGGGCAATTGCGCAGGCTCAGTCCCGCCTGCCATCGCCAAATCGGGTTTTCCACCGCCTTTCCCCCCCACCTGCGTAGCGACAAAATTCACCAGCTCACCGGCCTTGATCTTGGTGATGACATCAGGGGTGACGGCAGCAATCAGGCTGACTTTCCCGTCAATAACCGTGCCGAGGACCAGCGCACACGACTTCAGCTTGTCGCGCAGTTTGTCGGCGGTTTCGCGCAAGCCCTTGGCATCGACGCCGTCGAGCTGTGCCGCCAAGACCTGCACCCCACCGATGTCAACTGCCCGCTGCACCAGTTCGTCCCCGGCGCTGGCGGCGAGTTTGGATTTCAGGCGATCGAGTTCTTTTTCCAGGGCACGCACGTTGTCGAGCATCTGGGCCAGTTTGGTGCCGAGTTCAGCCGGTTGCGCTTTCAAGGTTGCTGCAGCTTGGCGGATTTCCTGTTCGCGCGTCTGCACATAGGCCAGTGCATTGTCGCCAGTCACTGCCTCGATCCGTCGTACGCCAGCCGCGACGCCGGATTCGCCTATGACCAGGAAAAGGCCGATATCCCCGGTACGTGCCACGTGGGTGCCGCCGCACAGTTCGCGCGAGTTGCCAATATCGAGCACGCGTACTTCGTCGCCGTATTTCTCGCCAAACAGCATCGTCGCGCCGGTTTTCTGCGCGTCATCAATGGCCATCACACGCGCCTGCGTGGCCTGATTGGCCAGGATCTCGGCGTTGACCCGGATCTCCACCTCGCGAATCTGCGCGTCGGTCATCGGGCTGGGCTGTACAAAATCGAAGCGGGTTTTTTCGCTGTCGACCAATGAGCCTTTTTGCTGCACATGTTCGCCCAGCACATCGTGCAAGGCCTTGTGCATCAGGTGGGTGACTGAATGGTTACGCATGGTGCGGGCGCGCGCCAGTTCATCGACTTTGGCCGAAACCGGTTCGCCGAGCTTGAGCGTGCCGGTTTTGACCACACCGTGGTGGCCGAATACTTGCGCCTGGATTTTCAACGTGTCTTCCACCGCAAAGGCGCCGCCCGCCGCCTGCATCACCCCGCAGTCGCCGGCCTGGCCACCGGATTCGGCGTAGAACGGCGTGTGGTCGAGCACCACCACGCCGAGTTCGCCCTCGTTCAACTGATTGACTGCCGTGCCGTCCTTGTACAGCGCGAGGATGGTGCCGTCGTGCGCCAGCGTGTCGTAACCGTGGAAAGTGGTCGCCGTGCCGGCATATTCCAGTCCTGCGCCGAGCTTGAACTTGCCGGCTGCGCGCGCCTGACTCTTTTGCCGCTGCATGGCGGTGTCGAAAGCCGCCGTGTCGACAGTCATGCCGGCTTCGCGGCAGATGTCGGCGGTGAGGTCGAGCGGAAAGCCGTAGGTGTCGTGCAGCTTGAATGCCAGTTCGCCGTCGAAGGTGCCACCGGCTGGCAGGGTTTTCAGCGTGGATTCGAGAATGCCCATGCCATGTTCGATGGTCTCGAAAAAGCGTTCTTCTTCCTGCCGCAGAATCTCGATGACCCGATCCTGGGCCTTGACGAGTTCCGGGTAGGCCTCGCCCATCACCGCGACCAGGTCAGGCACCATGCGGTTGAAAAAAGCCGACCGCACGCCCAGCTTATAACCGTGACGAATCGCGCGGCGGATGATGCGACGCAGCACATAGCCGCGCCCTTCGTTGCCGGGGATGACACCGTCGACAATCAAAAACGAGCAGGCGCGGATATGGTCGGCAATGACCTTGAGTGAATTGATGCTGAGATCAGTCGTTTGGGTTTCGCGTGCGGCAGCTTGAATCAGCGCCTGAAACAGATCGATTTCGTAATTGGAATGCACATGCTGCATCACCGCCGAAATGCGCTCCAGCCCCATGCCGGTATCGACGCTGGGCTTGGGTAGCGGATGCATCACGCCGGCCTCATCGCGGTTGAACTGCATGAACACGTTGTTCCAAATTTCTATGTAGCGGTCGCCATCTTCGTCGGGTGAGCCGGGTGGGCCACCGGCGATCTCCGCACCGTGGTCGTAAAAAATTTCGGTGCAGGGGCCGCACGGGCCAGTGTCGCCCATCGCCCAGAAATTGTCGGAGGCGTAGCGCGCGCCCTTGTTGTCACCGATTCGGACGATGCGATCTTTGGGTACGCCGATATCGTTGTGCCAGATATCGAAGGCTTCGTCGTCCTCGGCATAGACCGTCACCCACAGCTTCTCGGTCGGCAGCTTCAGCACCACCGTCAAGTATTCCCAAGCGTACTTGATCGCGTCCTGCTTGAAATAATCGCCGAAGCTGAAGTTGCCCAGCATCTCGAAAAAAGTGTGATGGCGCGCCGTGTAACCGACGTTTTCCAGATCGTTGTGCTTGCCGCCGGCGCGCACGCAGCGCTGCGAGGACACCGCGCGGGTGTAGGCGCGCTTGTCCTGCCCGGTGAACACATCCTTGAATTGCACCATGCCCGCGTTGGTAAACAACAGGGTCGGATCGTTGCCCGGCACCAGCGGACTGCTGGCGACAATGGTGTGACCCTTGGAGGCAAAATAATCGAGGAAACTCTGGCGAATCGCGCTGCTTTTCATGGTGTGGGCGGGGGTTAAGTGCGTTAACGTCGAACAATAAGGCATTGTATCCGTTAAAGTTCCGGCCTTGCAGGCAGCATCAGGAGGAAAAATGGACGACGCATCCGTCATCGCAGCCACCCGGGTATGGCTCGAAAAAGCCGTGATCGGGCTCAATTTGTGCCCCTTTGCCAAAGCGGTCTACGTCAAGAATCAGGTGCGTATCGTCGTGAGCCACGCCAAGCATCTGGACGGCTTGCTGGAAGACCTCGACCGCGAACTGGATTTTCTGGCCGCAGCCGACCCCGATGAACTCGATACTACGCTGCTGATCCACCCCACGTTGTTGCCGAACTTTCTCGACTTCAACGACTTCCTGCAACTAACCGACGCAGCCGTGGAAGACCACGAACTGGAAGGCGTCATCCAGGTCGCCAGTTTCCACCCACAGTTCCAGTTCGAAGGCACCGAACCCGACGACATGGGCAACTACACCAACCGCGCCCCGTTTCCCACCCTGCATTTGCTGCGCGAGGCGAGCATCGAACGGGCTGTCGCAGCATTGCCAGAAGCCGAAACCATTTATGAACGCAACATCGAGACGTTGAAGGCGCTGGGATACGCGGGCTGGCTGTCCTTGTGGCGCAAGCCGTGATTCGGGTGTGAATGCTCAGGCTGATCAGACAAGACGCGCGGGAGCGGGACGAACTCCGCAAAACATTCGCGGCAGGAACGGCCGAGCCGAAAGAATGCGGGCAGGTGCGGTTGTCTGCCGAACTCAGGTCGTCAACGTTCAAGGCAATTGGGATGGGCCACGCACCACAAAAGCGGCCGACTCATGGCCGAAATGTCCCCGTCAGCTACTGGGCCGGCGCTGCTTGCGCAGCCCCCAGCGTTCCTCCAGATCGAGCACATTGCGACTGTGGGTGATGACCACCACTTCGTCGTCGACGCGCAGGTTGTCCTCTGGCTTGGGCAGCCTGAACTTGCCATCCCGGTAGCAGCAGATCACCCTGCTGTCCTTGGGCAGGTCGAGGGCTTCTATCGTTCTCGCATCTCCTTCCCTGACGACAAAGCTGAATACCCGCGCCTCGTCCTTGATCATGGCGGACAGTTCCATCCGGTCATGGCCGGCGAACATTTCCGCCAGGTAGCGGCCGATAGTACGGGCCGGCACGATGGTGTCCTCCAGGCCCAGTCCGATGCAGATGTGTTCGAACTCCGGATCCTCGATGCGGGTCACGATCCGCTTGAATCCCAGGGATTTTCCCACCAGGCTGGCGATGATATTGCTCTGGTCGTTGTCGGTGAGGCAGAACAGGAAGTTGGTTTGCTCCGGATCGGCTTCCCGCAGGATGGCCGGCTTGCCGCCGTCGCCATGGATGAAACCGCAGTCCAGTTCCTCGCCGAGCGCATCGATCCGTTCCTTGTCCCGCTCGATGATCACGACCTCGTGGCCGTGTTTGACCAGGGTTTGGGCGGTCATCACTGCTATTGCTCCCGCTCCGATGAATACCGCACGCATCATGCCTCCTGTTTTCTGCCGAGCCAGGTCACAGGATACAACGTCACCAACAGGGCGACGATCTCCAGGCGACCTGCCAGCATGTCCAGACACAGCACCAGCTTGAGAAAGGCGGGCAAATCGCTGCCCGTGATCCCGGTGGACAACCCCACGGTGCCGGTGGCAGAAACCACCTCGAACAGGGCGTCCAGGGCCGGATAGCCATGGGCCAGAAAGGCCAGCCAGGAAAGCACGACCACCGCGCCGAACAGCGCGATGATGAGCAGCACTTGAGTCATGTCCGCCGCCTCAAGACGCCGTCCGCCAAGGCGCGCCTCGACCACGGCGTGTTCCGTGGCAGCGGTGCGGCGCAGCAGCGACTGGATGAGTCGCAGCAGGATCAGCACCCGCAGCAGCTTTACCCCTCCAGCCGTGGAGCCCAGGCTGCCGCCAACGGCCATGGACAGGATGAGCAGGCCTTTGGGGTAAGCATCCAGGCTAGCGGTCGACTGGGCGCTGAAGCCCGCTGTGGTTTGCGCCGAGACAATCAGCAGGCCGCCCTGGCGCAGGGCTTCTGCCATCGGTACGCCGGCCTGCCAGAACCACAGGGCCAGCAGCAGGGTGCCCGTCAGACAGGCGCCCGCCAAGGTACGCAACTCCAGATCCCCCAACAGTTCGCCGATGCCGCGGCGCCAGGCGAAGAAGTAAAGGGGGAGGGAAACGGCACCCAAGAAACTCACGAACATCACGGCGACGGGCACAACGGCGGGCAGCGCACCCCCCAGGCTCCGATCGAAGGTAGAGAAGCCGCCGGTGGATACGGCGGACAGCGCGTGGGCCAAGGCGTCGAAGGGTGCCAGGCCCGCGGCCCAGATCAGCAAACCGCCGGCCAGCGTGAGCAGGGCATAGACCGCCAGTACACGGCGGGCGTGGGTGCGGGTGGAGGAGACCTGTAACTCGGTTCCCGAGGATTCCACCAGCTTGCGGGTAGCCATACCGTGCTGGGCCATGATGGCCATCGCCAGCACGGCAATGCCCAGACCGCCGTACCATTGCATCCAGGCCCGGGCGAAGAGGAAGGAATGCGCGCTGTCCTGCACCGTGGCCAGGGTGGTCAGACCGGTGGTGGTGACTCCGGAGACGGCCTCGAAATAGGCGTCCAAGCCTGATAATCCCGCCGCTGCCAGGGGCCAGCTCATGAGCAGCGGACTCAGCACGAAGGCGAGGGTGACGATCACCATGGCCTCGTTGCTCTGGATTCGATCAGGCGCCTGGAGACGGGAAAGCGGCCAGCCAGCGCCTACCAGCAGGGCGATGATGGCGAGATAGCGCAAGCTGATGGGGATTTCCCCGTAATACAGGGAGACACCTATGTTCGGCAGGGTAAGCAGGGCAAGCACCAGAGCCAGCTGCCCCAGATAGCGGCCCATCACCGGCCATCGGACGGCGTAGAGCAGTGCACTCTCCCCTTCGATTCCCATGAATTGGACTCCTCCCTTTTTGCGCAGACTATTACTCAGCGTTGCATATGATCGTCCATCTTGGCGTGTGCCGACCCATTGCCGCAGTGCGGGGCGATGGGAACACCCTCCGGTTTTGATGTCAGACTGCAGTCATGGCTTACTGGCCCAGCCTATTCGAAGAATAGCAGGGGCACCAGAAAGCTTGCCCTGCGCCCCTTCCTTTTACAGTAAGAACTCTTTGGGCCTTAGCAACCATTGCCGCCGCCAGACTCCCCCGCTAAGGTGATCTCTTTTCAACGGCAGGATTCCCCATGTCGAACCAGACCCGCATCCAAGAACTGCGCCAGGCTCTGTCGCAAGTCATCGTTGGACAGACCGCGCTGCTCGATCGCCTGGTGATCGGCCTGCTGGCAGACGGCCACGTGCTGGTGGAAGGGCTGCCGGGGCTGGCCAAGACAACGGCGGTGAAAACTTTGGCGGCGGCGATTCATGGCAGTTTCCGGCGGATTCAGTTCACACCGGATTTGTTGCCGGGCGATCTGACCGGCACTGACGTGTATCACGAGGGGCAGTTCGAATTCATCGAAGGGCCGCTGTTTCACGAAATCATTCTGGCCGATGAGATCAACCGCGCGCCGGCCAAAGTACAGGCGGCGCTGCTGGAAGCGATGCAGGAGCATCAGATCACGGTGGGCGGGGTGACGCGTCCGCTGCCGCCGCTGTTCATGGTGATGGCAACACAAAATCCACTGGAGCAGGCGGGCACCTATCCGCTGCCGGAAGCGCAGCTGGATCGCTTTTTATTGCATGTGTCGCTGGACTATCCCAGCCCCGCCGAAGAACTCGATATTTTGCGGCGCGATCGTGCGCAGCCTGCGCTGGCCAAGCGGATGCCGTTGCCCGCCGTGATCGATGCGGCGACAGTGCTGGCGGCACGCGAGGAGGTGCGGCAGGTGCATGTGGCCGATGCGGTTGAGGCGTATATCGTCGAGCTGGTTCGCGCCACGCGCACCCCGGGCGCGTGGCGCCCCGACTGGGCGCAGGCGGTGGAAGTGGGTGCCAGCCCGCGCGCTTCGCTCGCCCTGCTGCACGCTTCATCCGCTGCAGCCTATTTGCGCGGACGCAATTTTGTGACGCCGGACGATGTACGCGAACTCGCCGCCGATTGCCTGCGTCATCGCATCACCTTGAGCCTCGACGCACGGCTGCAAAAGCTCAGCCGCGATGCGTTTATTGCAGGTCTGATCGAGGCGGTGCCCGCGCCGTGATGCCGCGTGCTGCACAGCTTGCGCGCAGGTTTATTCTGGAATGGTTTAAGGCATTTGCGCGCAGCCGTACCCAACCGCATCTTGCCGATGCGGGCATACACGCACCGCTGATTTCCGCAAACGAAATTGCTGCGCTGGCCGAACAGGCCAGTTTGTTGGCGCAACTGCCGGTGCGCGAAGTCCACGATCACCATGCCGGCGACTGGGCCTCGCGCTGGCTCGGGCGCGGGCTGGATTTCGAGGAGTCGCGCTTGTATAGCCCCGGCGATGACACCCGCGACATGGACTGGCGCACCACTGCGCGAACCGGACGCCCGCACCTTAAAATCTACCGTGAAGAACGTAAGCCGGCGGTGCATCTGGTGGTCGATCGTGGCGCAACGATGCGCTTTGGCACCCGCAAGCGGCTCAAGGTGACGCAGGCCGCGCGGGTGGCGGCGATATTGGCCTTTGCCGCCAGCGGGCAGAACGGCGTGGTCGGTGCCACACTGTGGAGCCGTGAGGACGAGACGTTGCCGGCGCGCCATGGAAGGTTGGCTGCCCTCGGCTTGATTGATCAGGCTGCCGCAGCGTGCCCGCCGCAGACCGATCCTGCGCCGACCGATGCGTTGCGCCAGACCGATCGTCTGGCCATCCTGGAAGAAAGTCTGCCGCGCGGTGCGCGGCTGGTTCTGATCAGCGATTTCGCTTGGTTGAGCACCGAGCACGAGTCATCGCTGGCGCAACTGGCTGCCCGTTTCGATGTCTGGGCGATTCAGATTGTCGATGCCGCAGAACAGGTTTTACCGGCGATGGGTCTGGTGCGTTTTCATGACATGGCCAGCCGCCAGGACGTCTGGCTGGATACCGCGCAGGCCAGCGTACGCAGTGCCTGTCAGATTGCGTTTTCCCGGCGGCTTGACGCACAGGCGGCCAGCCTGGCGCGTGCCGGGATCCACCATCAACGTATTGCAAGCGAGGCCGACGATCTGGTCGCGCTGTTGGCGCATGGCTGATCCGCGCAACGAACTGGCGGATATTGTCGCGCCGGTTGCACCGGCGATGACGGCAAGCGCGGGCGGATTGCCGGGGTGGCTGTGGGCCGCTGGATTGCTGGGGATGGCCGGGGTGATGCTGATGGTTTGGCAATGGCGTCGGCGTCGTTTTGCGCGCAGCTTGCAGGCGATTGCTACCGCGGTAGCCCGTTAGCAGGGCACGCCGGTGGAGATCGCTCGTCTGCTCGACGCCTGGGCGCGCGGCCGATTCAATTTAAGTCGGCTGGACGCGGCACACTGTCCGCAAGGCCTCGATCCGGACAACTGGTCTGTCTGGGTCAATGCGCTGACGCGTCTGCGGTTTGCGCCGTCGCCACCCGGCGGCACGAAAGAACTGGCGGGCTTGTGCGCGACTGCACAGGCGTGGAAACCCCATGCTTGAACTGGCGCAGCCGCTTTGGATGATTTTGCTGCTGCCGGCCGCCGGCTGGACTTGGCTGGCCTGGCGGCGTACGCAAGGCGAAACCCCTGCTGTAATACTCAATCACCCGGCTTTGCCCTTGGCCGAGGTCGGTCGGTTGCCCACGCCCAGTCTGCGCGTGCCGGTCATGTTGCGCGGGGTGGCAATGGGATTACTGGTGCTGGCGCTGACACAGCCGCGCGAAATGGGCGACTGGATCACGCCGCCGCCCGAGGGTCGCGACATGGTGCTGTTGATCGACACCTCGCTCACCATGAGCATCCGCGACTTTACGCAAGCCGGGCGCGAAGTCGAACGCATGGCCGTGCTGAAGGACACGTTGTCGCAATTCATAAAAGGCCGCCCTGGAGATCGCTTTGGCGTGATTGTGTTTGGCAGCGAAGTGGCGACGCTGACGCCGCCGACGTTTGATCGCGCGCATGCCATCGCCCAGATCCAGCGCTTGCAGGTGGGCATGGCGGGGCCCGATACCGCGCTCGGGGATGCGCTGGGCATGGCGCTCAAGCAGGTGCAAACGCGCCGCCTGCGGCCGGCCATCATTCTGGTGAGCGATGGCGCGGACAACAATGCGGGTTCGCTCACGCCCGTCGAGTCGCTCGCGGTGGCCCGGCAAGCCGGTGTCGCCATTCACACCCTGCAATTTGGCAGGGATCCCTTTGCTGCAGGTCGCGCCGCAGCCCTCGGATCTAAATCAGATGACGCCGAATTGCAGCCTGATCTGGCCGATTTGTCGCGCCTGACTCAAGGGCAACATTTTTCTATCGGCGGTTCGGATGATGCGGCGCACGTCATCCGTGCCATCGATCAACTCGAGCCGACACTTGCAAACCCGGCGCAGCACCGGCAGGTGCGTGAGTGGTACTGGGTTTTGCTCGCGCTGGCGGCGGTTGCGCTGGCGGGCGCACGCTGGCTCAGCCTGAGGCACACGGCATGATCGACATGCTGCTGAGCCTGCACTGGCGTGAACCGCTGTGGTTGGGGCTGGCTCTGATGCCACTGTTGTTTGTTTGGTGGCGTTGGCGAAGGCGCGCTCGCTTGTTGCGCTATGCCGATGCTGCATTACTGCCCTGGGCGTCGAGTCGGCCAAGCGCGGGGCCGACGTCGAGCTTGCGCGGTTGGGCGCATGGCTTGGCCTGGCTGTTGCTCGCGCTGGCGGCAGCCGGGCCGCGCACGCCGCTGGAACTGCGCGAAGGCCAGTCCACACCGCGCCATCTGTTGACCGTGATGGTCGCGCTTGATGTATCGGCTTCGATGCGTGCCACCGACATTGGGCCAGACCGTCTCACCCGCGCCCGCCTCGAACTGCTTGACTGGTTGCCCCGACTGCAGGGTGAGCGGGTAGGGCTGATTGTCTATGCGGGCGAAGCCGGGGTGTTGCTGCCGCCGACCGACGACACGGCGCTGCTGCAACGTGCCATCGAACAAGCCGACCCGCGTCTGATCGATGCGCAGGGTAGCAACCTCGGGGCCGCGCTGGATCTGGCTCGCACGCAACTGCAAGCGGCACCCGGCAAGGCCCGTGCGGTGCTGCTGGTCACCGATGCCGAATCCGGCAGTGCGGATGCCGCCGCAGAAAAAGCGGTGCAGGCGCTTAGCAAAGCCGAGTTGCCATTGTTTATTTTGGGGGTGAGCAGCGAGGCGGGTGCGCCGATACCGCTGCCAGAAGGCGGCTTTGCCGAACAGGAAGGGGTGCAGGTACAAAGCCGCATGGCTGTTGTGCCATACCGTCAGTGGGCGCAAACATCGGGGGGGCGCTTCGTCGAGGTGAGTGACGGGGATGCGGATTGGACTGCATTGCACGATAGCGGACTTGCCAACTTGCCGGGGGATTCGGTTTCGCCCGAGGCGACTGCTGCCTGGAACGAACGCTATGCCTGGTTTTTAGCGCCTGCGCTGGCGTTGTTCATGGCCGTTTTCTTGCCGCGCCGAGTGGTCGCCATCGTGGCGCTGGTGGTGTGGGTTGGCGCGCTGTCGCCTGGGCCTGCATGGGCCAGCGAGGCCTCTGCCTGGCAGGCCTGGCAACAAAAACAATATGGCAGCGCGCAAACGCTTTATATGCACGTTGGTGGTTACGCCGGCCAGATGGGCGCGGGCGCGTCGGCCTGGCGGCTGGCGGATTACTCTATCGCAGCGCAACACTTTGGCGCGGCCTTGTTGCTGGCTGCCAACGACAGTCAGCGTGCCGACGCGCTCTACAACCTGGGCAATGCCCATTACGGCCAGGGGCAATATGCCATTGCCGTCGAGGTTTACGAAGCGGTGTTGCGGATGCGGTCCAAGGATGCAAAAGCGCAAGCCAATCTGGTCTGGGCCAAGCAGCGTCTAAGCCGTCAGCCGGCCGAAACGCCGATGCAAAGCGATTTGCGCGGACGGCGCGGGATGCTCGCCGAAGGCCAGATTGCGCTTGACGGCGAACCCGGCTGGCGCCGTGAAGACACGCAGTCCGATCCGATAGGCGTGCAGCTGGACCGGCAATCACAGGCAGCAGCGGGTGCGCGTGCGAAAGCTGGCCTTGGCGCCAAGAAAACCATCACGGTCAATTCGCGTCTGGCCGTATCGGGCTTGAAAAAGCTGGATCGGCTGGAAGATCGCCCGGATGCCATGCTGAAAAATATGCTGAAGCAGGATGCGCGTCAAAGTAGTGTGGAGCGTTCGCCATGGTGAGCAAGCTCCTGTTCCTGGCGTTGTTCTCTTGTGGTGTGGTCCAGGCGGCTTCGCTAACGGCACGGCTAGACAAATCCGCCATAACACTGGGCGAAGCGGTGCGGCTGACAATCGAGGCGCGCAGTCTGAGCCTGGATACACTGGATCTCACGCCGATCACGTCATCTTTCGATATGACGGCGCGAACCCTCAGCCGAGGTGCAGATCAAGAAACGTTGGAGCTGACTTTGTATCCGCGTGGCGTGGGCGCGTTACGCGTGCCGCCGTTGCAGGTGCAAACCCAGCGCACAACCGCGCTGGCACTGAAGGTGGCCGATGGAAGCGAGACAATACCGCGCGTGACGGCAAGTTGGACACTGTCCCCGGCGTTAACCCTGGTCAATCAACCGACGCGTCTCACGCTGTCGATTTGCGACGATGGCAGCCTGCAATGGCAGCGCCCCGTCTTGCCCACGTCAACCGGGCATTTGGTGCGAGCGCTGGGTGAAGAAGAAGGTGAAGGGAGGCGTGGCGAGGAGGCTTGTACTTTGCACCAATTCCATTGGTCGCTGATTGCCACGCAAAGCGGACCCGTATCGGTAGGCGCACCCATGATCAACGCCGGCCGTTTTGGTCAGCGCTTGCGGTTTCCGGGGCCAGTTGTGGACTTTCAGGCCCGTGCACTTCCTGCGTGGTTGCCTGGGGCCGCGCCCCCAGTGGAACCTCAGGTAAAGATTGAATCATTGCCAGCGCGCTGGCCCCTGAATCGCCCGCTGAGTTGGCGCTTTCAGGTGACCGGCGGCTATAGCGC
This sequence comes from Hydrogenophilales bacterium, assembly GCA_024636775.1. Classification (GTDB taxonomy): domain Bacteria; phylum Pseudomonadota; class Gammaproteobacteria; order Burkholderiales; family Thiobacillaceae; genus Thiobacillus. The sequence continues at coordinate 31,485 of JAGXGP010000028.1, forward strand.
AGAAGGCCTGAAAACCTTGCTTGAGTTACAGCTGCACGAGTCACCCGAACTCGGTATGTATCCGCCCCTGATTGAAGTCGCGGCGATGGACGACAGCGCATCACCGTTGTTTCGATATCAGGTGACCTTGTATTTTCAGCCCCGCAGACGCGGGCCGTTGACGCTGCCTGTTGTGCAGTTACCGTGGTATGACGCTACACGCGGCCAACTGGCGAATACTGTATTGAAGACCCAGTCGTTGATCGTATTCGACCCATTCTGGAAGCAAGCGGTTTGGGTGGCGGGCGGACTTGTCAGTGCGTTGCTGCTTGGCGGACTCATCTGGCAGGCGCGCAACATGTTGCGTTGGCGGTTGGCGCGGAGGCGCAGTTTGCAGCGCATTCGCCAGGCAGGATCAGTAGACGCCTTGGTGCACGCGGTGAGGCAGTTTTCTCTGACAGGGCAACCCGATGCGCCCAGTCTGGGCGAGTGGATGCAGCGTTTACAGCAGCATGCGCAGATAGGCGATGTGGCGAAAGCCGTTGCGCAATTGGAGCAGCAGCAGTTTGGGCGAGCGGCCTATTCATTGACTGAATTGCAGCAGCACTTCCTGCAGGCGCTGGCGGGAACACAGCCTAAATCGTAGGATCGATCAACCGAGCCCGCCCAGATGTACCGAATGGACAGGCGTAAAAAAGGGGCTTCCGCCCCTTTTTTACGCCTCGACTGAGTCTAACCCGAATCAGGACACACCGCCTTGGTAATCGGCAATTCCTGGATTGGATTTGCCGATGCCGACGATCTTGGGCTCGTTGAGCTTCAGCCCCTTGATGACTTTTTTGTCACGCAGGTAGCTGGCAACCACGTCCCAAATCGGTTCACCGGTCGCACCTTCAGCAACAGGCGCCCAGCCTGCAACCTTGTAGGTCTTCTTGGCATCGACCAACTTGCCCTTGATGCGCATGTCGGTGATCCGTTTGCCGATCTTCTGGTTCGGGTTGATGGTGTATTCGATGCCACCCACTCGCACCATGTCGCCGCCCTGCTGATAATACGGATCGACGTTGAACAGGTTATCGCAAACGTCTTCCATGATGGTCTTGATCGTTTCGCCCGTCATGTTGTTCAACGTAGTCTGCGGATAGGTAATCGCCGTCTGGTCCATCAGGCGCTCCATCGTGATGGGGTCGCCCGGAAGCAGCGTGGTACCCCAACGGAAACCGGGCGAGAAGGCCGCATCTGCGCCTTTCACTTCCATCATGGCATCAACCAGCAGTTGATCCCAGGTGCCGTTGAAGTTGCCGCGGCGATAGAGGAAGTCATCGGTGACAGCAAGCTTTTCGTTGAGCTTGGATTCGTAAGGTGCGCGCACCTTGTTGATGTACGCAGACATGGTCGGGTCGGCGGGCAACAGGTTGGAGAATACCGGCAGCAAGCGATATTTATAGCTGGCTACGCGGTTGTTTTTCACCTCGAAATCCATCACACCGAGGAACTTGCCGTTGGAACCTGCGTTGGTCACAAGCGTAATGCCCTTGGCGTTCTTGACGGGTACCGGTTGCGGCACACCGTCATGGGTGTGGCCGCCGAAGATGGCATCGATGCCGGTAACGCGCGTTGCCATTTTCAGGTCCACATCCATACCGTTGTGCGACAGCACGATCACAACCTTGGCACCCTTTGCGCGAGCGTCATTGACCCATTTCTGCATGCTGTCGTCGCGGATGCCGAAGCTCCAGTCCGGGACCATGTGTCGCGGGTTGGCGATCGGCGTGTAAGGGAAGGCCTGGCCGATTACAGCAACTTTGACACCATTCATTACTTTCATGGTGTAGGGCTTGAACACCTGATCACCAAAGTCGTTGGTGACGATGTTTTGCGCGACGAAATCGATGTTGGCTTTCTTGAAGTCCTTGTTGACGATTTCCAGAACGCGTTCGGCGCCAAAAGTCGACTCCCAGTGTGGTGTCATGACGTCAACGCCGAGCTTGATACAAGCGTCGACCATGTCTTGCGCATTGGTCCACAATGATGTGGCCGAACCCTGCCAAGTGTCGCCGCCATCAAGCAGCAAAGCACCGGGACGTTGTGCCCGCATCTTGTCGATCAGCGTTTTTAAGTGAGCGAAGCCACCGACCTTGCCGTAGACCTTGGCCGCTTCAGTAAAGTCCAGGTAGGTGAATGCGTGGGCTTCTGCGCTGCCTGGCTTGATGCCAAACTTCTTCAGCAAATCTTGCCCGACAATATGCGGAGCCTTGCCAAGCGCTTCGCCTACGCCAATATTGACGTTAGGTTCACGGAACCACACCGGCAGCAATTGCGCATGGCAGTCGGTAAAGTGGAGAAACGATAGATTGCCGTGACGAGGTACGTCGTAAAA
>JAGXGP010000029.1 GCA_024636775.1 Hydrogenophilales bacterium
CTGGAATCAGCTTTTATACAGCCAGGCACCCGATCAAGAATGAAAACACTGCACTTCAAAGTTGGCTTATTCGCTGCTACAACGTTGTTGTTCGGTGCCATTTTCGTGCTCTACATACTGCATGCGCGCGGATTCTTCGAGGACACCTATCGCCTTCAGCTTGCGGCTTCCACTGCCGACGGTGTCGCACCGGGCGTACCGCTGGTTTTCTCCGGCATTGAAATCGGCCGCGTATCCACGCTGGGCCTCAACGATAACGGCGGCATCGTCATTCACGCCGAATTGCTGGCGCGCAATGCGAAATGGCTGAAGGAGAACAGCACTTTCACGCTGGACAAACCCATCGTCGGCGGCGCCAAAATCCGCATCGACTCTCCCGACCTCAAGGCTCCCGCCCTGCCTGAGAATTCCACCATGCTGTTGCTCACATCCGACGTCACCAAGGAAATTCCGATCCTGGTCGAGCGGGTCAAGGCAATACTCGCCAACGTAGAACACCTCACCCGCAAGGATGGTGAAGTCAATGGCACGCTAGCCAACCTGCAAACCATGACCGGACGCATGACGGGTGAATACGGCATGCTCGAAGCCATTCTGGGCAGCCCGGAAAAAGCCCGCAGCGTCACCGACTCGCTGGATAAAACCCGTGCGCTCATTACCAAACTCGACAGTCTGGCCCTGAAAATGGACGGCATGGCGGCCAAAGCCGACACATGGCTGTTCGCTCCGGAGGGTGTGGCCCTGCAAACACGTGAGGCTTTGGCCCAGATAAAACTGATGCTGACGGATGCGCAATCCAGCCTGAAAAAAGCCGATGCCCTGATGACCAATGCGGTAGCGATATCCGCCGACGTCAAGGAAGGTACACAGGACTTGGCCAAACTGCGCGCGGAAATCGACGATGCGGTGCGCAAAGCCAATGCGCTGGTCAACGAGATCAACAAGAAATGGCCTTTTTCACGTGATGATCCGGAGGTGAAGCTGCCATGAAGACCCTGATTGCGATCACCAGCCTGATTCTGCTCGCTGCCTGCGGCAGCGGCGGACCTCCACCGCCCGACTGGAAAGTCGATTCGGCAGACCTCATTGACCGTTACAAGAAGCATGCCCTGCTGGGTGAAAACACCCTATCTGAGCGTTATTTCCAGCAAGCGATTTCCGCCACCGGCGGGGCCGGCCGCGTGGCCGATACCGCCCGCTTATGGTTGGTCCGTTGCGCCACTCGACGTGCCATGCTGATCGACGATGCTTGCACCGAATATGCCGATCTGGCCCGCATCGAGCCCAATGCCGCTGACAACGCTTACTACCAGTTCATCACCTTGCGCTGGGATGCCACCGACACTTCTCTGTTGCCCAGTCAGCACCGCGATCTGGTGCGCGCACCCGCCGGAAAAAAGCAGGGAACCCTGAGCCAGATCGCCGACCCGCTGGCGCGCCTGCTTGATGCCAGCCTGCTGGTGATGCGACAGGAATCCGATGCAGCCACGCTGACCCTGGCAACCGAAACGGCTTCGTCCCAAGGCTGGCGGCAACCGTTACTCACCTACCTGAAGCTGCAGGAAAAACAGGCCGAGGCTCAAGCTAATTCGACGGAACAGGCCCGACTCGCCAGACGCATTCAACTGGTTGAGAAAAGCCTCTTACAGGCCCCAAAATAACCGCTTGCCCATGCCGGCCTACACGCTCGCTACGCAAGGCATCCTTATACGGGTTTTTAATAACCGTACGCCCCATACGTGGCGTTGCGGCGTACGATTAGCGTTCGACCGAAGAAAATTTTTCTTCGTATACAATCCAAGCTGTCATTATGAATAACCCATTAGGAGGTGACTATGAAATACACAACTATCGCGCTGGCTGCCCTGGCCGTAATCGCAACCACCGCACACGCTACACCCGCCATGATGTCCACCGAGTGGACTGCGCAGGCTTGCGACGCATGGAACAAGGATGCTGCCCTGACCAACGGCTTGGGTGACAAATGGATCAAGAATGATAAAGATCGTGGCTACAAGATCATTCACCTGTATCGCACCGAATGTGGCGAGACAACGAAAACCGAAATGAAGATCATGTCCAAGGACGGCAAGGCCCAGTGCGTCTATGGCGGCGCCGTACAGAATACCAAGATGGACCATGATGTCGACTATACGATGCACGCCACCACCGAGCGCTGGGACCAAATGGGTGCGGGAGAATACGGCCCAATGTGGGCCATGATGTCCGGCAAGCTCAAGTTCACCGGCCCCAAGTTGGAAGCCATGAGTGTAATGGGCCCGTTCGAGACTTTCCTGCGTCTTCCCGGAAAAATCCCGGGCGACAAGGCCTGCCCTGCCAAGTAATTTGTCAGCGCGCCTGTAAGCGAAAAAAAAGCCGGGGTCATCCCGGCTTTTTTACGTTTTCGAATTCCCCTGGCTTAGTGCACCGTTCCGGTTTTCACGTCGAGTGGGCGCCCGTTTCGAATTTCCTCGGGCGTGGCCTCGCGCATGTCCATGATATTGACCAGGCAAGTCACACTTTGCCCGGCCAGTGAGGGATTTCCATCCAATGTGAGCTTGCCGTCTTCGATTGCCGTGACGTAAAAGACCTTGGTTTCTCCCGATGCATTTTCGAACATGACCTCCGCGCCGAGACGCTGGAATTGCGGCGGCACATTATCAATATCGTCCGTGAACACCAGGCTCTCGTCGCGCAGGCCATACCCCTCTTCAGGCGTCAGCTTGATTTCGAGCCGCTCACCCACCTTGCGGCCCGCAACCGCCGATTCGATCGCGGGCAAAATGCCGCTGTTGGCACCCTGGACATAGCCAACCGGAATATCGTACTGTTCGACGACCATGCCGCGCTCGTCAAGTATGGAATAGGTGATGTATACAAGGGTATTTTGTGTAACGATCGTCATACTGTCTCATCCATTTTCATCAAGAAAACGCTGCGAAAATGCGGTTTGGCGTTTACGCAACGCGCTTATGATACCTTCGTATGACTAACCCAGATACCTGCCCGTCCATGACTCCACTCAAAGAACTGCCTGCCTGGAAGACATTGGAACAACACTTCAAGGCCATGCGTACGTATGACATGCGCACCGCGTTCCGCGAGGATGCGCATCGTTTTGAACATCTCTCGCTGCGTTGCGGCAATCTGTTGCTCGACTATTCCAAAAATCGGGTCACCGCGGACACGATGAGTCAGTTAATGCAGCTGGCGCGCGAATCCGAGCTGGAGTCACAACGTAATGCCATGTTTAGCGGCGAGCGCATCAACTTCACCGAGCAGCGTGCCGTGTTACACACGGCCTTGCGTGCACCCGTGCGCCCGCCACTGATCGTGGAAGGCGTCGACATCGAACGCGAAGTCGCTTCTGTGCTCAAGCGCATGCAGGGCTTTGTCGAGTCCATCCACAATGGCAGCTGGCTCGGCCATACCGGCAAGCCCATTCGCAATGTAGTGAACATCGGTATAGGCGGCTCGGATCTGGGGCCGGCTATGGTGTGTGCAGCACTTGACCATTACGCAGTGGAAAACGTGCGCGTGCATTTTGTTTCCAACCTTGATCCGGCCCATTTGGCCAGCACACTGGCGCACCTCGACCCCGAAACGACCTTGTTCATCGTCGCCTCGAAAACCTTTACCACACTGGAAACGCTGGCCAACGCCAATTCGGCCAAGGCCTGGCTGCTGGCGGCATTGCGTGCACCGGCTGCAGTGGCTCGGCATTTCGTGGCACTTTCGACCAACGCCGAAGCCGTCGAAGCCTTCGGCATTGACCCCGAAAACATGTTCATATTCTGGGACTGGGTCGGGGGTCGATACTCATTGTGGTCGGCGATTGGCCTGTCGATCGCGCTGCAAATCGGCTGGGGTAATTTCCAGGCCTTGCTGGCGGGCGCACATGCGATGGATGTCCATTTCAAGGAAGCGCCGCTGGAAGCCAACATGCCCGTCATCCTTGGCATGCTGGGTATCTGGTACGCTAATTTTTGGGGGACCGATACTTACGGGATATTCCCCTACGATCAACGCTTGCGCTTGCTGGTGCCGTTTCTGCAGCAACTCGACATGGAATCGAACGGCAAGAATGCCAGCCGCGACAATCGTCTGGTCAACTACAACACCGGTCCCATCGTCTGGGGCGCGCCCGGCACCAACGGTCAGCACGCGTTCTTTGAATTGATCCACCAAGGAACACGTCTGATTCCGACCGACTTTCTGGTGGCGGCTGTCAACCACACGCCTCTAGCCGATCAGCACGAATGGCTGCTGGCCAATTGTCTGGCGCAGACCGAGGCGTTGTTGAAGGGTAAATCCCGCGCCGTGATCGAAGCCGAATTGATTGCCCAAGGCATGAGCCGCAAAGAAGCCAAGGCATTGGCCCCACACAAGGTTTTCCCAGGCAATCGCCCCAGCAACACGCTGCTTTACCAAAAGCTCGATCCGCACACGCTGGGCATGTTGCTCGCGCTGTATGAACACAAGGTATTTGTTCAGGGCGTAGTCTGGCGAATCAACAGTTTCGACCAATGGGGGGTCGAGCTTGGCAAGCAGCTGGCTCCACCGATTCGCGCGGCATTGAGTTCAGTGCGGGCGATTGGCGAGCACGACGGATCCACCCTGGGTCTGATCACAGACATCCGCCGCAGACGCGGGCTCAGTACCTGACGCGCACGCGGTAGGTGAGCGTTATCCTGCCCTCAGCAGGCACTTTCACCTGCCATTCTGCGGTGCCTGACGCGGCCTTGGTATGCGCTTGTGACTCACTCACCACGCCCCAGTCGCCCGGCATGGGTTCACGCACCGTGACCGTCACGGCTTCCGGCTTGGCATTTTTCAGAACGATTTCATACGCCGACTCAAACACATAATTGGTGGTGGTGCTGCCACCCAGTTTCTTAAAGTCCGTCTGTTTCTTGTCAGCAGTCACATCAAAGGCATCACCCAGCTTGAGGCGTACGGTTTCGTTCTTCGGCGTATGGTCGATGCGATCCTCGCCGACAAATTGCGCATTGCCCTGGCTGTCTTTCTTGTATATGCGGATGATGCCTTTAGGTAATGGGATGCCCAGCCCCTCTCCCTTGTTGTTGAATTCGACGAACACCCCGACTTTCATTTTCTGGCCCAGATCGCCGTGCTGCCCGGAGTAGTAATAGTTCTCGCCAGTCAGTAGATACTCCTTTTTCACCGGCACTTGGGCCGCCGACATCAGGGCAACCTGCTTGGTTTGGTTCTCCTTCAGCGTGGTCGGACGTTGCAACGTGTAGAGGTGGTATTCGAACAGCGACTCCTGCTGCATTTCGGCTGTATCGGCCTTGGCTGCCATCGTCATCACCGAACGCGGTAGCGGCTGTGCATCGCGCACCCGATTGAGGTCGCCCGCCACCAATTGCAGCTTGGCATTCGGATAGGCCGCACCACTCTGGTTGGTCAACGTCACCCAGCCATTCAAATCCAGTCGATTATCATCGGCATTCAGTTCAGCCACATAATCAGCACGCCAGGATATTCCGCCAGTCAGATAGGACAACTCCAGGTTTTGAGGCCCTGCTTTTTCATTGATCAGCGAAATGACCAGCGTAGGTTTGTCGCGCAGGGTATCGGGCACACCAGAAAATGCCAGTCGGCCCGGCACACCGGTTTCGATTCGATCAGCAAACTTGAGTACCACCCCGTTGTTGGTCGAGAGCACAACAGCAGTCTCGCCGGTTTCGACCCCGGTAGTGGGATGGCTACGGATAACGCTGACTTCGCGTCCTATATATTTTTCAAGCATTTTTTGTGGCGTCAGCAAATCAAAATCGAAATTCTGCTCTTGTAGCCTGAACCCTTCCGGGTTCGTTAGGTTACGCAACTGTGCCGTCTCGGGCCGCATCTGCGCGGACACCTCGCGCCATGCCAGTTGATTGGCGCCCGTCTCCAGACTGACTCGCCGTGCATCCTTGATCAGCGCCAGGTTATCGTTGTAAATGGTGACAGCCACACTATGCTGGTCAGACGCAGTGCTGACGGTCTCGTCATTCGACGTCGCCCACGCCTGGCTTACTGCCAGCACCAACCCAGCGACCGTTGCTCTCGTCAACATTGATTTCTTCATCCTGTCTCCCAATCCGTAAAAGTCCATAAAATCCGACTGCATGATGACCGATCCATCCCAAAAATGGTTCGCAGCGCTAGAATGAACGTACCATTATTGTTGTAATCAACATGACCTCTGACGATCCCCTTCCATCACGCATCATCGGTGGCGGTATAAATACGGTCGATTCCGACCAGCCCGTTGTGGTGACCCATATGCTGGGCATTGACAATCACGACCCGGTTCGGGAGGAGGCATTGCGTGCACGCTTCCTGACATTCGACCCTCTGTTCGATGCCGCTTCCAACCTGGTTGCGCATCAGCTGGTACTGCGTGGCCGAACCACCGTAGCTGATGCCCCGCCAGAACTTCGCCAAATGGAAGAGGACATGTTGTTGACTGGCCTTTACTCGCTGACCCAGGATGGTTTGACCGGCAAGCTGCCGTTGCTTGTCCGTATCAGTGACGGCATTCTTTTCAGTGATGTCCCACAACAACTTAATCATCGTCAAGTGATCTGGTTAGTCAATATAAGTAACGAGCAACAACTGGCGCGCGCACTTGTTCTTCAGGATGCCGGGCTCAACTTTTGCCCTACTTACACCCCCAGCAACAGCATCATCAAGGACAGTATTGCCGTCTGGCGATTCCTCGCCTGCCACGTCGACGACACACCCCCCACGGTTTCTGCGCACCTGATTGTAGAGGGTGTCCGACACGCGCAGAGCCAGTCGATCTGGCCTGAGAATTCCTGGTTCAAGGGCAGTTTTTTTTCGGGTGAAACCCAGCCTTCCGACAATACCCACGATCAGTTCATACAACTGGAGTTACTGGCTATCGCATTGGGGCAGTCCACCAACACACTCATTCAGTTTTTCCGCTTGAACACGGACATGACGCCACGCCTGCTTGCCATCGCAAACTCACAAGTCGGAGGGTTGAGTCGCCCTGCCGAGTCAGCCATTCATGCCCTTGTCATGCTGGGTCCACAACGCGCCAGTCGGGTTGCTATATTGCTGGCACTCACTGGAGCCCATCCTACTGATGCAACCCGCCATTACGCCGTAACCGCACTCACGCGGGCACTGTTCATGGGGAAAATTACCCGTCTGGGGGCACCTGCCGAGAACGCAGCCGCTGCTTTTGAAATTGGCCTGCTCTCAACCGCCTCGCATGCGCTATCCATTCCGGAAGAAACGTTGATCCGTAAATTGCGGCTATCGACAACCACAGCGCGTGCATTGAGTGCGCACCGCACGCCCGAAAGCACGATGTTGCAACTGGCACACGCCTGCGAAAACAACGACGGTGAAATCCTGGCGACGTATGCCCAACAATTGGGCGTGCCACTGCATCAAATTTCCGTGGCCTATCTGGATGCCCTGATTGCAGCATCTGCCCTCGACGCAGCCCTGCATTAACCCTCGCCACGTATTTGATTTAAGGAAAACCGACAGGCAGCGTAAAATGGCGGTTTTCCTGAACCGCCTGCTCCATGCGCCCTACCCTGGTTTTCGACATTGAAACCATTCCCGACCTCGCCGGGTTCGCCGCTGTCAACGGCATAGACGAAACGTCGCTCCCGCAGGCTGAGCTCGCCGAAATGACCTTGCTCGCCCGCCGCCAAAAAACCGGCAGTGACTTCATGCCTCATCATTTGCATCGAATCGTTGCCATTTCTTGTGTGCTGCGTAGCGGCGACCAACTCAAAGTGTGGTCGCTTGGCGAGCCCGACAGCAGCGAAGCCGAACTGATCCAGCGCTTCTACGACGGCATCGAACGCTACTCGCCTCAGCTGGTCTCCTGGAACGGCGGCGGCTTCGACCTCCCGGTGCTGCACTACCGTAGCCTGATTCATGGCGTGGCGGCAGCGCGCTACTGGGACTGGGGCGACGACGACAAGGAATTCAAGTGGAACAACTACCTGTCGCGCTACCACACCCGACATCTCGATCTGATGGACGTGCTGGCGATGTTTCAGGCGCGCGCCAATGCCCCGCTCGACCAGATGGCCAAGCTGTGTGGTTTTCCCGGCAAGTTGGGGATGGATGGCTCGAAAGTGCTCGAGGCCTATCAGAACGGTGAAATCGAGGGCATTCGCAACTACTGCGAGACCGACGTGATGAACACCTGGCTGGTCTATCTGCGCTTTCAGAAAATGCGCGGTACGCTTTCGGAGTCCGCCTACGCAGCAGAAATCGAACTGGCACGCAGTACCGTTACCGACCACGACGCGCCACACTGGCAGGAATTTCTGGCGGCCTGGGCATGAGCGAGATCGTTGATATTCTGTCCCTCGACCACGAGGGGCACGGCATCGCGCGCATCGACGGCAAGGTCACCTTCGTGGACGACGCACTGGCGGGCGAGCGGGCGGAAATCACCGTCTATCGCAAACACGCCAAATACAATTCGGCCCACGCCGTCTCCATCCTCAAAGCCAGCGCACAGCGCACCACCCCCCGCTGCGAATACTTCGGCCGCTGCGGCGGCTGCTCGATGCAGCATCTGGAAGCCAGCGCACAAGTCGCGGCCAAGCAGCGCGTGCTGGAAGAAAACCTCGCCCGCATCGGCAAGGTCACACCCGACGTCGTGATGCGTCCCATGCATGGCCCCAGCTGGGGTTATCGCACCCGGGCACGGATGTCCGCCCGCTTTGTTGACAAAAAAGGGGGCGTGCTGGTGGGCTTTCGGGAGAAGCGTTCCAGCTTTATCACCGATATGTCGAGCTGTGAAGTGCTCACGCCCGACGTATCGGCGCTGATCCAGCCCTTGCGTGACATGATGGTTCACCTGTCGAATGCATCCCGTATCCCGCAGGTTGAAATCGCGGTGGGCGAACACATCACCGTGCTGCTGTTCCGCCTGCTTGAACCCTGGTCGGACGACGACAGAGCCATCGTGCGCAGCTTTGCCGAACAGCACCAGATCCAAATCTGGGAGCAGTCAAAAGGCCCCGATACTGTGAAGCCTTTTTGGCCCGACATTGCTCCCGAGTTAAGTTACAGCCTGCCTGAGTTCGGTCTCACCATGCCGTTCCGGCCAACTGACTTCACGCAGGTCAACGTCGCCATCAATCGCGCGTTGGTGAGTCGTGCGATTAGGTTGCTGCAACCTAATGCCGGCGAACGCATCGCCGATATGTTTTGCGGGCTGGGCAACTTCTCTTTGCCCATTGCGACCAGTGGTGCCGAAGTAATTGGTATTGAAGGGAGCCCGGAACTGGTTGCCCGTGCGCGTGAAAATGCACTACGCAACAAGCTCCCTAACGCACACTTCGTGGTCGACAACCTTTTCGAAATGACACCGGAAAAATATTCCACGCTCGGTCATATCGACAAGCTGCTGATCGACCCGCCGCGCAGCGGTGCAGCGGAACTCGTCAAATCCCTGCCGGACAGCGGTGCACCCCATCGCATTGTTTATATCTCCTGCGACGCCGCCACCCTCGCACGAGATGCTGGCGAACTTTGTCACAACAAAGGCTACCGGCTCGTGGCGGCCGGGGTGGCCAACATGTTCCCGCATACCGCGCATGTCGAGTCGATTGCACTGTTCGAGCGATAAATTTTGCTGCTAATCCATTAAAATTGCACCCTTAACTCAACTCAAATCATCATGGCACTCATCGTACAAAAATACGGCGGCACCTCGGTCGGCAGTGTGGAGCGCATTCGCGCAGTGGCTGAACGCGTGGCCAAGTTCAAAATGCTTGGGCATCAGGTTGTGGTGGTGCTCTCTGCCATGTCCGGCGAAACCAACCGACTGATTGGTCTGGCCAAACAAATTCAGGCCACGCCTGATCCGCGCGAACTGGACATGATGATATCCACTGGCGAACAGGTCACCATTGCCCTGCTCGCGATGGCGCTGAAAGATTTAGGTCTGAAAGCCAAAAGCTACACCGGCGCACAAGTCCGCATCCTCACCGACGATGCCCACACCAAGGCACGCATCCTCAGCATCGACGAAACCAAAATGCGCCGCGACCTGGATTCCGGTCACGTGATTGTGGTGGCTGGCTTTCAAGGTGTCGACGAAACAGGCAACATCACCACGCTGGGGCGTGGCGGCTCCGACACCACCGGCGTTGCACTCGCGGCGGCGCTCAAGGCTGACGAGTGTCAGATCTATACTGATGTCGATGGCGTCTACACGACCGATCCCCGCATCGTGCCCGAAGCGCGGCGGCTGAAGACCATTACCTTCGAAGAAATGCTGGAAATGGCGAGCCTCGGCTCCAAGGTGCTACAACTCCGATCGGTCGAGTTTGCTGGCAAATACAAAGTCAAATTGCGCGTGCTGTCCAGCTTTCAGGAAGAAGGCGACGGCACACTGATCACATTCGAGGAAGACGACAAAATGGAACAGGCCATCATCTCCGGCATTGCATTCAATCGCGACGAAGCCAAAATCACCGTGGTCGGCGTGCCCGATCAGCCCGGCGTTGCTTATCAAATCCTGGGCCCGGTTGCCGATGCCAATATCGACGTCGATATGATTGTGCAGAACGTGGGGCACTCCAAAACCACCGACTTCACTTTTACCGTGCACCGCAACGACTACGCTCGCGCGTTCGATATCGTCAAGGCCAAGGCCGCCAGCATTGGCGCCAGCGAAGTCACCGGTGACGACAAGATCGCCAAGGTGTCCATCGTTGGTGTGGGCATGCGCTCACACGTTGGCATTGCCCGCAAGATGTTTGAAACATTGGCAAATGAAAACATCAACCTGCAAATGATCTCTACTTCCGAAATCAAAATATCGGTCGTGGTTGAAGATAAGTACCTGGAACTCGCCGTACGTGCACTGCATCAGGCCTTTGAACTCGAGAAAGCACCGGCTTAAGGTGGCTTTCTGCCGCGCATTCCTATACAATTCGCGGCGGTTCGGAGACGTGGCCGAGAGGTTGAAGGTACTCCCCTGCTAAGGGAGCATGCGGGCTTAAACCTGCATCGAGGGTTCGAA
>JAGXGP010000030.1 GCA_024636775.1 Hydrogenophilales bacterium
CAGCGCTTCGATGCAATAAAACACATAGGCCGGGCCGCTCCCGGAAACCGCCGTCACCGCATCCAGTTGCGGCTCCGCCTCTACCCACACCACGCCCCCTACAGCACGCAACACCGCTTCGGCTTGCGACCGGGCATCAAGGCTGACTGCAGCAGGTGCAAACAGGCCTGTCATCCCGGCCTGCACCAGCGCGGGCGTATTGGGCATGGCGCGGACGATGCGCTCATGCCCACCCAGCCAGCGGGAAAGATCCGCTACCCGGACCCCTGCTGCGATTGAGACCACCAACTGTCCGGCTAACCGGGATGCCAGCATGGCTGCCACCTGAGGCAGGGATTGAGGCTTCACGGCAAGTACGATCAGGGCATGTAACCGCGCCTGCGACACATCCGAGTGAGTGACCACGCCAAAACGCGCGGCCAGCTGTGCTCGCGCATCGGCATTGATCTCCACCACTTCGATGTCAGTGGGCTGAGTGCCACTGGCAACCAGACCGCCAATGATGGCTGCAGCCATGTTTCCGCCGCCGATAAAACTGATTTTATGCATGCTACTTAATCCTTTCGCCAAATAATGCTGTTCCGACGCGCACAATCGTCGCCCCCTCCAGTATGGCCGCTTCCAGGTCAGCTGACATCCCCATCGACAGTGTGTCGAGGGTATGGCCACGCGAATTCAGGGCATCGAATGCCAGACGAATCTGCCGAAACGCAGCGCGTTCCGCACCCCTGTCCGCCATGGGCGCCGGAATTGCCATCAAGCCGCGCAGCTGTAATCGCGGCAGCGCGACGATCGCTGCCGCCAGTTCAGGCAACGCTGAAACCACGACGCCGCCCTTACTGGTTTCCCCACTGACGTTGACCTCGATGCAGACTTGCAGAGGCGGCAAGTCGGGTGGCCGCTGGGCGGATAAACGCTCAGCGATTTTCAGCCGATCAACCCCATGCACCCAGCTGAAATGTTCGGCAATTGCCCGCGTCTTGTTACTTTGGATGGGCCCAATAAAATGCCATACCAAGGGCAAATCAACCAATTGCGTCTGTTTGTCCAGCGCTTCCTGCACATAATTCTCACCAAATTCCCGCTGGCCGCAAGCAGCCAGGTCGCGCACCGCTGCCGCATTGAAGGTTTTGCTGACAGCCAGCAAGCTGACCGGTTTACCCTCAGGTCCAGTCTCCTGTGTTGCGCGTGCGATCCGCATCTGCACAGCATGCAATCGACTTTCCGGGGTCAAATATGGAAGTGTCATTATAAGGCTCAAGTTTGCACGTTTACGGGCCGTTATCTATTGCGATATTTACCTGTTAAAACCCCATCCAATACTGAGCGAGGCATGCGTGGATATTTCTGAATTGCTGGCTTTTGCAGTCAAGAACAAAGCTTCTGACTTACACCTTTCGGCCAGTCTGCCGCCCATGATCCGGGTCAACGGCGATATCCGCCGTATCAATCTGCCACCGATGGATCACAAAGATGTCCATCGCATGGTGTATGACATCATGAACGACAGTCAGCGCAAAGTGTACGAAGAAACGCTGGAACTCGACTTCTCATTTGAAATCCCCTCGCTGGCACGTTTCCGCGTCAACGCTTTCAATCAGCAGAATGGCGCAGGTGCGGTGTTCCGTACGATTCCGTCGAAAGTCCTCTCGCTGGAGGAACTGAACTGCCCCCCCATTTTCAAGGAAATCGCCAATCAGCCCCGCGGTATTGTGCTCGTCACCGGGCCAACCGGCTCAGGCAAGTCGACCACCTTGGCAGCGATGATGGACTTCGTCAACGAGAATGAATACGCCCATATTCTCACTGTCGAAGACCCGATTGAATTTGTGCACCAGAGCAAAAAATGTCTGATCAACCAGCGTGAAGTCGGCCCGCACACTTTGTCGTTCAACAATGCCCTGCGTTCGGCACTACGTGAAGATCCGGACGTCATTCTGGTTGGCGAATTGCGCGACCTGGAAACCATCCGGCTCGCCCTGACGGCGGCTGAAACCGGCCACCTCGTTTTCGGCACGCTACACACCTCATCTGCAGCAAAAACCATCGACCGTATCGTCGACGTGTTTCCGGCGGCCGAAAAGGAAATGGTGCGCTCGATGCTGTCCGAATCCTTGCGCGCAGTGATCTCGCAAACCTTGCTCAAAACCAAGGACGGAAACGGCCGCGTCGCCGCACACGAAATCATGATTGGCACTCCAGCTATCCGCAACCTGATCCGTGAAGGCAAGGTCGCACAGATGTATTCGTCGATCCAGACCGGCGGCAATATTGGGATGCAAACCCTCGACCAGTGCCTGCAGGACCTGGTGAAACGCAATATTATTGCTTCCGGTGTAGCCCGCAACGCAGCACAAAACAAAGATTCATTCCTGGGTTGAGGACTAAACCATGAATACTGAAAAAACCGTCCACGACCTGCTGCGCCTGATGTTGGCAAAAAATGCCTCCGACCTGTTTCTCACCGCCGGCTTCCCGCCCGCCATCAAGGTCGACGGAAAAATCACGCCCGTGTCGAACCAGACACTGACCCCGGCGCACACCAGCGAATTGGCGCGTTCAATCATGAACGATCGGCAGTGGAAGGATTTTGAAGCAACCAACGAATCCAACTTTGCGATCAGCCCGCCTGAAATTGGTCGTTTCCGGGTCAACGTCTTCGTTCAGCAGGGGCGCATCGGCATCGTGATGCGGACGATCAATACGGTCATTCCCAAGATGGAAGACCTGAACCTGCCACCGGTCCTGAAAGACGTGGCCATGATCAAACGCGGCCTGGTGATCTTCGTCGGCGGGACCGGCACCGGTAAGTCGACCTCATTAGCGGCGATGGTGGGTTACCGTAACCAGAATGCCTGTGATCACATCATCACGGTGGAAGATCCAATCGAATATGTGCACGAGCACCGCAAATCGATTATCACCCAGCGTGAGGTCGGCATCGACACCGATAACTGGTTCTCAGCGCTTAAAAACACGCTGCGTCAAGCACCTGACGTCATTCTGATTGGTGAGATTCGTGACCGCGAGACCATGGAATACGCCATCGCCTTTGCCGAAACCGGTCACCTGTGCTTGTCGACCCTGCACGCCAACAGTGCCAACCAGGCACTCGACCGCATCATCAACTTCTTCCCGGACGAAAAGCGCGCCCAGTTGCTGATGGACTTGTCGTTGAACCTCAAATCCTTCATCTCGCAGCGCCTGCTGCCGCGCAAGGGGACAACCGGCCGTGTCGCCGCTATCGAAATTCTGCTCAACTCACCGCTAATTTCGGATTTGATCTTCAAGGGCAACGTCCACGAAATCAAGGAAATCATGTCGAAGTCGCGCGAACTCGGGATGCAGACCTTTGACCAGGCACTGTTTGATCTGTACGAAGCGGGCATGGTGACTTACGAAGATGCGCTCAGGAACGCCGACAGCCTCAACGACCTGCGCCTGCAGATCAAACTGCACGGCAACGAGTCCAAGGGCCGCGACATGATGGCCGGGTTGGATCACCTGGATATCGTTTAAGGTTCTCGCCTTACTCCGGGTTGATGACGACCCGCACTTCCAGGCCCTGATTGCCTGGCAAGGCCTTGATGGCTTCTGCCGCGGCTTTCAGGGCCATTTCTTCGCCACCGTATTTCACGGCCATATGATCATCGTCCGGCATCGGCGCGCCCAATGACAAGGGGACAATCGATGAAATACCGCTGCCATGCGAACCAAAATCCGCTACCAGAAAATAGCTTCGATACACTTCTGCGCCGTCATTGAGCGTGCCCGTCAGGCGCATGGATGCGGTCAGCATGATAGCGCTCAGGACGGCTCGGCAGCCGGCTTGTCCCGCATTGAACCCGCCACAATCTTGTATTGCAGAAAACGGGTTTCGATCGGGCCGTTGAACAGCGGAATACGGCGGCTGGCCTTGAGACCGAACAACTTGGGCAGCAGCGGATCACCCGAAATGATCCAGGCTTCCCAGCCGCTGAAATTCTTCTTCAGCCAATCGCCCAGCTGCGGATACCACGCAGCCAGTTCCTCGGCTTCGCCGATCCGCTCGCCATAAGGCGGGTTGGTGACGATGGTGCCAGTCGGCGCCGGCGCTTTCAGCTCAAGGGCATCGGACACTTCCAGATCAATCGCCTCGGCATAGCCCGCCGCGTCAAGATTGTTGCGCGCCTTGTCGAGCACCCAGCGATCCTGGTCGGAACCGAAAATAGGCAACTTCGCCAACGGTTTCTCCTGTGCCTGCGCATCGGCCTTAATCCGTTTCCACAACTTGGCATCGAAATCACGGTAATGCTCGAACGCGAAATGCCGACCACGGCCGGGTGCACGGTTCAGCGCCATGTCAGCGGCCTCGAGCAGGATGGTGCCGGCGCCGCACATCGGGTCGAACAGTGGTGTGCCGGGGTTCCAGCCCGACAGCATCAACAGCCCGGCGGCCAGGTTCTCCTTGATCGATGCCGCGCTGGCCTCGCGCTTGAAGCCCCGTTTGAACAGCGGCTCTCCACTGGTATCCAGATAAAAAGTGGCTGCGTCAGCCGTGAAAAAAACATAGATCGGCACATTCGGTGTGTCGGTATCCACACTCGGCCGCTCACGCGTTTCTTCGCGGAAGCGGTCACAGATCGCGTCCTTGATCTTGAGCGTGATGAAGTTGAGGCTTTTCAGCGGCGCATTCTGCGCGCCCACTTTTACCGCAATCGTTTTCTTGACGTCGAACCACTCGGGCCACGGCAACTCAAGCGCGGCGCGATAGATATGTTCTTCCTTGCGATAACGGGTGAAGCCGACCTTGCGCAAAACACGGGTCGCAATGCGCGAAGTGAGGTTGACGCGCATCTCGGCGGCAGCATCGGCCATGAATAGCACGCCGGCGGGCACCTGGCGCACCACCTGCCCGCCGGCCGCGGTGAGCTCGGCTTCGAGCAAGGCCTCCAGCCCACGCGGGCAGGTGGCAAAATGGCTGGCCGGCGGCAGCGCCTCGCGTTCAGGGCGAACGGGATGCAACGTTTTGGTGGGACGTGGCCGAGATTTGGGGGACTTGGAATTCAAACGGGGCTTTCTTAGAACTTAAAAGGGCTTCAATACAACGAGCAAGACGACAAGCAACAACACAATGACGGGGACTTCATTGAACCAGCGGAACCAAACATGCGATTTCGTATTCTGTCTGGCTTCGAACCCACGCAGCAAACGCTTGCACACGTGGTGATAACCGACCAGTCCGACCACCAGAATCAACTTCAGCCACATCCAGTTCATGCTGAGCGGAAAATACGCCAGCCATAGCCAGATGCCGGTAATCAGCGTCAGCCACATAATCGGCGAGACGAAGCGATACAATTTGTTCGCCATCAGCAACAGGCGGTTGTAGGCGGCGTCGTTCTCTTCCATCGCCAGATTGACGAACAGACGCGGCAGATAGAACAACCCGGCGAACCAGCTCACCACCATCACGATATGAAACGATTTCAGCCACAGCATGGATAGAAAAGCCTTTGTTAAAAAATGGACGCCGAGTCCGCTGACCCTGATTTTACTGGGTTTGATCGCGTACCTGTGGTTTCGTCCACCGGCCGATGTCAGCGATGAGGATCGTGCCGCACCGCCCTGGCAGGTGGCGCTGACCGATGGCCGGATACTCAGCAAAGCCCTCAAGGGGAAGGTCGTACTGGTGAACTTCTGGGCGACCTGGTGCCCCTATTGCCGCAAGGAGAAGCCGGTCATCGATTCATTCTGGCAGGACTATCGTACCCGTGGCTTTGAAGTCATTTCGATCAGCATAGATGACTCGCCGGAAAAAATCGCCGCGTGGATGAATGACAAGGGCTACACGTTCATGGCCGCGCCGACCAACGCCTCGGTAGCAGCTGTGTTCGGCAACGTAACTAGCGTGCCCACTTCCTTCATCATCGACATCGATGGGCATATTCGCCACAAGGTCGCGGGCCAGTTGCACTATCCCCGGCTGGAAAAACTGGTTAAACCGCTTTTAAGCCCATCCACACACCCGGGAACCCCATGATGGAAGCACGCCTGAATGAGCTCGAATCCAAGCTGGCCTTTGCCGAAGACCTGATCGACACGCTGAATGAGACGGTCATTCGCCAACAGGGACAACTCGACCTGATGCAGCAACAACTCCGACTCCTGAACCAACAACTGCAGAACGCGCTGCCAGCCGAATCGCGCCCCCTGCGCGACGAGCTCCCGCCGCATTATTAAGGCCAAATCGATCCGCCCATTGCAACAGCCCGCATCCGTTAACCGTTGACGTGAGTCCGCACCTGGACTACTTCATAGGGGCGGTCAGGCATCAGCAGCGGTAGCATGTCGTGCTCCGGCATGGGGCGGGCATAGTAATACCCCTGCGCCAGCAGACAGCCGTGTTGCAGCAGAAAGGCTTCCTGCTCTGCATTCTCGACACCTTCTGCGATGACCTCCAAACCCAGACTGGTCGCCATCGCCAGAATGGCCTGAACAATCGCCGCGTCGTTATTGTCTTCGGCAATATCCCGAATGAAACTGCGATCGATCTTGAGCTCGCTGATCGGCAACAGTTTCAGGCGACTCAACGAAGAATGGCCGGTGCCAAAATCGTCAATGGCAAGGCTGACGCCAATTTTTCTCAGCTCCGTCAATATATCCAGGCCCAGTGTTTCGCTTTCCATAATGCTGCTTTCGGTCAGCTCCAGCGTGATCCGATCTGGCGATACCCCGAGCTCGAGAAACATGGCTGACAGGCGCTGCGGCAGATCTTTCTGCAGCAATTGCTTGCCCGACAGATTGATATGCATGGCAAAGTTTTCAAGCGGGATGCCCTGCGCATCCCATCTTTTCAGTGCCAGGCAGACTTCACGAATCACCCACTCCCCCATGGGGATGATCAGGCCAGTGTCTTCGGCAATTGGAATGAAATGATCGGGGGAAATAGCGCCTTCCTGCGGATCAATCCATCTCAACAGGGCCTCTGCGCCACATATGCGCCCATCTTCCAGGGTGACTAACGGCTGATAGAACACCTCCAGGGCGCCCTGCTCAAAGGCAGCTCGCAGCCTGGATTCCAGCTGGATGCGCCGCATCGCACGTTCGGTAATCCCGTGTTCATAGAAATGAAAGGCGTTGCGCCCGCCCTCCTTGGCCTTGTACATGGCCGCATCGGCGTGCTTCATCAGTGTTTCGGCATCCGTGCCATCCTCGGGATACAGGCTGACGCCAATGCTGGCTGAAACATGCAGCGGATAATCCCCAATGAGCAAGACCTTCTCCAGGGCATGTATGATTTTTTTCGCCACATTCGCGGCATCCAGGCCATCCTCAACGTCTTCCAGAAACACGACGAACTCGTCGCCACCCAAACGGGCCAGCGTGTCTTCATCCCGCACCAGGGATTGCATGCGGCCGGCGACCGCCTGCAGCAAGGCGTCCCCGACGCTGTGCCCGAGGCTGTCATTGATCGTCTTGAACCGGTCCAAATCGATAAACAGCAAGGCCAGGCGGTTGCCTGACCGTTCTGCCCTACTGGTCGCGTGCTCAAGCCGGTCCATCAGCAAAATCCGGTTCGGCAAGCCTGTCAGCGCATCGTGATAGGCCATGTATGCCAGATTGGCATCCTTGTCGCGCAGGGTCTGCTCCACCCGTCTTTGTTCGGTGACGTCCTGAATGGTGCCGATCATGCGGACAGGTTTGCCATGGCCGTCCCGCAGGACTTCGGCACTTTCATGCACAAATCGAATTTCACCATCCGCGCGCTCGATCCGGTGGTGGATGTCGTAGACGGCGCCTGTTTCCAGCGTGTTTCTGACGGCTTCGTCCACCAACCCCTGATCATCCGGATGAACCCTGGCAATGAAAGCCTCATAGCTGATACTAAATCTAGCCGAGCTGATCCCGAACAGGTGGTAGACCTCTTCCGACCAGAACAATATGTTCTCTGAAATATGCCAATCCCAATTGCCCATTTGGGCGATACGTTGCGCCCGCTCGAGGCTGTCCTTGGTTTCCCCGAGCAGCCTGGAGGCATGGGCAATCTGGCGATTCTTTCTGACAAACAGCAGCAGGGCCAGAATCAGGCCGAGCAGCAGCAAACCGGCCAGGCCGTATAGCGTTCCCAGAATGACCGACCGATTAGTCTCATAAAAGGAAGGGGGACGATGATTCAGCGTGACCACGTCTGCCACGTCTTTCGGCAGTGACAGTCCGGCCTTGATTAACTCGGTTTCGTCCAGAATGTATTCATTGGGGCTGGCCACGACCGGCTGAAGAGCGGACACGGGCGTGCCGTTCAAATAGCGGGTCAGCAACTGTGCAGCCATGCCGCCCTGGCGCGGGCCGCTGGTGACATAGCCGCCCAACACCCCCGGGTAGAGATAGGCATCTTCCATGCTGAACACGACGAACTGTCCGGCATGCACGATGGCGTCCATCGTTTCGGGAAGCGTGAGCGTGCGGCCCGCCGTGTCGGTCATGGCACCCAGCGTGGTCAGAAACACAAAGTGCTCCTGCCGTTTCCGCAACTGTCCGATCAAATCATCGATCCGGTTGCTTGCCAGGAAGGTGGCATGAATATCAGGGTGGGCGCTTAATTCCTGACGGATATCACCTTCAATCGCACGATAGGTTTCAGTCGCGTCGCCGACGATGGCAATTTCCTTGATGTCCGGCGATATCTGACGCATCAGACGCAAATTTGGCGCTATTTCCTTCTTTTCAAACACCCCAGTTACCCGCGCCCGATCAAGTTTCGGCCTGATGTCATAATTGTTAACGCCAGAAAAAAACACCGGCACCCCCGGGAACACCTTGTCCAGATGGGACAGTGCAAACGACAGGGCGTTGTCATCTGTGACATAAACGGCCTCAGGCTGGTAACCCCGGTACTTTTCCCGCAGATGGGTGCCCATCAGGTCGGCATAGGCGGCGTTGTAGCTGGCCCGCTTGGTATCCAGGTATTCCACATTCAGGGAATACGCTCGCGCTGGATCATTCTCCAGCGCCTGAACAAAGCCCTGATGCTGTCCGCGGGTCCAGGGATATTCCTGACTGTAAGAATGCAGGACGAAAATAGAGACAGGGACGGATGCCTGGGCACCCGTCCACAAAACAGTCAAAAGAAGCAATAAGGTAACGCGCATGATCGAGACATCGTCAACAGACAAAGGAAGAATCGGCCCCGTTATCGATTCCTGAAGAAACTAACGGGACCGGTCGACCGGCATTCCGCTTTCGTCTTACAGCGCGATCTTGACCACCACCTTGTGAATCAGGCCTGTACTCACCAGGGGGGCGTGCGCATCATCCGGAAAAAAAAGACAGAACGACCCCGGGGGCGTGGCAATCCAGCTTGCGGGCGCATCGTTGAAAAACCGGATGTCGCGTTCGGCATCGTATTCCGTTGCCGGTTCGACGCAATCGGCCAGCGGCTTCCAGCCCATTTCGTCGATACCTTCGAGCACCAGCTGGATATCGATATAACGACGATGACATTCCAATTTCGCGTCAATCCGAGTGCGCCCGGTGCAGGCCTCGGCGATGGCGAAGATCTGCTCGCCTTGCACCGCATGCACGCCGGGTTCGAGTGCCAGCAAATCCGTGTCGCGCAAAAACGCGAAGGCCCGCGCAAACAACGGGTGCAACCCGTGGTAACGATCAGACGCTTTCAAGGTATCCAGGATCATTGTTCGATTACCGGCTGATGGGTTTGTAACGAATCCGCTTTGGCTTGGCACCTTCTTCACCCAGGCGTTTTTTCTTGTCCGCCTCGTATTCCTGGTAGTTGCCGGGAAAGAACACCACCTGCGAGTCGCCTTCGAACGCGAGGATGTGGGTGGCGATGCGGTCGAGGAACCAGCGGTCGTGCGAGATCACCATGACGCAACCGGCGAACTCCAGCAGCGCATCTTCCAGCGCGCGCAGGGTTTCCACATCCAGGTCGTTGGACGGTTCGTCGAGCAGCAGCACGTTGCCGCCGGCAATCAAAGTCTTGGCCAGATGCAGACGGCCGCGTTCGCCGCCAGACAAGCTACCGACGCGTTTTTGCTGATCGCCACCTTTGAAGTTGAAGCGTCCGAGGTAGGCGCGCGACGGAATCTCGTAGCGCCCCACGGTGAGGATGTCGCGGCCTTCGGCCACTTCGTCGAACACGGTTTTGTCGGCCGACAGCGCGTCGCGGCTCTGATCGACGTAGGCGAGATTAACCGTCTGACCGATTTCGACTTCACCGCTGTCCGGTTTTTCCAGACCCGTGATCATTTTGAAGAAAGTCGATTTACCCGCGCCGTTGGGACCAATGATGCCGACGATGGCACCGGGCGGCACGCTGAAAGACAGGTTGTCGATCAGCAAGCGGTCACCGAAGGATTTCGTCACGTTGGTGAAGTCGATTACCTTGTCGCCGAGACGTTCGCCGACCGGAATGAAGATTTCCTGCGTTTCATTGCGCTTCTGGTATTCAACCGAATTCAGTTCCTCGAAGCGTGCCAGACGCGCTTTCGACTTGGCCTGGCGCGCCTTGGGATTTTGCCGTACCCACTCCAGTTCCTGCTTCATGGTCTTGATGCGGCCAACTTCCTGCTTGCCCTCGGTTTCCAGGCGCGCTTCCTTCTGTTCCAGCCAACTGGTGTAGTTGCCCTTCCACGGGATACCGTGGCCACGGTCGAGTTCCAGAATCCACTCGGCGGCGTTGTCGAGGAAGTAGCGATCGTGCGTCACCGCCACCACGGTACCGGGGTAGCGCACCAGGTATTGTTCCAGCCAGTCGACCGACTCGGCGTCGAGGTGGTTGGTCGGTTCGTCGAGCAGCAGCATGTCGGGGTTGGACAGCAACAATTGGCACAACGCCACGCGGCGTTTTTCACCGCCCGACAAATTGCCGATCACCGCGTCCCACGGCGCCAGGCGCAGGGCATCGGCCGCGATTTCCATCTGGGTGTCAAGGTCGGCCCCCGACGTGGCAATGATCGCTTCACAGCGCGCCTGATCTTCGGCCAGCTTGTCGAAATCGGCATCGGGCTCGGCATAAGCCGCGTACACCTCTTCTAGCCTTTTTTTGGCTTCGACGATCTCGCCCAGTCCGGCTTCCACCGCCTCACGCACCGTATGCGTCGGATCGAGTTGCGGCTCTTGCGGCAGATAGCCAATGCGGATGCCCGCCATCGGGATGGCTTCGCCTTCGATGTCGGTGTCCACACCCGCCATGATCCGGATCAGCGAAGACTTGCCGGAACCGTTCAGACCGAGCAGACCGATTTTTGCACCGGGAAAAAAACTGAGGGAAATGTCTTTCAGAATGTGCCGCTTGGGCGGAACAATCTTGCCGACACGGT
Organism: Hydrogenophilales bacterium; assembly: GCA_024636775.1. GTDB lineage: Bacteria > Pseudomonadota > Gammaproteobacteria > Burkholderiales > Thiobacillaceae > Thiobacillus. Next base: position 11,322 of record JAGXGP010000030.1, read on the forward strand.
TGAGGGAATAAACGTATTGCGCCATGAATCAAAAATCCGTAAAAGTTAGGGTTGGGTTTCGCCCGGGCAACGCGCAAACGCGCAGCCCTTGTTGGGGTTGCGGCTGACAAAACTGCCATCGGAACAGGCCTTGACGTCAGCCGTACACATGATGCGATCGTCGGCCACCAAAGGCGGTGGCGGCGCTGGCGGCAAGGCCACTTTGCCGGGGGTTGAGCGTACTGGCTTCGGCGTATCCGGTGCACTGCACGCAGCCAGCGTGATTGCCATGGCGGCTGCAGCCAGATATTTGTTCAAGTCAGCTCCTTGTCCAGCATGGCTTTCAATTTAACGAAGTCAAAATCGCCCAGCTTTTGCTCGAGGATGCTGCCGTCCTTGCCGATGACAAAGGTGGTGGGCGTGACCTGCACATTGCCAAACGCACGCGCGTGTTCGCCATTGACGTCGAGCGCCACCGGAAACGGCAATTGGCGCGTCTTCACGAAACTGGCTACGTAATTGGGCGGATCGTAGCTCATGGCGACGGCAATGACTTCAAAGCCGCGGCCCTTGTACTGGTTATAAGTCTCGATCATGTCGGGCATTTTCTTGATGCAGCCGGGGCATGAAGTTGCCCAGAAATTGACCAACACGATCTGGCCGCGCAAGTCCTTGAGCGTAATCTGTTTGCCCTCCAACGTGGTGAAGGTGGAAGCAGGCGCGCTGGGTTTTTCCATCAGCGCATAAAACAGTGCGCCCGCCACAACGAGCACTGCGGCAGCAATAAGAAGCGGTTTGGCGAATTTCATTCGATGTCCATGGGGTTAAACGTTTTGATACGACCGCGCGAGTTGCACATAGTGCTGCGCGGAATAATTGAAATAGGCCATTTCGTCTGCCGTCAGCTCACGCACCTGCTTGGCCGGGCGCCCCAGGTACAGAAACCCGGATTCAAGCACCTTACCTTCCGGCACCAGCGAACCCGCGCCCAGCAGCACGTGTCTCTGGATCACCGCACGATCGAGGATGATACTGCCCATCCCGATCAAACACTCGTCCTCAATGGTGCAAGCGTGCAGAATGACTGTGTGGCCCACCGTCACGCGCGCGCCCACGATCAGCGGCCCGCCCGCCGGATTGTCCAGCGTTTTGTGCGACACGTGAAGTACGCTGCCATCCTGAATATTGCTGGCCTCACCAATGGTGATGCTGTTGACGTCGCCGCGAATCACCGCACCGGGCCATACCGAGGCGTCACAGCCCAGGCTGACTTCACCAATCACCGTGGCGCATGGATGCACCCAGGCGCCCGCTGCCAGCATGGGGGTGACACCGTGATGCGGCGCTATAAATTGAGCGTTAACCTTATCTGTCATGGGGTTGAAATTTCAGCTTCCGGCCCGAAAGTATAATTCCCCTCTCCCTCCAACCCGTCATCCCGCCATGAACCCTTTGCTCGACTTTTCCGGTTTGCCCCGTTTTTCCGAGTTCAAGCCCGAATTCGTCACCCCCGCAATCGACCAGTTACTGGCCGATTGCCGCGCCGCGGTCAAGCAGGCCGAGTCTGCCGACACCCCCGCCGAATGGGAAGCCTTTGTAGCGCCGCTGGATGATGCAAACGAGAAACTGGGCCGTGCCTGGGGCCAGGTCTCACACTTGCATTCGGTGATGGATTCGCCCGAGCTGCGTGAGGTTTACAACGCCTGCCTGCCCAAGATCACCATCTTTTATGCAGAAATGGGGCAGAACGAAGCCTTGTTCGACAAGTTCAAGGCGCTGAAAGCCCGCTCCGATTACGAGGCGTTGTCTGACCCACGCAAAAAAATCGTCGAGAACGAACTGCGCGACTTCCGCCTCGGCGGAGCCGAACTCCCAGCCGACAAAAAGGCCCGCTTCATGCAGGTGCAGGAAGAACTGGCGCAACTGTCTGCCAAGTTTGAGGAAAACCTGCTCGATGCAACCAACGACTTTGCGCTGTTCATCGACGAGGCCATCCAACTGGCGGGCATACCGGCCGACGCACTGGAAGCCATGAAGGCGGCGGCTGAAGCCGATGGCAAGCCCGGCTGGAAGATCACCCTGCATATGCCGTCCTATCTGCCGGTGATGCAATACGCTGAAAACCGCGAGCTACGCGAGCAGCTCTATCGCGCCTATGTCACCCGTGCCTCTGAACTCGGCAAACCCGGCTTCGACAACACCGCGCTGATTTCCGGCATTCTCAAGCTACGGCGCGAAGCGGCCGTGTTGCTGGGATTCAACAGCTACGCGGAAGTCTCGCTGGCCGCCAAGATGGCTGACACGCCGGCCGAGGTGCTGAAATTTCTCGATGAACTCGGCGTGCGCGCCCGCCCCTACGCCGAAAAGGACTTCCTTGAATTGCAGGCTTTCGCCCGCGACCTCGGCATTGATGATCTGCAATCCTGGGACACCACCTTTGCTTCTGAAAAGCTGCGCGTGACGCGCTACAGCTTTTCGGATCAGGAAGTAAAAGCCTATTTCCCCGAGCCGCGCGTGCTGGCAGGCCTGTTCAAGCTGGTCGAAACACTTTACGGCCTGCACATCCGAGAAGACAGCGCCCCGGTGTGGCATCCCGACGTCAAGTTCTACAGCCTCACCGACCACAAGGGTCAACGTGTCGGGCAGTTCTACCTTGACCTCTATGCCCGCGCCTCGAAACGCGGCGGTGCGTGGATGGACGACGTCATCACCCGACGTAAAAAGGCGGACGGGATCCAGACCCCGGTGGCTTATCTGAACTGCAACTTCTCCGGCCCGGTGGGCAATAAACCCGCATTGTTCACCCACGATGAAGTCATCACCCTGTTCCACGAAACCGGCCACGGCCTGCATCACCTGCTCACGCAAATTGAAGAGATGGGCGTCTCCGGCATCAACGGCGTCGAATGGGACGCCGTCGAATTGCCGAGCCAGTTCATGGAAAATTTCTGCTGGGAATGGGATGTGCTAAAGCACATGACAGCCCATATCGACAGCGGCGAACCCTTGCCGCGCGCGCTGTTCGACAAGATGCTTGCCGCGAAGAACTTCCAGTCCGGCCTGCAAACACTGCGCCAGATCGAGTTCGCCAGCTTCGACATGCACCTGCACGATGATTTCGACCCCAGCGGCGACCGCACCGCGCTCGACCTGATCAATGACATCCGTCAACAGGTCGCGGTCCTGATCCCGCCGGCCTACAACCGCTTCCCCAACAACTTCTCGCATATTTTTGCGGGCGGCTACGCGGCGGGGTATTACAGCTATAAGTGGGCGGAAGTGCTGTCGGCCGACGCCTACGCACTGTTTGAGGACGAAGCCGAAGGTTATGGCGGCGTACTCAACCCCGAAGTGGGGCACCGTTTCTGGAGCGAAATTCTCGCGCAGGGTGGCGCCCGCCCGGCACTCGAATCATTTAAGGCCTTCCGCGGCCGCGAGCCGAACATCGACGCGTTGCTGCGACATAACGGCATGGCATGAGCTTCGCTGGCTTGAGAGCGTGATTGTTGCCAACTTGTTGGCTCTACTACCACGGCCGACCCTTTATGATATTTGTGGGTAAAGCTTCTCTCCGATATGGCCGTTATGGCAGGTGAATATGTTTATCAGGAGTTTAAGATGAAAGCAGGCTTCATCATGGCGGCGGCCTGGCTAGCGGTGGCAAGCGCACCGCTTTCCGCTGCCCAGCTGTATCAGTGGAAGGATGCGCAGGGTCGCACGGTATACAGCGATCAGGCGCCACCGCCCAGCATCAGGAACGCGCAGCAAAAGGCGTTCAATGGCAGCGTCATCGAAGGCGGCGAATCCTATTCCAGCAAAACCGCGCGTGAAAAACACCCGATCACCCTGTACGCCAGCGCGTGCGGCGCCCCTTGTGACCTGGCGCGAAAGCTGCTCTCCGAACGCGGCGTCCCTTTCAGCAACAAAGACCCGCAAGCCAGCCCCGAAGCCCAAGCCGAACTGCAAAAAATAACCGGTCAATTGCGGGTACCCGTCCTCATTGTCGGCAGCGACAAGATCGACGGTTTCGAATCAGGTCAGTGGAACGCGGCGATTGACCGTGCCGGCTATCCAAAAACCGTACTGCCCGGTGGCAAGCCCACGCCAGAGGCCACCCCGGCTCCGGCTTCCCCAGCGGCGCAGCCGCCCGCCCTGTCAGGCACCCGATAACCTGCTGCCTCAGGGGCGGAGGCCATTGGGGCGCCGCCTCCCGCACTGCGGGAGGACGTCGTGACCGTCTCAGTTGCACTAAAGGATTCTTTTCAATACCCCCTTGAGGGGTACTCCGATTCACTATGGGCTAAAGCCCATGTGGAATCGTATGCGCTACACTCGGCGGCATGAAACTTGTAGCCTGGAACGTCAACTCCCTCAAAGTCCGCCTGCCTCAGCTATTGGACTTTCTTGCCACCCGCCAACCCGACGTGGTGTGCCTGCAGGAAACCAAACTCACCGACGACAAATTCCCTACCGCAGAAATAGAAGCAGCCGGGTATCGCGTGGCATTCGTCGGGCAGAAAACCTACAACGGCGTGGCCATCGTCAGTCGTAGCGAGCTGACCGATGTCCAGCTTGGCATCCCTGGTTTTGAAGATGCACAGAAACGGATGATTGCCGCTACCGTTGATGGCGTTCGCGTCGTCTGCGTCTACTGCCCCAACGGCCAGGCACTCGACTCCGACAAATACCCCTACAAACTTGCCTGGTTCGACGCGCTCACCCTTTGGCTCAAAGACGAACTCACACGCCACCCCCAACTGGCGCTTTTGGGTGATTACAACATTGCACCAGATGATCGCGATGTTCACGACCCCGAAGTTTGGAAAGATTGCATTTTGGTCTCCCCCCCCGAACGCGAGCGCTTCCAGACCTTGCTCGCACTCGGCCTGAAAGACAGCTTCCGCCTGTTCGATCAACCTGAAAAAACGTTCAGTTGGTGGGATTACCGGATGATGGGCTTCCGCCGCAATCACGGCCTGCGCATCGACCACATACTGCTCACCGAACCCCTGGCTGCCGCCTGCACCTCCAGTACCGTGGATCGGGACATGCGTAAGCTGGAACGACCGTCGGATCACGCGCCGGTTGTGGCGGAAATCAGTTTGGTCGCCTGAGAAAAGCCAAAAACTGGATTTTCCAGCACGTTAGCGCACCTTCAGTGGCGACTAGCGACGGCCTATAGCGGCCATAGAAAATGCCCAGTGGTCTTGCCAAGCTGGCCTATCATTGGGGGTTGTTATAGAGACACATAAAAATTAAAGTGATTGAAAATCATGTGGTTACATGACCATAACGGACACCCCAAATAATAATGTTATACGGACATTGGCGTCCGCATATTAACTGTTGGGCATCATCGAATCCCCTCCCTGCGTTATTTCACTTAATCTATATCTCGTGAGGAAAGCACCATGCGCACCTTCACTGCTTTTCCCATAACCGCTAGCGTCTTCGCAGCGGGGTGCGTACAACTGCCTCCAGTCCCGATTCCCGACCCTCCGGTTGGACAGGTGGTTGTCCTAGATATTGACGGAACGCTTACACCCCATAACCTATCCGTGTTTGAAGCTCGACCAGACGCAGATAAAGTTGTCGCAGCCTATGTGCGTAAGGGGTACAAGATTGTTTATGTGACAACGCGCGTCCCCGCCTTTCAGTCCGGGCTAGAGAAATGGCTTAAAAAGTACAACTTCCCTTCTGGACCTGTTCACATCGCGCAAAATGATCAAGAACGGAAGATGCCCGCCACTTTCAAAGCCGAGATTCTTCGTACCTACACCAAGGCGAACTGGCACCTTTCATATGCATATGGTGATTCTTCGACTGACTTCTTGGCATATATGAGTGCCGGGATACCGCAAGGGCGGATATTCGCCCTAAAGAGGCAAGGCAGTGAAGACTGCGAGGGCGGTGGCTTTGCCCTTTGCCTGGACGAGTGGACGGCGCATATAGGCTACGTTGAAAAGGAAGTCCCGAGCTTGAAGTGATGCTCAACCCATCAATCCACCGGAGCTGCGCAAAAAGCCGCGCAGCACGGTGATTTCAAACGTTGAGCTACTGCTAAGGTTCGGCTACCGGACTTCCGAATAAAGCACAGCGAAGGAGTGCTCATGGCTGGCAACGGTCTTCAGTACTGCACCACCGCCGGATCCAGGCTTCTCCACAGATACCAGGTGGCGACGGTACGCCAGGGCGCATGGCGTTCGCCTTGCTGGCGTAAAGTTTTTGGAGTGGGCCGCTCACTGTGCAGATAATGCAGGGCTACCGCCTTTTGCAAGCCGATGTCGTCGACCGGCCAGACGTCGGGGCGGCGCAGGCTGAAAATCAGGAACATCTCGGCGGTCCAGCGGCCGATTCCACGTACGTCGATTAACTCGTCAATTACGGCTTCGTCTTCCATGTTGAGCCAGCGCGCGGGTTCGATGCGGCCATCGACAAAGTGCCCTGCCAGGTCATGCAAGTATTCGGCCTTGCGACGCGATAAGCCACAGGCTGCGAGGGCGGTTTGTTCCAGGGTGACGATATGTTCGGGGGAAACGTATTGCGCATATTCAGCGAAGCGCCCCCACACGGTATCTGCTGCCTTGACAGAAATCTGCTGGCCCACAATGGCGCGGGTGAGGGTTTGAAATGGATCGCCGCGATTCGTCAACACGGCATCCGGATAGCGTGTGATGAGCGCGGCCATCACCGGATCGGCGGCGGCGAGTTCAGCACAAGCCTGTGGCCAATACGGGGGTGGCGCCAGCGTTTTCACAGCAGGATGATGTCGTATTGTTCCTGCGGATAACTGGTTTCGACCTGAAGCGATACGGGCTTGCCGATAAAGTCGATGAGCTGGGCGAGGCTGCCGGATTCTTCATCGAGGAACTGGTCGATCACGCTTTGCGAAGCGGTGATGCGATATTCACGCGCTTCAAACTGACGCGCCTCACGCAGGATTTCACGCAGTACGTCATAGCACACGGTCTGTGCCGTTTTGATTTCACCGCGCCCAGTGCAGGTGGGGCAAGGCTCACACAGAATGTGTGCCAGCGACTCGCGGGTGCGCTTGCGCGTCATTTCGACCAGACCCAGCGCTGAAAACCCGCTGACGGTAGTGCGCGTCGGATCACGTGCCAGAGTCTTCTTCAGCTCGGTCAACACCGCTTCCTGATGCTCGGCGTTATCCATGTCGATGAAATCGATGATGATGATGCCGCCGAGATTGCGCAAACGCAGTTGCCGCGCGATGGCCTGCGCGGCTTCGAGGTTGGTCTTGAAGATGGTGTCGTCGAAATTGCGTGCGCCAACGAAGCCGCCGGTGTTGACGTCGACGGTGGTCAGCGCTTCGGTCTGGTCGATGATGAGGTAGCCGCCGGATTTCAGATCGACGCGCCGCCCCAGTGCCTTGGCGATCTCGTCCTCAATTGAATGCAGGTCGAATAGCGGACGGTCAGCGTCAAAGTGCTGTAGCTTGTCGAGTACGGCATGGGTGTAATTCTGCGCAAATTCGGTCATGCGCTGAAAGGTTTCGCGCGAATCAATCAGGATGCGCGTGGTTTCACGGTTGACGAAATCACGCAGCACGCGCAGCGCCAAGTCGAGATCTTGATACAGCAAGCACGGCACGACACAGTTGCCGCGCGACTGAATGCTGCTCCACAAGCGCCGCAGATATTCGATGTCGGCGCGCATTTCAGTGTCTTCTGCGGTTTCGGCCATTGTGCGAACGATGAAGCCACCCGTTGCGTCGGGCGGCATCAACTGGTGCAATTTCTGGCGCAGCAGTTCGCGTTCTTCCTCGCCTTCTATTTTCTGTGAAATGCCGATATGGGTTTCCTGCGGCAGATACACCAGATAGCGTCCGGCAAAACTGATTTGGGTGGAAAGACGCGCGCCTTTGGTGCCGATTGGGTCTTTGATCACCTGAACCATCAGGCTTTGGCCTTCATGCAGAATCTGCTCGATGGGCCGCTCAGGATCACCGTTATGGCGTTCTTCCCAGATGTCGGCAACATGAAGGAAGGCAGCACGTTCCAGGCCTACGTCGATAAATGCCGACTGCATCCCGGGCAGCACACGCACCACACGCCCCATGTAAATATTGCTGACCAGCCCCCGGCACTGTGCACGTTCGATGTGCAATTCCTGCACCGAACCCAAGAGGAGAACAGCGACGCGAGTTTCCTGCGGCGTGACGTTGACGAGAATTTCTTCGCTCATGGCAAAAGCTTATTCAATTTCTAAATCGAAAATGACTCGAAAATAAGCCGCTAAATAAACGACTCAATCAGCTTTGATTTAGAAAAATCATCAAACCGTCAGACCAAAAGCTCTGAGAAGAACAGCTGTGTCATATAACGGCAATCCCATGACGCCACTGTAGCTACCCTCGATACGTTCGACAAATATGCCCCCACGGCCCTGAATGCCATAGCCACCGGCCTTGCCTAAATATTCGCCCGTTTCCAGATAGCGTGTGATGGTAGCCGCATCGAGTGTGGCAAACGTGACCTGGCTGGTCGACACACACCACTCCTGTCGCCCTTCATGTTTTATCGCCACAGCGGTGTGAACGACGTGCTGGCGCCCGGATAGCTGCTTCAACATGGCTTCGGCCTCGGCTCGGCCAGCGGGCTTGCCGATGATGACATCATCCAGCTCGATCACTGTGTCTGCCCCCATGACGGGGAATCGAAGCAGGTGGCGTGTTTCCACTGCGTTCCAGCCACAGGTGGATTTTTCGGTTGCCATGCGCTGGACGAAATCGGCTGCGGACTCTTCTGCACGCGGTATTTCGATGACATCCATGCGACCCATCACCGCTCGCAAAGGCAGCACATCAAAAGCCACGCCGATTTGCTTCAGCAGTTCGCGCCGTCGCGGCGATTGTGACGCCAGATATATTCGTTTATCAACCAGCATTTTTC
>JAGXGP010000031.1 GCA_024636775.1 Hydrogenophilales bacterium
CTTCGGCAATCGCACGCAAAATGGGTTCGGACAGGCCAAGCCCAGTAAAGTCCGGGCTGGACAAAGTTGTTTCAGTAGTCATGTGGTTTCCTGCGACGGCCTGTCACTTATGCAGTGATACCAATCGAGGCAGACGAATAGAGGATCGTGAGATCGGGAGTGAAAGAACCGCGCACCGATTGGTTGGGTGCGGGAGGCCGCACTATACCGACTGCTGTTGCGTGCAGCAATGCATTTCTCTGCTGTGCGACAAACCAGGCATGGCTGAGGCGGACACAATTCCGGACAAAACCTTCAGATCATTGTCAGCGAACCCTATCCGGGGTGGACATGCGTCCGTCCCACTCCGCCAGCGGCTCAGGTTGATTACTTGGCGGCCTCAGTCACCAATCCTTCTAGCGCTCCGGTCAACCGCTTGAGTGCAGCATCACAACTGTCGTCTGCATGTTTGTTGCCGAGCTTGGACAGATCCTTGTAGCTCAACCAACTTTTACCCGCTGCATCTTCCCAGGCCAGCACATGAAGCGGCAAATCGATGCCATAGGCTTGATTGCATTGCATCAAAGGGGTGCCGCCTTTTGGATTGCCCATGATCAGCAGCTCGGTGGGGCGCAGCTTTTCTCCAATGCTTTGTGCGCCCGCTGTGTGATCGATGCGTGCAAATACTTTCAGACCACGGGCCTGTGCAAGCGCTTCAAGTTTATCCAGCGTCACCTTCGCCGATTGAGCACTGGGTACGGATATCAATTTGCTTGATGCGTACGCAGGCGAAACAAGCAGCGCGGCCGACAAAACAACCATAGCAATCCTGGACATGTTGGTTCCTTTTCATTAATTGAGGGTGATTGGTCGATATTAAGGTATTTGCCTTACACCAATAAATATAGACCGGTTTCACCCATACCCAAGCGGCACACACTGAGCGCACTGTCGTATCCCGTCGAAAAAACAGTCCGCACGCTGTAAGGAAGCACAGATCCCACCGACGAATGGGGGTACGACGCTGAAACGGAATCTGTTGTGATCTCCTCAGTGTCTCGATAACAGACAGGAGCCGGGCCTGCCCGGGTGAAAAAATGCTGACATGCCAAGGCGCAAGCCACCTGGTATCAGAAAGCCAGGATCGCACCCTGGGGCTTTTCGAGAGCTTGGGCCTGCGCATGCACGTGTGGATGTGCATCAACTGCCGAAATTTTGAAACCCAGATTCGGCAGATGCGGCTCGTGCTGCGCCAATCGAGCCTTCACGACACAACCGGGACAGCCCATCCGTTATCGACGGAAGCGCATCAACGCATCAGCAAGGTCATTACCGGACGATAAAGACAGTTCCGGGTTGCGAACTGATACAGATATATCTATTGAATCCTTTTTACGCTTTCACCCCCGCCCACGTAAACCCTGCTGCATGGGCAACAGCAAACAAAAATTTGGGAGATTGACCATGAAAACACGCACTGCAACCCTCACGCTCGCATTAACCGCTGCACTCGGCACCGCAGGGGTCGCCTACGCAGCTAACGGCAATCCCTTTGCGCTGAACGATCTTTCACAAGGCTACCAAGTCGCACAAGCTGAAAAAGCCAAAGACGGCAAGTGCGGCGAAGGAAAATGCGGCGCGACAAAAACCACCAAAACCACCGAAGCCAAGGCAAAAGACGGCAAATGTGGTGAAGGGAAATGTGGCGCGACCAAAACCACCCAAGCCGCCGATCCCAAGGCCAAAGAAGGCAAATGCGGCGAAGGCAAGTGCGGCGCCACCAAAAAGAAATAAGTAATCAGCCAAGGCCTGGGGACGTTATTCCAGGCTTTGATCACAACCCGCTTTTGTTCATCACAGGTGACTCTGCATGAATGCCATCGTTAATGTGTACGCCAGACTGACCACGCGACTTGACCAGGCCGGAAGCTGTCTGGGGCTATTGGGTATACGGCTGTTACTGGCATGGGAATTCTGGGTAGCCGGCGTCCAGAAATTTACCGGAGAAAACTGGTTCATCAATGTTCAGGAAGATTTTCCGTTTCCGTTCAACATCGTGCCTGTGGATATTTCCTGGTTCTTGGCCACCTGGTCTGAATTGCTCGGTGCCGTTGCGCTGGTAATTGGCCTCGGCACCCGCTTCTTCAGCGTGTCGCTCATCATTCTCACCATCGTTGCCTGGGTCAGTGTTCACGCGGGCAATGGCTACAACGTCTGCGACAACGGCTACAAGCTGCCGCTGATGTATTTGGTGATGTTTGTGCCATTGTTATTGAGTGGTCCTGGCAAGTTGAGCCTGGATCACTGGCTGGCGCGCCGATTCATAGCGAACTGATGTTGCGTTGATTACCGGCATGACACTGCAGCCATCCATGTGATGGCTGCTTTTTTATGTCGGATTTTTTCTAATAGCGTTGAAAATTACGTGAAATTTCCACGCTCTCCAACTCAAGTCCAACGCAACTGATTGGCCAAAAGCATATTGGCATCGGTCAGTGACGACTCATTGGGTGCCACTAGCGAATAGCTACCCGTGCGCGCGGAATGAACTCGACCTCATACCTATCCATGGTTATCTCCATATGGATTTCAGGATGACGGCAGTGACCGTCACAAGAGTAGACCGGCCCCAGCGCCCAAACCTGACAAATCCATAGGACAAATCTGACCCGGGATTAAAAAGCCAAGCCCGGATCAAGCCATAGGCAGGTAGCACCCGGCAAAAACGTGTTGATCATTCAAGACCGCGTGAATAATGCCGCTTCTCTAGAGGTAAGCCATACCTGCGTGACGCGACCCATATTCAGGACCGTGACAGAGACCTGTCGCTGTCTATGATGAAGTCATACCAATAAGGAGGTTGCTGTGGATTTAGCGCTTTTAGCAAAGCTGGTCCTGAGCCTTCTCGGTCTGGCGGTGCTTGCTGGACTCTTGCTCATCCTGGTCGCGCCCCTACGTCTTAAGTGGCTGTCTGCACCGCTTTTCGGGCGGTTCCGCGCTGTATTGCCACAGTTGTCCGAAACCGAGCAGCAAGCACTCGAAGCCGGCACGGTGGGGTGGGATGGCGAACTGTTTTCCGGTAATCCGGATTGGCAGACCCTGCTCGCCACCCCCCCTGCCCGCTTGTCCACCGAAGAACAGGCTTTTGTCGACGGGCCCACCGAAACCCTGTGCCGGATGATCGATGACTGGCGCATCACGCACCAGGATTTTGACTTGCCCGAGGACGCCTGGAACTTCATCAAACAAGAAGGCTTTTTTGGCATGATCATTCCGCGTGCATACGGCGGACTGGAGTTTTCCAATGCGGCGCATTCGGCGGTAGTGATGAAACTCGCCACTCGCAGTATCGCCGCAGCGGTCACGGTGATGGTGCCAAATTCGCTTGGACCGGGAAAACTGCTGCTGCACTACGGCACCCAAGAACAGAAGGATCACTATCTGCCTCGCCTGGCGCGGGGGCTCGAGGTTCCCTGCTTTGCCCTCACTGGCCCGCACGCCGGTTCGGATGCTGGCGCCATTCCGGATACAGGTGTGATCTGCAAGGGGCAGTGGAAGGGTAAAGACGTACTGGGTCTCCGACTCAACTGGGACAAGCGTTACATCACGCTGGGACCCGTGGCCACGCTGATCGGGCTGGCCTTCAAGTGCCACGACCCCGACCATCTTCTGGGTGCAACCCAAGACCTCGGCATCACCGTTGTACTGGTGCCGCATGACACCCCCGGCGTGGAAATCGGCGAACGCCACAACCCGCTCAACATCCCGTTCATGAATGGGCCAAATCGCGGTCATGACGTGTTCGTCCCGCTGACGCAAATTGTCGGTGGCGAGGCGGGTATCGGCCAGGGCTGGCGCATGCTGGTGGAATGTCTTTCCGAAGGGCGCGGCATTTCACTGCCCGCGCTTTCCACCGGCGCGGGCAAGGCCGCAAGCCGCTTCACCGGTGCCTATGCTCGACTGCGTCGGCAGTTCAATCAGCCGATTGGGAATTTTGAAGGCGTGGAAGAGGCACTGGCCCGCATCGCCGGCCTCACCTACCAGATGGACTCCGCGCGCAGATTGACGCTGGCGTATCTCGACCAGGGCGAAAAGCCTTCGGTGATCTCGGCCATCGTCAAATACCACCTCACCGAAAAATACCGTCGTGTGATCAATGACGCAATGGACATTCAGGGCGGCAGCGGGATTTGCCTCGGGCCCTCCAACCTGCTGGGCCGTGCCTATCAGGCCATCCCCATCGCCATAACCGTTGAGGGGGCGAATATTCTGACCCGTTCGATGATTATTTTCGGCCAGGGTGCCATCCGCTGCCACCCCTGGGTACTGCGCGAGTTTGCGGCCATGCATCACACCGACCCGGTCGAAGGCTTGCGCCTGTTTGACCAGGCACTGGTCGGCCATACGCGCTTTCTCTTCGGCAATATCGGGCGCGCTTTTGTGCGTGGCCTCACACGTGGCCGCAGCGCCGCGGCCCCCGCCAGCCTGGCGCACCGCTATTACCAGACGCTGGCGTGGATGAGCGCTGCGCTGGCCTTGAGCGCGGACGCGGCCATGATGACGCTGGGCGGCTCACTCAAACGTCGCGAACGGCTTTCGGCGCGACTGGGTGATGTGCTGTCTGAGCTTTACTTGTCGTCAGCGGTATTGAAACGGTATTACGACGACGGCGAGCCCGAAGCCGATTACCCGCTGGTGCGCTGGGCCTTGCAGGAAAGTCTGTATCGGATGCAGGAAAGTTTCCGTTCGCTTTATCGCAACCTGCCCGGTCGACCCCTTGCCTGGGCGTTGCGCGTGCTGACGTTTCCAACTGGATTTGCCTTCTCCGAACCATCCGATCGGGCCGCACACGCCGCTGCACACCTATTGCTCAGTCCCTCGAATACACGCGATCGACTGACTGCAGGCGTATTCATTCACCCTGAAACAAACGAACGCAGCCGCCAGCTAGAAGATGCGCTGCAGCTCGCACACGAATTGGCCCCGCTCGAGGCCAAGCTGAAATCGCTGCGCCGCAAAGGCACCCTCACATCACGCACGCTCAACGACCTGGCAAATGAAGCTCGCCAGAAACATCTGATCGGCGAAGCCCAACTCAAGCAGGTGGCCATTTACCTGAAACTGATCAACCAGGTCGTTCAGGTTGATGCCTTTACCCAGTTTGAAAATACAGAGCCAGCCCACAATACTGCCGTGCCAACTATGCAACCCGTACCCATCCGTGAGGCTCAGCCATGAACGCCCCCAACTCGTTTCCCGGCCGCCCGGTTTATATCGTTGATGGTGCGCGCACCCCGCAAATCAAGGCACGCGGCGTGCCTGGCCCATTCCACGCATCCGATCTCGGGGTGGCAGCCGGCCGCGCGCTGCTCTTGCGTCAGCCCTTTCCACCGTCCGACCTCGACGAAGTGATTTTTGGTTGCGTGTCGTCAGGGCCCGACGAAGCCAACATCGGCCGCGTCATTTCGCTGCGGCTGGGCTGCGGCCACCACGTCCCGGCCTGGACGGTGCAGCGCAACTGCGCCTCGGGGATGCAGGCACTGGATTCCGCCGCCAAGGACATTGCGCTCGGCCGTGCCGATCTGGTGCTGGCGGGCGGCACCGAAGCCATGAGTCATCATCCGGTGTTGTTCAACGAAAAAATGGTCGCCTGGCTGGCGGGCTTTAACCGGGCGAAAACCCTGCCGCATAAATTGCGCGAACTGGCGAAGCTGCGCGGTGCGCATCTAGTGCCGGTAATTGGTTTATTACGCGGCCTGACCGACCCGGTGGTGGGGCTGACCATGGGACAAACCACCGAAGAGCTGGCGCATCGTTTCGGCATCACGCGCGCCGAGATGGATGCGTTTGCGCTGCAAAGCCATCAGCGCCTGGCCGCCGCGCAAGATAGCCTGGCCGACGAATTGGTGCCGCTGTATGACGGTCAGAACGTGATCGAACACGACAATGGTCTGCGCGCCGACAGCAGCCTGGAACAACTCGCCCAGCTCAAGCCGGTGTTCGACCCCAAGTATGGCCGCGTCACCGCGGGCAACTCAGCACAGGTGACCGACGGCGCAGCCTGTCTGTTGCTCGCCTCGGAAGATGCGGTTGAAAAATACCATCTTGCGCCGCGCGCACGCATCGTCGATGTCGCCTGGTCCGGGCTAGATCCGGCGCAAATGGGGCTGGGGCCGGCCTATGCCATCGCACAATTGTTGCAGCGTCATCGCTGGGACACTGGCGATGTGGACTGGTGGGAAATCAACGAAGCTTTTTCAGGCCAGGTGCTGGCGTGTTTGATCGCCATGACCGATGCCGACTTCTGTCGCGATGAACTCGGCCGCGACACGCCGTTCACTCCCATTAGTAGCGACCGGCTCAACCCGGATGGCGGGGGCGTCAGCTTGGGTCATCCGGTGGGCGCAAGTGGCGCCCGCATCGTGCTCCATCTGCTGCGTGTACTGGAAGCAAACGATGCGCCGCGCGGGATTGCCAGCCTCTGCATCGGCGGCGGCCAGGGCGGTGCCATGCTGATCGAGCGAGGAGCACTGTCATGAACCACTGGACCCTCACCCATGATAACGACAACCTGGCCTGGCTGGTTTTCGATCAGGCCGGATCAGGCGTCAATACCCTGTCCGACGAGACCCTGGCCGAGTTTGACGCAGCGCTCTCCGAGATTGAAGCCAACCCGCCCCGAGGCCTGGTGATCCGCTCGGCCAAATCGAGTGGCTTTATCGCGGGCGCCGATGTCAAACGCTTTGCCGGCATGCGCGACCCAAATACCGCGCAAAGCCTGATTCGCAATGCCCACGCCTTGTTATTCCGCCTGGAACGCCTGCCCTGCCCGAGCGTGGCGGCAATACATGGTTTTTGCCTTGGGGGGGGACTCGAACTTGCGCTGGCCTGCACCTATCGCATCGTCACCGACGATGCCAAAACCAAACTCGGCTTTCCTGAAGTGCGGCTCGGCATATTCCCCGGGTTTGGCGGCAGCGTCCGCTCGATCGAACGCGTCGGCCACCTGGCCGCAATGAACATGATGTTGTCCGGTCGCAATCTGTCCGGGCGCGCCGCGAAGAAAACCGGTCTCGCCACCGACTGTGTGCCGTTGCGTCAACTGGAGGTTGCCTGCCGCCACGTACTGCATAACCAACCGATGCAGCGCAAGCCTGGCTTCATCCAGCAAGCGGCGGGCTGGCCTGCACTACGCGGCCTGATAGCCAACAGGATGCACAAGCAGGTGGCCGAGCGCGCCAATCCTGCCCACTATCCTGCACCTTATGCCCTGATCGACCACTGGCGCCTGCATGCCAACAATCCGACTGCGCTGTACGACAGCGAGATACGCGAAGTTTCCAAACTTCTGACCAGCGACACGGCACAGAATCTGGTGCGCGTGTTTCTGCTTCAGGAGCAACTGAAAGGCCAAGGCGACAAACAGGCCTTCACCCCGCATCACCTGCATGTGATTGGCGCCGGCGTCATGGGCGGCGACATCGCGGCCTGGGGCGTGTTGCAAGGCATGACGGTCAGTCTGCAGGATCGCGGCGCGGCTCAACTTGCCCGTGCGATGGGACGCGCACGCGAGTTGTTCACCAAGAAGCTGAAATCACCGCGCCTGATTACCGATGCACTCGATCGCCTGATTCCCGACGCACGCGGTGATGGCATCGCCAAAGCCGATGTGGTGCTCGAAGCCATCATCGAGGACGTGGCTGCCAAACAGGAGCTGTTCGCGCAGGTGTTGCCGTGGATGAAACCGGGTGCGTTGCTGGCTACCAATACGTCCAGCATCCAGCTGGAGATATTGGGCGAAACCTTGCCGAACCCGGAGCGACTTGTGGGCCTGCATTTTTTCAACCCGGTTGCGAAAATGCCGCTGCTTGAAATCGTGCGCGGGCCCAATACAGACCCGGCTGTAGTCGAACAGGCGCTGGCATTTGCCCGCCATTTCAACAAACTTCCGCTGCTGGTACAAAGCAGTCCGGGCTTTTTGGTCAACCGCATCCTCATGCCGTATCTGCTCGAAGCCGTCTTGCTGGTTGAAGAAGGCATTGCACCGGATGCCATCGACCGGGCCGCTACCGATTACGGCATGCCAATGGGGCCAGTCGAACTGGCCGACACCGTCGGACTGGATATCTGTTTTTCGGTTGCCGGAAAAATGGCCACGCTGTTGAAGAACGAGGTACCCGCTTCACTCCAGAAACACGTTGACGCCGGCCACTTGGGCCGCAAGAGTGGGCAGGGCTACTACCGCTGGGCCAATGGCCGTGCGCAGCATGGCCAAGACAGGGAGTACACCCCGGAACACCAGGACCGCATCATGCTTCGCTTGCTCAACGAAGCGGTCGCCTGCTTACGCGAAGGCGTGGTGGAAAATGCCAGCGAACTTGATGCAGGGGTGATTTTTGGGACCGGTTTCGCGCCGTTCAAAGGCGGCCCCATGCAGGTGATTGAACATGCGGGTGCAGCCACGCTGCATGCACGCCTGGTTCAGTTGCATGAGAAGTTGGGCGCACGCTTCCAGCCCGATTCCGGCTGGGTATCGCTGATAGGAGAAAAACCATGATCAACGTAGCCAGTTTCAATCTGCCTTTTTCCGCTCAAGCCGCAACGCCCAGCCCTGCCATTCAATCGCAGGCGAGCGATGGTATCAACATCACGGATGACTCCACGCTCGATGGCGTATTCCGCATTCGTGTGCGGCGCACACCCAATGCAGTCGCCTATCTGCAGCATGATC
Organism: Hydrogenophilales bacterium; assembly: GCA_024636775.1. Lineage (GTDB taxonomy): Bacteria > Pseudomonadota > Gammaproteobacteria > Burkholderiales > Thiobacillaceae > Thiobacillus. Next base: position 8,711 of record JAGXGP010000031.1, read on the forward strand.
CTGACAGCAAAACCTGGCACGAATTCACCTGGCAAGATACCGCACAGGAAGTATCGCGCTGGAAAGCGGCATTGAAGACGCTGAATTTTCGCCCTGGCGAACGCGTTGCCCTGATGCTCGGCAACTGTCGCGAGTGGGTGATCTTTGATCAGGCGGCAATCGGACTGGGATTGGTCACCGTACCGCTTTACACCAGTGATCGTGCCGACAATATCGACTGGGTACTGAAGGATGCGGGCTGCCGTGCCCTGCTGATAGGTGGGCAGGAGCATTGGGACGCACTGCAAACCATTCGCCCCACACTCGACAATCTTGACGCCATCATTTCACTTTCGCCCCTGACTTCAGGATCGGACAATCTGCAAGCCGCCGACACCTGGCTGCCCAAAGACGCCACCGAATCAAATGATGGCATCACCCATCCCGGTGACCTGGCCACGCTGGTCTACACATCCGGCACCACCGGACGCCCCAAGGGCGTGATGCTGTCGCACCGCAACATCTTGTTTGACGTGAATGCCGGCTTGCAGTCGGTGGTAGTCCACTCGAGCGACCGCATGCTGTCTTTCCTACCGCTATCTCACATGCTTGAACGCAGCATCGGCTATTACCTGCCGATCATCGCAGGAAGCAGTGTGGCCTTTGCCCGCTCGATTCCGCAATTGGCAGACGACCTGCTGACAGTCAAACCCTCAATCCTGATTTCAGTGCCGCGCATTTTCGAGCGCGTTCACGGTCGCATTCATGAAGCCCTTGCCAGCGCGCCGGCCCTGCGACAAAAACTGTTTGCCAAGGCAGTGGACCTGGGCTGGCAAGCCTTCTTATATCGTCAGGGTCGCGCACCCTGGTCACCCGGCCTGATGATTCAACCTGCGCTGGATCATCTGGTCGGGTCAAAAATTCGCGCCAAGCTCGGCGGCAACATGCGGTTCGCCATCAGTGGCGGGGCACCGTTGCCGGCCGAGATCAGCCGGACTTTTATCGCGCTGGGTGTCAATATTCTTCAGGGTTATGGCCTCACCGAAACCAGTCCGGTGATTTCTGTCAACCGTTCGGAAGACAATGAACCCACCAGCGTCGGTCCCGCTTTGCCGGGCATTGAAATCAAACGGGGAAAAAACGATGAACTCCTTACCCGTAGCCCCTCGGTGATGCTGGGTTTCTGGAAGCAGTCGGAAGCAACCCATGCCATGATCGATGCGGACGGCTGGCTGCATACCGGGGATCAGGTAACAATCGGTCCACGCGGCCACATCACAATCACCGGACGACTGAAAGAAATTCTGGTGCTGTCCACTGGCGAGAAGGTCCCGCCTGCCGATGTCGAACAGGCACTGACTGGCTGCCCGCTGCTGGAGCAGGTCATGGTGGTCGGCGACGGCAGATCCTTTCTGACCGCGCTGGTGGTGCTCAAGCCTGATGCACTCACCCAGATTGCACGCACGCTGAACCTGCCAGAAGCCGACGCTGACGCACTGATGCAAAACCCGGATATCTGCCGCCATGTGCTGGAGCAGCTTCAGCCTTGTCTGCATAATTTTCCCGGCTACGCCCGGCTCGCTAGTGTAGCCTTGCTAGGCGAAGCCATGAGCGTGGAAAATGGCCTGCTCACTCCCACGCTCAAGCTCAAGCGGAGCGTGATTCTCAACCGCTATCAAAGCAAGGTAGATGCCCTCTATGCAGGACACTGAAATCCATGAACGCGTCCTCACCTGCAGGGTCGTTGCCATGCCGGAAAACACCAACGCCGCTGGCGATATTTTTGGCGGCTGGTTATTGAGTCAGGTTGATCTGGCAGGTTCGACACTGGCCGTGAAGATTTCCTCCGGGCGCGTCGCAACCGTCGCAGTCAATCATTTCCAGTTCATCAAGCCCGTACTTGTTGGCGATCTGGTGAGTTGCTGGGCGCAACTGGAACATATCGGCAACACGTCAATTCGCATCCGCATCGAGGTTGACGCCGAACGCATGCGGAGCAGTCATGACAAAGAACGTGTGGCAGAAGCCAGCTTCACCTACGTTGCGCTGGATGCTCAAGGCAAGCCGCGCCCCGTCCATTCATGACGCCGATCAGGCGCAAAGCAGGTCGCTGGCTGGCCAATTTTTTGAGCCAACCCCTGCTCCATTACAAGCCCTATTCCACCATCAACTCCGATCATTTTCTGGCGCTATTGCAACCCGGCGACGTGTTGCTGGTGGAAGGCAACACCCGCGTCAGCAGCACGATCAAGTACCTCACCCAGTCGACCTGGTCGCATGCCGCGCTTTATATCGGCGATATTCTGGGTCAAGGCCTCGATGCCGAAACTGCGCCCACCCTGATCGAGGCGGATTTGTCGCATGGCGTGATCGCGGTGCCACTGGGTAAATATGCGCAACACAACACCCGTATCTGCCGTCCGCTCAAAATAAACCCTGACGATTGCGAGCGCGTTGTACGTTACGCCGCCGACCGCTTAGGCTTGGCCTACGACCTGAAAAACCTGATCGACCTGGGGCGCTATCTTTTACCTATTCCGCCCGTCCCCGCTTTCATGCGTCGACGCATGCTTTCACTCGGGAGTGGCGACCCCACCCGCGCAATCTGCACCACGCTCATCGCACAAGCCTTTCAGAGCGTACATTTTCCGATTCTTCCGCGCGTAGAAATACTCGCCAATGCGGAACGCCAACTCTATGGCTATACCCTCGACGAGATCCACCACATTCGCCACCACAGCCTGTATGTACCGCGCGATTTCGATTTGTCACCCTACTTCAGGATATTCAAGCCGCTACAAAAGCTGGACTTCGACTACACCGCAATGAAGTGGAAAGACCAGCTGGAAGCGGAATTGATTCAGGTGTCGGGTATCAAGTAGAGCCTGCTTCAGCATTCACCGGAACAGATAAATGACCAAGCTTGAACAATCTAGATTGATATTGCGGATGGGCCAGAAAACAAAAAGGACTTACGTCATCGTAAGTCCTTTGTTTTAGCGTGTTCGGGATGGTGGGCAGTACAAGGTTCGAACTTGTGACCCCTGCCGTGTGAAGGCAGTGCTCTACCACTGAGCTAACTGCCCGAAGCGGCGCGAATTAAACCACAACCCGGCCCCCAAGGTCAATTTCCGGGTCAACGACCGAATTAAACCCAGCCGCGTAAAATAGCGACTTTTGTTGCTCGGCCTTGTCATGATACGCACTCGTTTTGCCCCCTCCCCCACTGGTTATCTACATATTGGCGGCGCCCGCACCGCGCTGTTTTCGTGGGCGTTTGCGCGTCATCACGGCGGCCAGTTCATTTTGCGTATCGAGGATACCGACATCGCACGCTCAACGCCCGAGGCGGTGCAGGCGATTCTCGACGGGATGGCCTGGCTGGGTTTGAATCACGACGAAGGCCCCTACTACCAGACCAAGCACCTGTATCGCTACAAGGAGGTGATTGCGCAGATGCTGGAAAATGACCAGGCCTATCACTGCTATTGCAGCACCGAGGAACTCGATGCCATGCGTGAGGCGCAACGTGCGCGCGACGAAAAACCCCGCTACGACGGCCGCTGGCGCCCCGAGCCCGGCAAGACGCTGCCAACCCCGCCATCCGGTATCGATCCGGTGGTGCGCTTCCGTAACCCCACCGAAGGCAACGTGGCGTGGAAAGACCTGGTAAAAGGCACGATCGAGTTTGCCAACGCCGAACTCGACGACCTCATCATCGCGCGTGGCGATGGCACCCCCACCTACAATTTCTGCGTGGTGGTGGACGACTGGGACATGCAGATCAGCCATGTGATTCGCGGCGATGATCACGTCAACAACACGCCGCGACAGATCAACATCCTCAAGGCGCTGGGCGCGCCGGTACCGCAATACGCTCACCTCTCGATGATCCTCGGTGACGACGGCACCAAGCTATCAAAACGCCACGGCGCGGTGTCGGTGATGCAGTATTTCGAGGAAGGCTATTTGCCCGAGGCGGTGATCAACTACCTGGGGCGGCTGGGCTGGTCACACGGCGATGCCGAGATTTTCGACCGCGAACAGTTCGTGCAATGGTTCGACCTCGACCACATCACACCCTCAGCCGCACAGTTCAACACCGAAAAACTGCGCTGGCTCAACCAGCAATACATCAAGGCGGCCGATGATGAGCGACTGGCCGATCTCATGCGCCCCTTTCTGATTCGCAACGGCGGCAACCCGGACGACGGCCCCCATCTCGCTGCGGTGTGCGCACTGGTCAAGGAACGCGCCGCGACGATTGCAGAGCTAGCCGATGCGGCCACGTTGTTTTACCGCACGCTCCATCCAACGGCCGAACTGCTGGCGCAACATGTAACGCCCGAAGTGCTGCCGGCACTGGCTGATCTGGCCACCCGCCTGGAAAACATAATCTGGGAACGTAGTGCCATCAGTACGGCATTCAAGGAAACACTTGCCGCCCATGGCCTCAAGATGCCCAAGCTGGCCATGCCGGTTCGCGTGCTGGTGACGGGCGAACCGCAAACCCCCGCGATCGACGCCACGCTGGAACTGATCGGTCAAGGAAAGGTAGTCAGTCGCCTGAAGGCCGCGCTTTGACTGGCACAAGCTGAAGCGAATCCGTTATAATTCGGCCTGTTTTTTGCTGATCAAGCTAGCTTGGTCGAGCCGCGCATACGTAATGGCTCAATGCGTTGTGAAACAGCAAGAAAGCCAGTCAATCTTGATGTCATAGCTTGACATCGTTGATGACAACAGCCCCCTTAGTTAAGTGGTATAACAGTTGATTCGTAATCATCAATCACATGTTCGATTCATGTAGGGGGCACCACACAATAAAAACGCCGCGTTAACGCGGCGTTTTTGCTTTCCGGCACCGCCTAAACAGATTCATAGCGCAACATTTCGTCGATACGGCACGGCTTGTGGACCGCATAGCCTTGTGCATAGTCAACACCGATTTCACGTAGTGCATGCAGAATCATCGGCGACTCCACATATTCCGCAACCGTACGCAGTCCCAGCGAGTGGCCGATGTCGTTCATCGATTTCACCATGGCATAGTCGCCGGGATTATTGAGCATATCCTTGACGAAACTTCCGTCGATCTTGAGTGAATCGGTACGCAGGTTTTTCAAGTGTGCATAGGACGTAAAACCGCTGCCAAAATCGTCGAGTGCAAACTTGCAGCCATAGCGGCGAATTTCCCGGATGAAATCCTGCGCCGCTCCGTAGCTGCTGATCGCAGCAGTTTCAGTGATTTCAAAGGTGATTTTGTTCGTCGGAAAATCACAAGCCGGCAACACTTCCTGTAAAAAGCGCATGACCTCCGGACTGCTAAGCGAAGTAGCCGACAAGTTGATCGCCAGGCCGCCCACAGACGCGAATTTGTCCTGATTCAACCCAATCCAGTCAAACACATTCCGTATCACCCAGATGTCTATTTCATGGACTCGTTGCAGCCGCTCAACAGCGGGAATGAAATGCATGGGATTGATCTCAAGCCTATCCGCCCCCTCGATTCCCAACAGAATCTCGTAATAAGGCAGCAGGGTTGTGTCAGCGCCAACCGGCATCACTTGTTGACAGCGTAAATACAGTCCGTTGCCGTTAATGTAAGCATCGATACGGCCTGCCCACTCCATCAAGGATTCCTCGGACAGCAACTGAGGATTGGTCTCCTCGTACATCTGCATCCGGTTACGACCCTGCGATTTTGCGGTAATGCAGGCAGAGTCCGCACGCCTGATTGCATCTTCAGCGCTCAATTTGCTGGGAGAAAACTCGGTAATACCCAAGTTGAATCCGATGCTGTAACTTTGTTTTTCGTGCTGGAAATGGTGGTCTTTCATTTGACTAAGCAGCTGGTTGATCGCCTCACACCCCACCGTCCGACTACAGTTGGGCAACAGAATGGCCAATGTGTCATCACGAAAAGAAGCCAGCACAGCATCTGAACCCACGTGCTCACGCACCGCAATAGCCAAACTGCGCGTCAAGGCTTCAATGGCATCCACACCGCAGGTGTTGTAGATCATGCGGAATTGGTCGAATTCAATAATGCCGACTGCATGCGTCTGGTCCTCATGCTCCGGCATGCCCAGCAAACTCAGGTGCTGCATGAAACCCTTGCGATTCAGCAAACCTGTTGTCGGCTCATGCTGAACTTGATGCAGCAGGTCCTGATAGGTTTCATCGAACAGGGCATTTTCAGAACGCTCGATCACCGGCAAGTCCATGTCCTTGCCGGGTTTGGCGAGACCACTCTGAATTTGCCTGGATAATTCTGGAAGTGTCAGTTCCAGTTTGTTGGTTGCGGAGCGATTGGCAAAGGCGCAGGTTGATGACAACTGACTGGTCCAGATCAGTTGCATGGAGACATTGCGGCCCTCCACGCTTAAATCCCACCAGTCGCCAACACGCAACTGGTTCATCCATTGAGGCTTGATTGCATGGTGATCAGCATTCTCACCCGCGGAGGCCGCCAGTCTGCCTGGTGGCACCAGCACCATCGCTTGGCCAGCCGCCGAAGGGTCGGAATGCGTTATTAGACACTCACCCAGTTCGTCCATGAACGCGGCCAACAAATTTGAATCAACATTTACCGTTTCCAGCGTACGCTCGATCGTGGCCAACAAAGCGACGGATCCAGCAGACGTTTGTTGGCTGGATTCTTGGGTAGAGCTAAGCCGGTCGAACAACTGCTCCAGCACTGCAAGACTTGCATCCCAAGCTTTTCCTTGCGCCCCCTGCCGCATCTGCAGCAGAACCATATACTGACGCCAGCCTGCATCCAACAGACGTAACAACATGCCGGGCACCTTACGACCCGCCAGACGTTGCTCAAGCGCCGCGTTGACCTTAGAGCGGGCCGAGCGGATGCGTTCACGCCCCTCACACCCTTCCTGCAGGCGTGCTATCCGCGTTCGGCGAATCTGCAAAATGGGCAACAACACTTTTTCGAGGTTGTCTCGAACGGTTTCAAAAATTCCCGGATCGGCGTCAGCCCGTTTGCAGACCCGATCAACCAGCAAGAAAAGAAATCGCTGCAGCTTGGCATCAAATAATTTACCGCTGTCATCCGCTGCCACCGCGAATTGCTCAATCAGGTTGAGCACCTGTCGGGCAGGATGGTCCGGCAAGGTGGGGAATTCGGTATCCTGCAAGGCCAGCTTGAGCAGTGGACGCTCGAGACGCTTCACCAGCAACTCCAGATCCGAGCTGGGAACCAAATCGACCCATGCTCGGGCGAACAAGCCCGACGTTGTATCCAGAATCTGTCGGTGCTGTGGTGCAAGATATCTCCTGCTGCCCCCATCAGCGGTCATGCTCATCTCAATTTGTTCTGTCAGCGTGGGATGCGCCGAGTTACCTGGCGCGACCTGGACAAGTTGAGACAATTTATCCAGGGTCGTCGTCAATTCACCCAAACTGACTTCGGCGCGCGGCCCTTCTCTACCCATCTGCGACCCGTCGGGCGACAATAATGGTGCTTCTTGCCCACCCAATTTGCGTGCAGACTGCTGTAATTGCTGCACCACTTGCAGCATCTCGGGACGAACCGCAACCTGTCCAGTAGGGGCGCTATTCTTCTGCCGAGATGGGGCTGTTGAAGGTGCCGTTGCAGTCCCCGCCATACGCCGCTGTGGTTGATTAAGTGCCGCCAGAATATGGTCGAGACTGTACTCCGTGCTGTCCGAGGGCTGGGACGGATTGGCCTGATTCTGTCGGTATAAATCATTCAGCGTATCAGTGAACTCGGCCAAGTTGGGACTGGGCCCGCCAGGTTCGGGGCTTGGATCTGCAGACGCCGTGGCCGGCGCAGGCTTGGAACCCGCTGGGGATCGCTGACGTGCAGGCACGTCAATTTTCAGCGAAACCAGGGCCTGATTAAGTTGCTGATATAAATCGTTACTACGGTTTGATATCGCTTGTCCGAGCACTTTGTAGAGGACCGCCCGCATGGGGTTCGTGAAATCCAGAACCTGTATGGCAACCTGGAATGCGCGGCCTATGCCTTCGGGGCCAAAAGGATTGTTTTTCCGGCCAATGGGAATCCCGACCAACCGACCATAGCGTTGCTCGAATTCGTCAAGTTCAATGGCGATCCCTTGCTCAACCTGCTTGATGGCCGCCGACAGACTCAACCAATCTTCGAACTCATCCTCATTAACAAGCGAAAGATTTTTACTCGCCAACTTGCTCGTCGCGGGCGTCACACTGGGTGATTCACTTACCCGGTCGTTATTTTGTATGTGGTCGTGAATGGTGTTGAAAAAAGCTTGTTCAATGCTGCTTTGTCGCTGGGTTAACTCCTGCGCGCCATAGTCAAAGCGAGAACGATCCAAAAAGCCCAGTTGTTCCTGGCCTTCTTTATCCAACTGCTCCTGGGCCTGCTGGAAGAAACCCTGGAGTGCGGTATCGAGAAAACCACGAAAAATCTGGATGCATTCGAGTTGTAGCGGCTGCAATTGACCCGGCTCCTGGATCAATACGGGTTGCACCTTTGAAGTGGCTGGATTTGGAATGGGTACACCCACTTGCAATGCCTGCAAGGAGCCTTCCGGCATGACTTGAACCAAAATGCCTATTCCGCTGGGGGAGACCCGCGCAACACGTCCTTTAAAACGAAATCGGCTGCCGTTCTTGCCTCCAAATTCCACATGTACGAGCGTACCCACCATCGCAGGTATTGCGGCGTCAGGCGTGCCTTCACCCAAAAAAGCAATGTAAAGACCCGTTTGGCAATAATCACGGATCACGACGGCTATAGCCTCGCCATCGACTAATCGAACACGCGCAGCCTGCAGGGTGGTCTGCCGCGTATACCGTCGTTTTTCTTTGCTTCCAGAGCTTGGGGGGAGAAGTGCCATTTTTTTCACAGGAAAGTCTGTAGTCACTAAGCCATGGCCTGCCACAACATGCAAGTAATTACTTGTAAAAAAGGCGCTTTTGAAGGTCGGGTGCACGGTTGTGCTTCATTGATATATCTACGGATATAGGCACCCGTTCTTTAATTTGTGCTCCTCACACTCAACTTGGCTGGACGGCTTACGATGGATGCCCAGACTCGTACCACACCTTGCTCCGGTTGACGATATTCACCACCAGCAGCATCGCTGGTACCTCGATCAGCACACCCACAACCGTGGCCAGCGCCGCACCCGATTGAAAACCGAACAGCGCAATCGCCGCCGCCACCGCCAGTTCGAAGAAATTGGACGCACCGATCAGCGCCGACGGGCAGGCCACGCTGTGCTTCTCGCCCACCGCGCGATTGAGCCAGTAGGCCAGACCCGAATTAAAGAACACCTGGATCAGAATCGGAATGGCCAGCAGGGCAATGATCAACGGTTGTTGAATAATGGCTTCGCCCTGGAAGGCGAACAGCAACACCAGTGTCGCCAGCAGCGCCACGATGGAAGCATGGCCGAGCTGCACCATCACTTTATCGAACGCTACCTGTCCTCGCTTAAGCAGCAACTTGCGCCAGAGCTGCGCCAGGATCACCGGGATGACGATATACAGCACCACCGAAGTGAACAGCGTATCCCACGGAACAATAATGGCGGACAACCCGAGCAGCAGGCCGACGATAGGCGCAAAAGCGAAGATCATGATGGCATCGTTCAACGCCACCTGTGACAGCGTGAAATACGGATCGCCACCGGTCAACCGGCTCCACACGAACACCATCGCGGTGCAAGGTGCCGCGGCCAGAATGATCAAGCCGGCCACATAGCTATCAAGTTGTTCCGCCGGCAGATACGGCGCAAACAGATGGCGGATGAACAGCCAAGCCAGCAACGCCATCGAAAAGGGCTTAACCGCCCAGTTGACGAACAGTGTGACGCCGATGCCTTTCCAATGCGACTTCACCTGATGCAAGGCACCAAAATCGATCTTCATCAGCATGGGGATGATCATCACCCAGATCAGCAGGCCGACCGGGATATTGACCTGCGCTACTTCCATCCGCCCCAGCGCCTGAAAGGGTGATGGAAACAGTTGCCCCAGCAGCACACCAGCCACAATACACAACGCAACCCACAGCGTGAGCCAGCGTTCGAACAAGTTCATCGGCGCGCCGGCTGCGCGTTTGGCCGTGATCTCACACTGCGCGCTCATGCCAGATGCAACGTCTCTTTGACCGCAGCAACCAGGCGCGCCCGGATGTCATCGCGCACGGCAATAAAGCTTTCCAGCGGTTCACCGTGCGGGTCGTGAAACGGCAGGTGGATGGCCGGGATCGGTTTCGGGAAAATCGGGCAGGCTTCGCGGGCGTTATCGCACACTGTCACCACCAGATCGATGGGCTCATTCATCATCGAATCGATGTCCTTCGGCTGCAAGCCGGCGGTCGGCAACCCTGCCTGCTGCAGGGCCGCAATCGCGCCATCGGCCACCTTGGGCTGTGGCCGGGTGCCTGCAGACAGCGCGCGCACCTGGCCGGCCAAGTCATGATTCAGCAACACCTCGGCCATTTGCGAACGACAGGAATTTCCGGTGCACAGCACCAGTACGGTATGGATCTTTTTAGCCACGTTAGGTCCTTGATTAAAACAAAAGCATTTGAAATATTTGAAATTCAGGAACAGCATCCCGAAGCGGGCTTGGCCTTGACTGGAATACTGCTGGCCATCTTGGTCACGGCAGGTTCGGGCACACAGCACCCGCTTGCCGACTCGGCGTCGCCCTGCCCGCCAAACACCGGGATGTTATCAAGCGTGTGATAGGTTTCCCAGGCAATGCCCTGCGGGTCGGTCGCCCAGTATTTGTCCGATTTGGCGTAGCAACAGGCAGTTCCCATTTCTTCCACCACCTCGGCATCCAGCTTTTGCAGGCGCTCACTCATCTCGGCCAGTTCGTCGGCCGATTCGACCTGCACGCCCAGATGGTTAAGGCCTGGCTTGGCACCGCGCGCAGAAATCGCAAAGTTCACCCGCGGATCATCGAGCATCCATTTTGCGTAATCGTCCTTGGCAACGGTAGGGACAGAAGCAAACATTGCAGAATAAAAACGAATACTGGCGGACAAATCGTCGACCGCAACGTGTACATGCAAGCGTTTCATGTTGGTTCCTTTGAGGGTGGACAAACAGGTGCGCAGACCGACGCGCAAGGATTACCGCCGCAGCAGTTTTCAGTCAGAAAACCGAGCAGCGCATCCATCGTGTCGAACTGCGCGGTATAGATTACGAAGCGCCCGTCCTGACGCGCATGCGCCAGGACGGCATGTGTCAACTCTTTCAAATGGAAGGAAAGCGACGAAGGCGGGATGCCGGTTACCTCGGCAATCCGGCCCGCGGCCATCCCCGCCGGTCCCGCCTGTACCAGCGCGCGGAATACCGCCAACCGGGAGGTTTGGGCCAATGCAGATAGAGCGAGGACAGCAGCATTTGTTTCCATATTTCAATAATAATCGAAATATGGAAACAAATGCAAGCGCCGGGAACGACTCGGCCTATTACCTAAGATCAAAGTGTCAGGTTGCCGACCGCCCTTGTCTTGCCTACTCTTGGCTGTACGAGACGCGATACCTGATCCTCAAGGAATACACGCATGAACGACACCATCACTTGGCCAACCAAATCAAGGGAAATGCACAACCATCATTTCGACTCAACCATCTGGAATGACCTCCATTTCCGCGACGACGACATCGTGATAGCCACCTACGCCAAGAGCGGCACCACCTGGATGCAGCAGATCGTGGCGCAGATGCTGTTCGGCGGCGACCCGTCACTGGCCGTTGCCGAAATGTCGCCCTGGCTGGATCTCCGTGTGCCACCCAAGGCGATCAAATTACCTGCAGTGGAAGCGCAAACACATCGTCGAGTTTTAAAAACGCATCTGCCGGTCGATGCCCTGGTGTTCTCTCCGCGCGCCAAGTACCTCTACATCGCACGCGATGGACGCGACGTGGTTTGGAGTATGACCACCACGTCAACGCTAACGCAGCCTGGTATGCCGCCTTGAACGACACCCCAGGCCGTATGGGTCCGCCTATCGAGGCACCGCCCGACGACATCCGTCAATATTGGCGTGACTGGTTAGACCAGGATGGTCATCCATTCTGGCCGTTCTGGGATAACGTACGTAGCTGGTGGGCTCAGCGTGAGCTACCGAATGTGCTGTTCGTGCATTTCAGCGCGCTGAAGCGGAACATGCCTGGCGAGGTGCGCAATATTGCACGGTTTCTTGATATCCCCATCGACGAATCTCGCTGGCATGACATCGTCGCCTATTGCAGCTTCGACTGGATGAAACAACACGCCGCCCAAAGCGTCCCGCTGGGTGGCGCCTTCTGGGATGGCGGCGCCGAGGTTTTCATCAATAAAGGTGTCAACGGTCGCTGGCGTGACACCCTCACGCCAAAAGAGTCGGCTGAATACGAGGCACGCTGCGAACGTGAATTAGGGGATGACTGCGCACGCTGGCTCGCCAGCGGTGCGCTTTAAGCGCTATCTCCATCAACTGGAAAAGCCGAACGGGCTAGCGGTATTGCGAATTCATCCGCCGCATCAGTTCCCAAACCGGCAAAGCGGTGAACCCGCCGATGACGCCTGCCAGATAAGCAGGCAGGGCAAAGTCAAACAGAGAAAACCACACCCTTCCCGCTAGAAAGCTGACAACCAACATGGCCGCCAGAACAACAATAAGCCGATGCCATAGTTTCATTTGTCGTTATTCCAGGCAATTAAAAGCAGATTACTTCAGCGGGTAGGCAGGCGAAGTAAACTCCACGATCAGTGTGCCCAGCTGCTGACTCAGGCCCATGATCGGAATAATGGCACGCAACCCACCATTGGTTGAAGGTTCCACCCTGACCTCCTTGGCTTGAAGATACTCACCTGGGTAAACAGCAGAAAAAGCTTCAGCGAGCATTTTGCGATCACTGGCGACGATGACTTTGTCTTCCGGATTGGCCAGCACGGCCGACTGGAAACCCGACATCTGCACCAGCTCAGTTAGATATTGATCTATCTGATCCAGATTGGATGCCATGAGCTCCCGACGGATGGCCCAAGCCAGCGGCGTGCTGAATCGCTTCAGAGATTCCACGTCGTAACGCGCATCCAGTTGACGCGCCTGCTCGAGCAAATTAGCGCGATCCTGCACGCGCTCGGTCTGAACCTGAACCAGTTTGTTCTCCACTGAGTTGACTGCTGCAGCCTTCCATACAAGCATAGCCACAATGACCACAATCAGCACGGCCACCAGAGCCAGCATGATCTTGCGATTGGTATCCATGCCAGAAGCTTTTTCAGGTGTCGGGGTTGTTTCGTTTGTCATAGCATTCACTCCAGTTTAATTAAGCGTTTCTGATTAACGAACCAGGACAGACAAAGGCTTGTTGGCATTGCCGTGATCCACATATTGCATCTGTTGAATCAGTAGTGCCAGGTCTTCATTCAAGCGGATTAGTGCAGGCTCGGGCAGGTTTTCCAGCGCATGGGGTACCAACCCGGTCAGGGGCTGAGGCGCGCGTGCCAGCACCGCTTGGCCCTCTGCAGTCAGTTGCAAATTGACGACCCGACGATCATCTTCGCGACGCAAACGTTCCACCAAACCGGCTTTCGCCAATTTGTCCAGCATGTTGCTGACAGTGGAAACGTGGACGGACAAGGTTTTGCCCAATTGGGATACCGTTATGCCCGGCGTTTCCGCGACCGCAGACAAAATCCAGATCTGGGCACCAGAGACGCCGCAGGCCTCTTCCAGCGCACGGAAATGCTGACGTACTGCGCTGATAATGATGCGTAACTGTTTGAGCGTTTCTGTTGCAAGTGGATTGGTCATCTAGAAATCCTTCGTTTCATTTACTCCCATCACGTCAACCGGCCCAACCTTCATCACGTAGCCAGGCCATCCAGAGGTTAGTTACCTTCATGGTTAAGTAATGCATCCAGAACAGCCGGTGCGCAGGATAGCCAAAATCAAATTATGCCATCATTCCTTGATAATAATATATTAAATGATAATATTAATGAATTGTGTGGATTTCGGATTACCTGCTCATGTAATCAACTATAAAACCTGTGTCCCCACCAAGGAAGGAGCAACAAGATGGATTTAAGCGTATTTTCCACGGCAATTCAAAATGCCTTGGGCGCACACTTGCCTGCAATACTCGGGGCGGTGGGCATCCTGGTTGTAGGCTATTTAATAGCCCTTTTAGCCCGGGCAGCGGTACGCAAGCTGCTTTCCATGCTTCGTGTCAATTCCTTTGTCTCGAGCTCCGTGGGCAAGCCCATGGATATCGAAGGTGGGGTTGCGCTGGGAGTCTTTTGGTTCATCCTCCTTGCGACAATATTAGGCGTGTTCAACACGCTCAATCTGGATCAGCTCTCGGGGCCGTTTGCCGAGATGATGTCCCAGATCATGACCTATCTTCCCCACCTGTTGGCTGGCGTGCTCTTGCTCCTGGTTGCCTGGCTGGCGGCCACGGTTGTGAGGGGCTTGGCCAATCGTGCGCTCAAAGCGACACAGTGGGATGAAAAGCTCGTCGAAAAAGCCGGCATGTCCCCCATGGGCGACAATGTGGGTAACGTCCTGTTCTGGCTGGTGATCCTGATGTTCCTGCCCGCTGTGTTGGGAGTCATGCAGCTGGATGGCATGCTTGACCCGGTACGCAATATGGTGAGCGAAACCCTGGGCATGCTGCCGAACATCTTTGCCGCTGCGATCATCGTTCTGGCCGGCTGGCTGGTAGCCAAAATCTTGCGTGGTCTGGTCACTAACCTGCTGGCAGCGGTTGGCGCTGACAAGTTGGGCGAATCGGCGGGCATGCAGGATCGCCTGGAGTTATCAAAGCTAGCCGGGTTGCTGGTATTTATCCTGGTGTTCGTGCCCGTGTTGATAGCGGCGTTGGATGCGCTTCAGATCACAGCCATCTCCGGTCCAGCCACCGAAATGCTGGGCTTGATGATGCAATCTATCCCCAACATTTTCGCAGCAGTGCTGATCCTGTTCATCACCTGGTACGTGGCGCGCTTTGCTGCGGCGCTGCTGGGTGGGCTGCTGGTCAACATGGGACTGAATAATCTTCCTGCCAAAATGGGAATGGCGCATATTTTCTCGGACGACTTCAAGGCCTCCGACTTGGTCACACGCGTCATGGTCTTTTTCGCCATGTTGTTTGCCACGGTTGAAGCCGCCCATCGACTGGACTTCACCCAGGTCGAGTCACTGGTTGGCATGTTCATCCAGTTTGGTGGTGATGTACTGCTCGGTGTGGGCATCCTCCTGATCGGTTTCTGGCTGGCCAACCTGGCGCACCGCGCCATCATGCGCGCAAGCGGTGACAGTGCGCTTGGCATGGCCAGTATCGCCCGCTACGCCATACTGGGTCTGGTTGTGGCCATGGGCCTGTCTGCCATGGGCATAGCCGATGAGATCGTTAACCTGGCATTTCTCCTGGTGTTTGGCGCAGTGGCAGTAGCCATTGCCCTCTCATTCGGTCTGGGCGGTCGCGAAGCGGCTGGCAAGCAGATGGAGCACTGGCTGGCCAAGTTGCGGAAAGACAAGCAAGACTGATCTAACAGCTTGCTCTTTTAGCGAACGGCTAAACGCCCCTGGAGCAATCCAGGGGCGTTTTTACGTTGTAGGTAAATACATGTATCTCTTCGGGCAAACGTACGACTGAATTGATTCAGCCCAGCCGCAAGGATCAAGACTGTAAGACGGGTGTCGTTTGCCCAAGGCAATTTAGCGCCACAGCCTCTGCTACCCGGATGCCGTCCACGCCTGCAGACAGAATGCCACCGGCGTAGCCCGCGCCCTCACCTGCCGGGTACAGGCCCTTGACGTTCAGGCTTTGATAATCCTCACCACGGGTAATCCGTAGCGGCGACGATGTACGCGTCTCGACACCGGTGAGTACGGCATCATGCATTGAAAACCCCTTGATCTGCTGATCAAATGCGGGCAGCGCTTCACGAATCGCCTCGATGGCGTAATCCGGCAGGCAGGTAGCCAAATCAGTGAGGCGCACACCGGGCTGATACGACGGTTCAACGCTACCGAGTTGTGTAGAGGGCTTGCCTGCCAGGAAGTCGCCGACCAGTTGTCCCGGTGCCTCGTAGTCTCCCCCGCCCAGCTCGAATGCGTGCGATTCCAGCTTCCGCTGCAACTCGATTCCTGCCAGCGGTCCGCCGGGGTAATCCTCGGGCGTAATGCCCACGACGATGCCTGCATTAGCATTGCGCTCGTTGCGCGAATACTGGCTCATGCCGTTGGTGACAACACGATTTGGCTCGGATGCTGCCGCCACAACGGTGCCGCCGGGGCACATGCAAAAGCTGTACACCGAGCGGCCATTTTTCGCATGATGCACCAGCTTGTAATCGGCTGCGCCCAGCAGCGAATTCCCCGCATTCGGCCCCAGCCGGGCTTTGTCGATCAGCGACTGCGGATGCTCGATGCGAAAGCCGATCGAAAAAGCCTTGGCTTCCATGAATACACCGCGTCTATGCAACATCTCGAAGGTATCGCGGGCGCTGTGGCCGAGCGCGAGAACGACATGATCGCTGCGCAACGTTTCGCCGCCGACCAGCACCACACCACGGATATGTTTACCCTTGGCGCCATCTTCAATCAGCACATCCGTCACCCGCTGCTCAAACCGGATTTCACCGCCGAGCGCCTCAATCTCATGACGCATAGCCTCAACCACTCCCACCAGGCGAAAGGTGCCTATATGGGGTTTCGACACATACACGATTTCCTTCGGCGCGCCCGCTTTGACAAATTCAGCGATGACCTTGCGCCCGTAGTGTTTGGGATCCTTGATCTGGCTGTAGAGCTTGCCATCGGAAAACGTGCCCGCGCCACCTTCGCCAAACTGCACGTTGGATTCCGGATTGAGCGTGTGCTTGCGCCATAGCCCCCAGGTGTCCTTCGTCCGCTCGCGCACCGCCTTGCCACGCTCCAGCACAATGGGCTTGAAGCCCATTTGCGCCAGCACCAGTGCGGCGAAAATGCCACAAGGACCAAAACCAACCACGATCGGTCGTGAATTCAATGG
Source organism: Hydrogenophilales bacterium (assembly GCA_024636775.1). Taxonomy (GTDB): domain Bacteria; phylum Pseudomonadota; class Gammaproteobacteria; order Burkholderiales; family Thiobacillaceae; genus Thiobacillus. Next base: position 25,704 of record JAGXGP010000031.1, read on the forward strand.
CTCCGATGCCTGGCCTACGAAGCGATAGGTCGTGTCCGGTGTCGGCATGAGATGGCGATCATTGCGGAACTGCTTCAGCAATGCCGCTTCATTTTTGACTTCGACATCTAGCGCATAAATCAGCAGCATCGCGTGCTTTTTGCGCGCATCGAAACTGCGTTTGAAAATGCTGAAATGCAGCAGTTCATCGTCCTTGATGGCAAGGCGTTGCAGAATGGCCGCACGTAATGCTTCGGGTGGGTGATCAAGCGGTAGTTTGAGTTCAGTCAGTCGTAGCATGATGTAATGCTTAATATTTTTCTGCCAAATAATTCAATGCACCCTGCCCCGCCACACGTCCGCTGGCAAAACAAGCCGACAACAAATAACCGCCGGTAGGCGCTTCCCAGTCCAGCATTTCGCCCGCGCAAAACACGCCGGGCAAATCACGAAGCATCAGCTTTGCATCAAGCGACTCAAATTTAACCCCCCCGGCGCTGCTGATCGCTTCGTCGAGCGGGCGTGCTGCACTCAAGATGAGCGGGAGCGATTTTATCGCATGAGCAAGCGTAACTGGATTGTTCAATTGCTCGGCTGACAGCACTTCATGCAGTAGCACCATTTTCACTCCCTTGATTCCTGAACGGCTCTGCAGATGACTGGAAAGCGAACGGGAACCACGCGGATGAGTGACCTCAGCAACAACCCGCTCTAGCGGTTTGTCCGGTTCAAAATCCAGCTCGATGGAAACTGAACCCTGCGCTGCAATCGTATCGCGTAGCGGTGCCGATAACGCATAAATCAAGCTGCCTTCGACGCCGCTATCGGACAACATCAGTTCGCCTTTGCGCTGATGCCTGTTGCCATTGAAATCCGTGAAGCGCAACGCCACTGTTTTTAATGGCTGCCCTGCAAAGCGGGTTCGCAGGTGCTCGCTCCAGCCACCTGCCACATCGAAACCACAATTCGATGGCTGCAGCGGCGCAGACACCACTCCGCGCTGCGCAAGAAACGGCAGCCACGCACCATCCGATCCCAGCCGTGCCCAACTGCCTCCCCCCAACGCCAACACCACAGTGTCGGCCACCACGGTTGTTTCTCCGCCGGGCACAGTAAAGCGCAACGCGCCCGCATCATTCCAACCCTGCCAGCGATGGCGTACGTGAAAACTTACCCCCATAACACGCAGCCGATGCAACCAGGCCCGCAGGAGGGGTGCGGCTTTCATCTCTTTGGGGAATACACGGCCAGATGACCCAACAACGGTCTCGATACCCAGCCCGTGTATCCACTCACAGAGTGCGGTAGGCGGCAAGGCCTCAAGGATGGGTCGGATGGACGAGGCTCGCGCACCATAGCGCGATAGAAACGGCTCAAAGGATTCGGAATGGGTGATGTTCATTCCGCCCACTCCGGCCAGCAGGAATTTTCGACCCACCGAGGGCATGGTGTCGTATAAGTCCACACGAAACCCACCCTGTGACAACACTTCGGCTGCCATCAACCCGGCTGGGCCGCCGCCAATAACGGCGACAACTGGCATTAGCCGATTATTCCCATTCGATGGTCGCGGGCGGTTTTCCGCTGATGTCATAGACGACACGGTTGATGCCACGCACTTCGTTGATGATGCGATTGGAGACTTTGCCGAGCAGGGTGTAAGGCAACTCAGCCCAATGCGCCGTCATGAAATCGCTGGTGACAACTGCGCGCAGAGCGACGACGTAATCGTAGGTACGGCCATCGCCCATCACGCCAACCGACTTGACGGGCAAGAACACCGTGAAGGCCTGGCTGGTTTTCTCGTACCAACCGGAGGTACGCAACTCCTCAATGAAGATGGCATCGGCCAGGCGAAGCAGGTCGGCAAATTCACGCTTCACTTCGCCCAGAATGCGCACGCCCAGACCCGGACCCGGGAAGGGGTGACGATAGACCATGTCGTGTGGCAAACCCAGCGCAACGCCCAGTTCGCGCACTTCGTCCTTGAACAGTTCACGCAGGGGTTCCAGCAGTTTCAGATGCAGCGTATCGGGCAAGCCACCAACGTTGTGATGGCTCTTGATGGTGTGCGCTTTCTTGGTCTTGGCGCTGGCCGATTCAATCACGTCGGGATAAATCGTGCCCTGTGCCAGCCATTTTGCTTTCGGCAGTTTCTCGGCTTCTTCCTGAAACACGTGAACGAATTCGCGGCCGATTATTTTCCGCTTTTGCTCGGGATCAGACACGCCAACCAAAGCGTCCATGAAGCGATCACGTGCATCGACATGGATGACTTTGACACCCAAGTTGTCTGCAAAGGTCTGCATGACTTGCTCGGCTTCATTCAGGCGCAGCAGGCCGTTATCGACGAACACGCAGGTAAGTTGCGTGCCAATGGCGCGGTGCAACAACGCGGCGACAACGGAAGAGTCCACGCCACCGGAAAGGCCCAAAATCACTTCATCACTACCGACTTCCGAACGCACGCGCCCAATGGCTTCATCAACGTAGTCGGGCATGTTCCAGTCGCCCGCGCAGCCACACAAGTCACGCACAAAGCGGTTGAGAAGGGTTTTCCCCTGCAAGGTATGCGTGACTTCGGGGTGGAACTGCACACCATAAAACTTGCGCACATCGTCAGCCATACCTGCCATCGGCGTGGCTGCATTGGATGCCATCACCTTGAATCCCGAAGGCAGTTCGGTGACTTTGTCGCCATGGCTCATCCACACGTCGAGCAGTCCATGACCTTCGTCATTGACGCGGTCCTGAATATCGCGCAGCAGTGCAGTGTGGCCACGCGCACGGATTTCGGCATAACCGAATTCGCGCTTGGCGGCATTTTCCACTTTGCCCCCAAGCTGGGCTGCCATGGTTTGCATGCCGTAGCAAATCCCCAGTACCGGTACCCCCAATTCGAACACGACCTGTGGCGCGCGTGGCGTTTCTTCCTCGTAAACCGAGTTTGGTCCACCAGAAAGAATGATGCCGGCGGGTGCAAACTCACGCACAAACTGCTCGGTCACGTCGTTGGGATGCAATTCGCAATACACCCCCGCCTCGCGCACACGACGTGCAATCAGCTGGGTGTATTGCGAGCCAAAATCAAGAATGAGAATTTTCTGGTGCATTGTCAGGATTCAGAACAAGGGTTGGATAAACAGGGGCCGGAGCCGGAAAAAACAAAGCCACGCACTGCGTGACTTTCTCTCAAATCACCGCTTTACACGTCGGTTATTCAAGACGGTAATTCGGCGCTTCTTTCGTGATTTGAACATCGTGCACATGCGATTCGCGTACGCCGGCCGAGGTGATCTCGACGAATTCAGCCTTGGCGTGCATGTCGGGAATGTTGGCCACGCCGAGGTAACCCATGCTGGACCGCAAGCCGCCCATCAACTGGTGGATCACGCCCAGCGCGCTGCCCTTGTATGGCACCCGACCTTCAATACCTTCGGGCACCAGTTTCTCGGCGCTCTTCTCGTTGTCCTGGAAGTAGCGGTCGCTGGAACCTTGCTGCATCGCTCCAAGCGAACCCATGCCACGATAGGATTTATACGAACGCCCCTGAAATAACTCGACTTCGCCTGGCGCTTCTTCGGTACCCGCGAGCAATCCGCCGAGCATTACGCAGTTTGCACCGGCTGCAATCGCCTTCGCGATATCGCCGGAATAGCGAATCCCGCCGTCAGCAATCACGCCAACGCCGCTGCCTGCTAAGGCCGCAGCCACATTCGCCACTGCGGTGATCTGTGGCACCCCTACGCCAGCAACCATGCGGGTGGTGCAAATGGAGCCGGGGCCGATACCGACTTTGACGGCATCAGCACCATGTTCGACGAGCGCTACCGCAGCCGATGCCGTGGCGATGTTGCCGCCAATCACCTGTACGTCCGGGAAATTCTGCTTGACCCACCGCACCCGCTCGAGCACCCCTTTGGAATGTCCATGCGCCGTATCCACCGTGATGATATCGACCCCTGCCGCCACCAATGCGGCCACGCGTTCTTCTGTGCCTTCACCGGTGCCCACGGCTGCGCCCACGCGCAGACGGCCCATCGCGTCCTTGCATGCCAATGGGTGTTCACTGGATTTCTGAATATCCTTGACGGTAATCAAGCCACGCAGCTCAAACGCATCATTCACCACCAGTACACGTTCCAGTCGGTATTGATGCAGCAGCGCCATCGCCTCATCGAGACTGGCGCCTTCCTGTACCGTCACCAAGCGATCTTTCGGCGTCATGATGTTGGCAACGGGCTGATCGAGGCTGGTTTCAAAGCGCAGGTCGCGATTGGTGACGATACCGACCACCTTGCCGCCATCAATGACAGGCAAGCCGGAAATTCGCTTGCTACGTGTTATTTCAAGTACCTGGCGCACCGTCATCTGCGGCGCCACGGTAATTGGATCCTTGACCACGCCGGATTCGAAACGCTTGACCGCCAGCACCTGTGCCGCCTGCATTTCGGTATTCATATTCTTGTGAATGATGCCGACCCCCCCCTCTTGCGCCAGCGCAATCGCCAGGCGTGCCTCTGTCACCGTATCCATCGCGGCGGACAATAGGGGAAGATTCAGGGTTATGGTGCGCGTCAACTGCGTAGACAAGCTGACTTCGCGGGGAAGGATGGCAGAATGGGCGGGGACGAGCAGAACGTCGTCGAACGTCAGCGCTTTTTGCAGAACACGCATGGGCTTTCCTTCATAGCAAAGCGGA
>JAGXGP010000032.1 GCA_024636775.1 Hydrogenophilales bacterium
CCTATGGCAAGCCGGTGATCGATATCCGCACACTGGGTGCGCATGGTTATTTCACCCATGACCCCGGCTTTACCGCTACGTCGAGCTGCACCTCGGACATCACCTATATCGATGGTGACGAGGGCTTGCTGTATTACCGCGGGTATCCGATCGAGCAGCTGGCGTATCAATCCGACTACATGGAAGTCAGTTATTTGCTGTTACATGGTGAGCTGCCTACGGCTGTTCAAAAGACCGCATTTGAACAATCGATCCGCCATCACAGCCTGCTGCATGACCAGATGGAAAACGTGTTTCGCGGATTTCGCCGCAGTGCGCACCCGATGGCCGTGATGATCGGTGTGACCGGCGCCATGTCGGCTTTCTACCATGAAGGCAATGACCTGTTCGATCCGAAGCATCGTGAAATCGTGGCACATCGGTTGATTGCCAAGGTGCCCACCGTGGCGACCTGGGCTTACAAATTCAACGAAGGTCAGCCTTTCGTTTATCCGCAGAACCATCTTTCCTACGCCGAGAATTTTCTGCACATGATGTTCTCGACACCGTGCGAGCCGTATGTACCCAACCCGGTACTGGCACGTGCGCTTGATCGCATCTTCCTGCTGCATGCCGACCACGAGCAGAATGCATCGGCTTCAACCGTACGTCTGGCGGGTTCAAGCGGCGCCAATCCCTATGCGTGTGTCGCAGCCGGCATGGCCTCACTGTGGGGGCCGCTGCATGGCGGTGCCAACGAGGCCGTGCTGAAAATGCTCGATGACATGGGTGATGTTTCGCGCATTCCCGAATACATCAAGCGCGCCAAGGATAAATCCGATGGTTTCCGGCTGATGGGGTTCGGACATCGGGTTTACAAAAACATGGACCCGCGCGCCCGCATCATTCGTGAGACGTGTTATGAGGTGCTGGACGAACTGGATCTGCGCGACGACCCGCAATTCAAGATGGCGATGGAACTTGAACGCATCGCGCTGGAAGACGATTACTTTATTTCGCGCAAGCTGTATCCCAACGTCGATTTTTATTCCGGCATCATCTTCCGTGCAATGGGCATTCCCCCCAGCATGTTTACCGTGATGTTTGCGCTGGCTCGCACTTCAGGTTGGGTGGCACAGTGGAACGAAATGCTGTCTGACCCGGCGCACAAGATCGGACGGCCACGTCAGCTCTACACTGGCGCTGAACGGCGCGAATATGTGCCTATGAATCAGCGTGGCGCATGAGTGCATCCATCAATCCTGAAAGTTAGCCGAAATGAGCGCACCTGACTGGCACCTGACCTCACCGCTGTATACAGGTAATGCTGCGTATCTGGAACAATTCAGCGATGATGCACTTGCGCCCTGGTTGGCGCAGCCTTTGCCAGGTACGGTTCAGGGAGCTGATGTCGATCAGGGAGCTGATGTCGCTCAGGTTGCTGTATTGCGTCTGATCAACGCTTACCGTTACATGGGCGTCGGGCAAGCTGACCTCGACCCGCTGCACCGCTTTGACTTACCGCCCATCCCTGAACTTGATCCGGCCCACTATGGCCTGACGGAAGCCGATTTATCCCGCGAATTTGAAACCGGCTCACTGTTTGGAGTCGGGCGTGCCAGCCTGACCGATATTTTGCGGCGTTTGAAAGGCGCGTATTGCGGCCATGTCGGCGCCGAGTTCATGCATATCGCCGATGTGGCACGTAAACGCTGGTTGCAGGAACGTATCGAAAGCGCGCAAGGTCGATTCGACGTCACTGCCACGCTCAAGAAAAAACTATTGAAACGGCTGACCGATGCGGAGACGCTCGAGAAGTTTCTGCAGACCCGACACGTCGGACAAAAGCGTTTTTCACTCGAAGGCGGCGAAAGCCTGATTCCCTTGCTCGACCTGGTGATCGAACGCTGTGCACGTCATGGTGCCAAGGAAGTCGTGATGGGAATGGCGCATCGCGGCCGCATCAACGTGCTGGCCAACATCATGGGCCGTTCGCTGGAAAGCCTTTACGAAGAGCCCAAAAATGGCGACGCGGGTTCGCCCTTGTCGGGTGACGTCAAATATCACCAGGGATTCTCCACCGACATCGCCACGCCGTATGGCCCTATCCATCTGGCGCTGGCATTCAACCCATCACACCTCGAAATTGTGCACCCGGTCGTACGCGGCTCGGTTCGCGCCCGGCAGGATCGACGCGGTGACGTGCTAGGTTATGAAGTGGTGCCGGTGATATTGCATGGTGACGCGGCGTTGTCAGGGCAAGGCGTCGTGATGGAAAGCCTCAATATGTCGCAGACGCGCGGCTTCCGGAATGGTGGGGCCATCCATATTGTCATCAACAACCAGATTGGTTTCACCACGTCCGACCCGCGCGATGTCCGTTCGACGTTGTATTGCACCGATGTCGCCAAAATGGTCGAGGCGCCGGTGCTGCACGTCAACGGTGATGATCCGGAAGCTGTGGCCTTTGCGGTGCAGACAGCCGTGGATTTCCGCTACACTTTTCATCGCAGTTGTTTCATCGATCTGGTGTGTTATCGCCGCCATGGTCACAACGAGCAGGACGAGCCCCTCGCTACGCAACCCATGATGTACCGACGCATCCAGTCGCATCCCAGTACGCGCGTCCTGTATGCGCAACGGCTGGTGGACGAAGGGGTGCTGACGCAGCTCCAGACGGACGACATGGTTGACCTGTGTCGCGAGAAGCTGGAGCACGGCGAGTTATTGAGTGAACCTGCACTGTCTGACTTCAAACAAACGTATGGCATCAATTGGGATAATTTCAAGTACCACCACGGTGCCGCCGAGGTAACGACTGCAGTGTCAGCGCAACGGCTTGATTACCTCGGCGAGCGAATCACCACGCTGCAACAAGACATCGAGCTGCATTCGCGAGTACAGAAAGTACTCGATGACCGTCGAAAAATGCGCGCGGGCGAATTGCGGGTGGACTGGGGATACGCCGAGCACCTCGCCTATGCCAGCCTGCTCGACAAAGGTGTCAATGTGCGAGTGTCAGGACAAGACTCGGCACGCGGCACCTTCTTCCACCGCCATGCCGTTTGGCACGATCAGAAGCGTGAACGCCGGCAAAGCGGTGTGTATATTCCGCTCGAACATATCCACGAACGGCAGGGCAATTTCACCATCATTGATTCGCTGCTTTCAGAAGTGGCGGTATTGGCATTTGAATACGGATATGCCACAGCCGATCCGGAAACGCTGGTGGTGTGGGAGGCGCAGTTTGGTGACTTTGCCAACGGCGCGCAGGTCGTGATCGATCAGTTCATCAGCAGCGGCGAAGCCAAATGGGGGCGGATGTGCGGTATGACGCTGCTGTTGCCGCATGCGTTGGAAGGGCAGGGACCGGAACACTCCTCCGCCCGCCTCGAACGCTTTTTGCAGTTGTGCGCACAGGACAACATCCAGGTTTGCGTGCCCACCTTGCCCTCCCAGATGTTCCATTTGTTGCGTCGGCAAATCGTACGTCCGAGCAGAAAACCGCTTGTGATCATGAGTCCAAAAGCACTGTTGCGGCATCCAGAATCGACCTCAACACTCGATGACTTGTCCAACGGAGAGTTCATGCCGGTCATTGACGATAGGCGTGAGCCGCGGCATGCCAAGCGGATTGTGGCGTGCAGCGGGCGGGTGTGGTTCGACCTCGAGGCCCAACGCGAAACACTCGGTCTGGCAGACGTTGCCGTCGTCCGGATCGAACAGCTTTATCCCTTTCCTGAACAGGTATTTCGTGCCGTTCTTGATGCTTACCCGCAAGCCGAAACGTTTGTCTGGGCGCAGGACGAGCCGATGAACCAGGGTGCATGGTTTCAGACCCTGCATCACCTGAATCACTGTGCCCCGGGTGGACGCCGCTTTCACTATGCCGGACGACCAGCCGCCGCCGCGCCAGCCTCGGGTTACGTTTCGCGCCACCGGGCCGAGCTCGAAGCCCTGCTGAAAGATGCGCTGGAGACCCCATATGAAAATTGATGTGCGTGTCCCGACCCTGTCCGACTCTGTTTCAAGCGGCACGTTGCTGCCTTGGCGCAAGGAAATTGGCGATCTGGTCGCTCGAGATGAAACGCTGGTGGACCTGGAAACTGACAAGGTGATTCTGGAAATCCCGTCGCCTGCTTCCGGCAGGCTAATCGAGTTGCGCCAGTCCGAAGGGGCCATCGTCAAGGCCGACCAGGTGGTGGCTGTGATCGAGACGGATGAAAAGGCCGCGACAGCGGTTCAGAAGCAGCCATCGCTCACGGAACTGCCCATCGATCAGCCCGCAGCTGTAGTAGAAACAGCCACAATTGAGAAGGCAGTCACCGACGTGCCCGTTAAAGTGCAAGCCGTTGTGCCGGCTGCAAAGCCGAGCGTACCTCTCCCGTTGAAAAAAGCACCTAAAACCAAGGCTACTCCGGGTGAAGTCCGTCGCGAACCGATGTCCCGGCTGCGAACTCGCGTGGCCGAGCGTCTGGTCGCCGCGCAGCACACGGCAGCTATGCTCACCACTTTTAATGAAGTGAACATGGCAGCTGTCATTGACCTGCGTCAACGCTTCAAGGGCGAGTTCGAAATCAAGCATGGCGTCAAGCTGGGCTATATGTCGTTCTTTGTACGTGCCGTATGTCAGGCGCTGGTCCAGTTTCCGATTGTTAACGCATCCATCGATGGAACCGACATTGTCTGGCCGGCGGATGTCGACATTGGCATCGCCATTTCCAGCCCGCGCGGACTGGTGGTGCCGATCCTGCGTCGCGCACAGACCTTGTCGTCAGCACAGATCGAAGCGGGCATTGCAGATTTCGGACTGCGTGCGCGGGACGCCAAACTCACGCTCAATGACCTGTCGGGCGGCACCTTTTCCATAACCAATGGCGGCGTATTCGGATCGCTGCTTTCCACGCCCATCCTCAATCCGCCACAGTCCGCCATCCTCGGCATGCACACCATTCAGGAGCGGCCCATCGCCGAGAATGGCCAAGTGGTTATCCGGCCCATGATGTATCTGGCCCTCACCTATGATCATCGCCTGATTGATGGGCGCGATGCGGTGCAGTTTCTGGTTGCAGTCAAGGCTGCACTGGAGGCACCCGAGGCCTTGTTGTCGGCTGTTTAGGTCGATGATTCCGGCTTGAATGATCCTTGCAGAAACCAAAAATCAGACCATGTCCCAGCCCTCACAAAACCTCATCGAAGTCAGCGACCTGCATTTTTCGTATGAGGACAATTCCGTACTCAAAGGCATCAATCTCAGCATTCCACGGGGTAAGCTGGTGGCCATACTGGGTGTGAGTGGGTGCGGCAAGACCACTCTTTTGCGCCATCTGGGCGGGCAACTCAAGCCGTCTCGAGGCAGCGTGACCTTTGATGGGCAGGTGGTGCATGAACTGAATAATGACGATCTTTACGCTATCCGCCGCAAGATGGGGATGATGTTTCAGGTCAGCGGGTTGTTCAGCGACCTGTCGGTGTTTGAAAATATTGCCTATCCGATGCGTGAGCATACCAACCTGCCGGAAGAGCTCATTCATGACCTGGTCTTGATGAAACTCCACGCCGTGGGGTTGCGCGGGGCGCATGCAATGCGTACCAGCGAGCTGTCGGGTGGCATGGAGCGCCGTGTGGCACTGGCCCGGGCGATTGCGCTCGATCCCATGCTGATCATGTACGACGAGCCTTTTGCGGGTCTTGACCCAATCTCGCTTACGACTATTGCCAGCTTGATCCGGCGTCTCAATGATGCGCTTGGACTGACCTCGATTGTGGTGACGTACGACGTAACGGAATCGCTCAAGGTCGCCGATTATGCCTATTTCCTTCACGATGGCGTGGTGGTGGCTGAAGGCAATACAGCTGAACTGGCTGATTCCACCGACCCGTTTGTCCGTCAGTTTGTCGATGCCAAGCCCGATGGCCCGGTGGCATTTCAATATCCAAGCCAACCATTCGGGCAAGAATTGGAAATCAGCCGCCCCTTGCCCGGATAATTGCCGCCTGCGGGCGGTATTTGGGCGGCGCAAGGTTCAGATAAACCGGAATAGGCCGATATTTCCTGTATCGAATCGATGGAAGTGAACTCGCGGTGATCCGGAACTACGCCCCCCTCAGAGAAGCGCAAGCGTGAGCTTGTCTTCACCCAGTAGCAAAGCCGACAGCGTTGACTATGCGGCCCTGCGTGCGTTGGTGGTGGACGACTATCCCGGCATACGCAGTGCATTGCGGCTGACATTGTCCAACTTCGGCGTGACCAAGGTTCAACTGGTGTCAAACGCTGCCGAGGCTATCTATCAGGTTAAACAAGGGCATTTCGACTTCATCCTGTGCGATTTCAACCTGGGTGATGGCCGTGATGGTCAGCAACTACTCGAAGAGTTGCGCCATAGCCAACTGATTTCCGTCAAGACGGTCTTCATGATGGTAACGGCTGAGTCCTATTACGAAAAAGTGGCAGCAACAGCCGAGCTCGCGCCGGATGACTATATGATCAAGCCGTTCAGTGCAGAGCTCCTGCGCGGGCGACTTGAAGGCATACTGCTCAAAAAACGGGCATTTAAAGAGGTCTACCGACATTATTTTGCTCAAGACCACGAAGCGGCGATAACGGCTTGCAATCAACTGGTCCACGACAAACCGAAATACGTGGTGGATGCCTTGAGATTCAAAGGCGAGTTGCTGGTCACGCTGGGGCGTTTTGAAGAAGCCGAAGCGCTCTACCAACAAGTGATCAAAATGCGGGCTATCCCGTGGGCACGTTTGGGCCTTGCCCGCGCGTTTCACCTGCAAAAAAAGGACGAAGCCGCCGAGGAAGAGCTGCGTGATGTGCTGGACAAGGCTCCGGAAATGGTTGCAGCTTATGACCTGCTCTCGGATGTTTGTTTGGCAAAAAAGGATGCCGCCGGCGCTCAAATTGCGCTGCAACAAGGGGTGGCCATTTCAGGAAAGACCGTTCGTCGACAACAGAAATTAGGCGAGATAGCTCACGCCAACGGAGATCTGGATACCGCACGTGTTGCATTTTCCCATGCGTTGGAAAAAGGGCGGCATTCCATATTTATCACCCCGTCCGATATCGGCAATCTCTGCCGGGTGCAGGTAGAGCAGGGCGATCTGGATGGCGCTGCCGCCACGCTCAAACGAAACAAAAGCGCTTTGCAATCGAGCTCGGAGGGCAGACTGGTGACAGCGGTTGCCCAGAGTATGCTGCATACCCAGGCGGGCAAGTTGGAAGACGCCATCAAAGCATTGGATGCCGCCGCTGAATTGCGAGCTGCGGGCACACGCGGCGATGCGCAGATGATGCTGGATCTGGCGGGCACCTGCATGGCCAGTGGTCGTTTTGATGAAGCCGATGGCATTGTTGCCGAAGTGGCAAAAAATGCCCATGACAGTGAAGCGCTATTGGCCAAAGCCCGAAAAATATACGACGCAGCGGGTCGAAGCGATGTAGGAGCAGGGGTGCTGGCCTCGGCCACCTCGGGTGTGCGTCAGCTCAACAATGAAGGCGTGGTGCTGGCGCAGCGTGGCGACTATAAAAATGCGGTCGACAAGTTGATGACTGCCTGCAGCGAAGCGCCTTACAACCCACGCATCATGATGAACGCCGTATGGGTCATACTCAAATACATCGACCAGGTCGGCATGGATGAAACCATGATCGCAGCTGCGCGCGTCCATCTGGCCGAAGCGGAGCGACAGGCGCCGGGTCATGGCCGTCTCTCAGGTTTACGTCTGCAACTGAAAGAAATCGAAACCCGTTTTGGCGTCAACCGGGCGCGCGCACCATGAAATTCGAAGGCAGTGACTTCTATGCAGCGCTGATTCATGAACTGAAGAACAACCTGGGCTTGCTGTCCATGACAATCGACAGCATTCCGACGCAGGGTGATCCGACGCATGATGAACCGATTGATTCAGCAAGGCTGCAGTGCCAGGAAGTGGTCGACAGACTGCAACAGGCGCTGTTGATTTACAAAGCATCCAATCAGCCCATTCGACCCAATATTGATGCCTATTCTCCGTATGATCTGCTCAATATGATCAAGGAACGGGCAGTTTCCTTGTCGCGCGGGCGACTCCAGATCCAGGTCGACATTGCTTTGGACACACCCGAAATATGGTTTTTTGACCGCGACCTGATCGAGATGGCCTTGATCAATGCCGTTCATAATTCCCTGAGCTACGCGCGCGCTTGCATCGTCATCAAGGCGAAACTGATCGAGGGTTGCCTGGCATTGATCGTGCGCGATGACTCGGCGGGATATCCCGAACATATCCTGGCCAGCGTGGAGACAAATGTACCTTATCGTGCCAGTGGAACAGGTCTGGGCCTGCAATTTTCCAGACTGATTGCGCAGAGCCACCAGAATCTGGGGCGCACCGGTGAACTCCGATTGCACAATGACGCGGGTGCGGTGTTCTGCCTGCTTTTACCCTGACATGACTGCCCGGCGGTTTATCCACTAATCCTTTAGTAGACTCACCGTTGATTCAGCGGTCGTTCTGTCGATGTCAATCAGAACTACACAATATTCGTTCTGTTCGTCGATAGGCGAGGGGTCATCCGCGCAATTGCAGCCAGCAATCACACCCGTATAAAAAATCCCGGCTCTGACGCGGATGCATTCGGGTTCCTCCGCGACACCGAGGATCATGACCTGTATGGGCCGGTCCGTGACATGGCTGCTTGCCGCCAAGCCTTGTTGCAACGGCAGGTGTTGCCCATCGAGCTTTTCAACTTCCTGTTTGAACACATCCCCAAACTTGGACGAGCCCCAGGCATTTAAGGTTTCAGGTAGACGTAACATAGCTCGGCTATAGGTTAATGAGCACCCGGCGGTTGTAGATGAAGAACATCAGAATGAACAGTGTTACCAGCCAACCGATAATGAAGAGGGTCATGGCGTGTTTCGCTTTTTCTTTTTCCAGCCAGCCTCTTGGGCGGATGCCTTTAATAAAAAATACCACCTTGCTGGACAGGTTGACGCACACCAGATTGACTGCCAACAATAATCCCGCACCCACGGCAAGATCGTAATGGCCATGGCCGAGCATCAGGCCGAGTGTTACAGCCGGTGGCAGCAGC
>JAGXGP010000033.1 GCA_024636775.1 Hydrogenophilales bacterium
GATTTGTCATAATGGCGTCGACAATTTATGGGCACGCAAAGGCATGACTGAGCCCGTCGTGTGTTTCGCCGGCCATACCGATGTGGTACCCACGGGGCCGGTGGACCAATGGCTGTCCGACCCGTTCGAACCCACCATTCGAGACGGCAAGCTTTACGCACGCGGTGCTGCAGACATGAAAACCTCGGATGCGGCTTTTGTGACAGCCACCGAGCGTTTTATTGCCGCCCACCCGGATCACAAAGGCTCCATCGCCTTTATTATCACCTCGGACGAAGAAGGCCCCGCAACCGACGGTACCGTCCGTGTGGTCGAAGCCTTGAAGGCACGGGGTGAACTGCTCGACTACTGCATCGTCGGCGAACCCACCAGCGCCGCTGAATTCGGCGACACCATTAAAAATGGTCGCCGGGGTTCTCTGTCTGGCATCCTGCGCGTCAAAGGCGTGCAAGGGCATATCGCCTATCCGCACTTGGCCAAGAATCCCATCCATCTGGCAGCGCCCGCGATTGCCGAACTTGCTGACACCATGTGGGACGAGGGCAATAACTACTTTCCTCCCACGACCTGGCAGATATCGAATATTCATTCCGGTACCGGCGCGACCAACGTTATTCCGGGCGTAATCGAAATCACGTTCAATTTCCGATTCTCTACCGCCAGCACAGCCGAAGGCCTGATGGATGCGGTGCAGGAAATCCTGGAAAGCCATGGTCTGGATTTTGAAATCGACTGGACTTTATCGGGCAAGCCCTTCCTTACGCCACGTGGTCCGCTGTGCGAGAAGCTGAGTGAGGCGATCCACGAAGTCACCGGCATCACGCCTGAATTATCGACTACGGGCGGCACCTCGGACGGTCGCTTTATCGCGGACATAAGTCGTGAAGTGGTCGAGTTTGGCCCACTCAACATGAGCATCCACAAATTGAACGAGCATGTTGCCGTGGAAAACATTGAACCGCTGGCGGCAATTTATCAAAAGACCCTGGAAAAACTGCTGACCTGATCACGCTTGATACCATGAACCATTTCGACGACACCGAATCCCTCATCACCGTACGCGACTGGCTGCGCTTTGCCGTATCGCGCTTTAGCGAAGCCAAGCTGTGTTTTGGCCACGGTTCAGATAACGCGTTTGATGAAGCCGCCTATCTGATCCTGCATACCCTGCATTTGCCGCTCGACCGGCTGGATCCCTTTCTTGATGCCAGCCTCACCCATGGTGAATCGGAGCAGGTTCAGGCAGTGATCGAGCGGCGGGTCAAGGAACGCGTACCTGCCGCTTATCTCACCCATGAAGCCTGGTTGGGCGAACACCGTTTCTACGTCGACGAGCGGGTGATTGTGCCGCGTTCCTTCATTGCCGAACTGTTGCACGAGAATCTGGCACCGTGGATTGAGCATCCAGACGAAGTCACAAGTGTGCTCGATCTATGTACCGGCTCGGGCTGTCTGGCCATACTTGCGGCACTGGCCTTCCCCAATGCCCAGATCGATGCAGTCGATTTATCCAAGGATGCACTGGAAGTGGCTGCGCGCAATATTGACGATTACAAGCTGCAGGATCGGATCGAACGCATCACATCGGATTTGTTTACGGCACTGAAAGGCCGTACCTATGACGTGATTGTCAGCAATCCCCCCTATGTGAATGCTGAATCGGTGGCAGATTTGCCGCAGGAATATCAAGCGGAACCGTCACTGGCGCTGGGTTCGGGTAAAGATGGGTTGGATGCGTCACGGCAGATTCTGGCCAAAGCTAAATCCCACCTCAATCCCGGCGGCCTGCTGGTGGTGGAAATCGGTCACAACCGCGATGTGCTCGAAGCGGCTTACCCCGCCCTACCCTTTACCTGGCTTGATACTGAAAGCGGCGACCAGTTCGTATTCATGTTGAGGCGTGAGGACTTTTAAGCAGCCAAGGTCTGTTGTAAATCGTTGGCAATGAGGTAAGCCAATTGCCGCGTTGCAGCCTGAATGCACCTGCCCGGCACCTCCCCGGGCACCACCTCACCGATCTCTATTCCGTATAAATCGAGCTTGGCCGGCAAACAGCCCAGTTCGCAGGCAAGCTTCAGGGCATCAATCACTCCCAACCCATGGCTGGACAGACCCTGTTGATAATCTGGCCAGTCTTCTTGACCAAACCGCTGGACTCGGCCGATTTGACTGTTGCTATGCGTGGCGTCGACCACAATGACCCAGGCAGCATTTTCCAGCAATGCAATCAGGTTGGCGCCGGGGCGGTCCAGCTTTTCAATGAAGACTTGGTCGTTATCGCTCACCCCCGCATCACGCAGCGCATCGACCGTCAGCCAGCCGGCTTGGTCGTCGCCCGAGGGCGAGCCGATGCCGAGTATGCGCACCCTGCTCATCCGCGCTCGACATTCATGCGCAGGAAATGCGTGGCGCATGAAATGCAGGGATCGTAATTGCGGATGACCTTTTCGCAATGCAGGCGCAACGCGTCGTCCGGATGGTCCAGCCCGAAATTCATCAATGACATTCTCAAGTCTTCCTCGATGCGTCCTTGGTTCTGGCTGGTCGGTGGCACGATGCGTGCGTTAACCACGTAGCCCTTGTCATCCATTTCATAGCGATGCCACAGCATGCCGCGCGGTGCTTCGGTGCAGCCGGTGGTGACGCCAGCGCGCGGCGTGACGTCGACATAGGGCGAATCCGGTAAGCGATAGTCTTCGAGCAAGCGCAACGCCTCATGCAGGGCGAGCAGCACCTCAACCGATCGCGCCAGCATGCTGTGAAACAGGTTGCGGCTGGGTAGCGACAGTCCGCTTTCGGCTAGCAGTGCCTTTACGTGTTCCGGCAGGTGATCGTGGTTCAGGTTGAGCCGGGCCAGCGGCCCTACCAGATAGGATTGCTGGTGATAGGTACTGAACAGCGCAGTGGAAAAGGGTTCGTGGTGCTCGGCAAAGTGCGCATCAAAATCCGCCGACCCGATATTCAATCCGTCGCTGGTGACGATCTGCCCGCGCTCGATGGCATAGTCGCTTGTGTGCCGCATGGCGACAGAAATGAACGATTGGTCATCCTGCGGCACCCTGATGCCAGCTGCCCAGCGGATCAGTGCTTCGGCCTCTGGCAATGCGGCGCGCAGCTTGTCACGCGTGGCGTTGACTTTGGACTGCGCGGGCGCGCCATGAAAGCCGCCGACGCGTATTCCCACCGGATGTACCGAGCGGGCGCCGAACAGTTCCATCAGCTCGTTGCCCAAAGCCTGAATCCTTAAACCGCGACGCACTTCGTCAGGTGCAATACGTGCCAACTCGATGGCGCTGTTGCAGCCAAAGTAATCCGGCGCGGCCAATAGATGAATATGCAGGCTGTGGCTCTGGATCCATTCGCCACAGTAAAACACCCGCCTCATGGCTTGTGCCCAGGGATCGAGTTCGACGCCAAACAGTTTTTCCAGTGCCTGCACCGCCGTGGCCTGGTACGCCACCGGACAAATGCCGCAGATACGCGCCACCATGTCGGGCACTTCGGTGTAGCTATGGCCTTCCAGGAATTTTTCAAAGTAGCGTGGCGGCTCGAAAATGCGCAGGCGCAATTCAGTGATCTCGCCGTTTTCGATACGCAGATCGAGCGCGCCCTCGCCTTCCACCCGGGTCAGAACCGGAACATGGATCGCAACGGTTCGCTTCTGCTCATTCATCGCGCTGCCTCATTTTTTCTGCTGCTGCCAGAAAAACGGGGGCCTGGCTGTTGATCGACTGGAAGCGCCGAACAATATCTTGCGGCGTGAGCCCCAGGTGGCCGAACTGGGCAGCCAGCGCATCGGTGTTGGCGTTTTCAGCCGGGCCGTAGCAACCGTAGCAGTCGCGCCCGAGACTGGGGCACAAAGCGCCGCAGCCGGCTCGTGTTACCGGCCCCATGCAGGCCACACCGTGGCTGACCATCACGCAGGTCAGGTTGCGTCGCTTGCATTCGGTGCAGACCTTGTCGACATTGTCGTGCGGGGCCACGCCGAGCAGCAGGGAATTCACCACTGCAACAATTTGCGGGCCGCTGACCGGGCAACCCCACAGTTCGAAATCCACTTTCACATGACTGGATATCGGCGTGGAATGCGCCAGGCTGGCGATAGCTTCGGGATGCGCATAGATTTGTGCCACCCAATCCGTGCCATCGGTATTGTTGCGCAAGGCCTGGATGCCGCCAGAAGTGGCGCAGGCGCCGATGGCGATCAGCATGCGGCTGTGCTGGCGAATATGCTGGATCCGCTCCAGGTCTTGCGGTGTGGAAACGCTGCCTTCGACGAAGGCAATATCCACTTCGGTGTCCGGATCGAGCGGGCCGGCTTCGGCAAAATGCACCAGTTCGACGCGCTCGGCGAGCGCAAGCAGATCCTCGCCGAGATTGAGGAAGGCCAACTGGCAGCCGTCGCAGGAGCTGAATTTGTGCACCGCCACACGCGGTTTACCAAGTTTCACTAAGCTTGCGTTCATCAAAAACCCCGGTGCACCAGCAAGTCCTTGACCTGGCCCCAACTATAGACCGGTCCATCACGGCAAACAAAGGATCCACCCAGCTGGCAATGGCCACATCGGCCCACGGCACATTGCATGTTGCGCTCCATGCTCAGGAACAGACGCGACTCGGGCACGCCGCGTTGCAGCAGGCTTTCAGCCGCAGTCCGCATCATGCCTTCCGGCCCGCA
This sequence comes from Hydrogenophilales bacterium, assembly GCA_024636775.1. GTDB lineage: Bacteria > Pseudomonadota > Gammaproteobacteria > Burkholderiales > Thiobacillaceae > Thiobacillus. Next base: position 4,679 of record JAGXGP010000033.1, read on the forward strand.
CATCATCGCTGCGGCACGTTTCGGATTGAAACGTGCCAGTGCAAATAAATCTGTCACGCGCCCGACATGCCAGGGCCACAACGCGGCGCCTTCAGTTGCCGCCACCAGCACCTGGGTGTCCGGCATGCTTGCCCAGTGATCGTATTGTTCACGCCAGATCAGATCTTCTGCATGTTTAACCCCTTGAATGATGACGAGCTTGCCGAAACGATCCCGCCTTTTCAAGATGTAGTGAACGACCGACACCACCGGCGCGCAACCCAGTCCACCCGTCACAAGCACAATATCGTTTCCGCCCATTTCCTGTAGTGGCCAGCCACGTCCGAACGGTCCGCGTAGTCCTACCGGGTCGCCAGGTTGCAGTTCAGCGAGTCCACGCGTGACACGCCCGGCAGCCCGAATGGTGTGACCGATTCCAATACGGTCGCCCGGATCGGACATGATGGAAATGGGCACTTCGCCCACCCCAAACAGGTACAGCATGTTGAACTGACCTGGCGCGAACCGGTACGCTGCCTGCGCAGCCGCATCGTCGAGACGAAGTTGCAGGGTGAAGATGGTCGGTGATTCCTGGGTACGCGACACCACGGTGGCTGCATGGGGTGGCCCTGCATCCATTCCATTTTCCACGGTCATAGCTGCGCCTCGCTGGCGGTCAAGGCAGAAACTTCTTCCGTCAGGTCGATGCCCACCGGGCACCAGGCGATGCAGCGCCCGCAACCGATGCAGCCGCTGCGGCCGTACTGCTCATGCCAGGTGGCCAGTTTGTGGATCAGCCATTGACGATAGCGGCTGCGAATGTCGGGCCGCACATTGAAGCCGTGCAAATGTCCATGCGACTCGCTAAAGCACGAGTCCCAAATCCGGCCATGCTCGCTTGAATGACCGTCGAGGCTGGGCTCGTCGCCCTCGGCATGACAAAAACAGGTGGGGCACACTGCAGTGCAATTGCCGCAAGCGAGGCAGCGGGCCGCCACCTCATCCCAGCGCGGATGTTCCAGTTGGCTCATCAGCGCCTCAAGCAGGTTGCGGCTGGGTAGGCTGCGCGTCTGGCTGGCCGCGGCGGCCTGTCCCTGTTGCTGGGCCGCATCGATCTGCTGCGAGGTGGCGGGCAACAGGTTCAGCGCGCTCAGTACCGCCTCCCCTTTGCCGCTGCTTGCCACGACGACGAAGCCCTCTGCCAACTCTGCCAGCGAGATGTCGTAGCCTGTGGTTGGTGTGGGACCATCTCCAGTGGAGGCACAAAAGCACGTGGATGCGGGCACAGCGCATTGCACGGCCACCAGAAAAAGCTGTTCGCGCCGTTGCGCATAGTGCGCGTCGCGCCGGCCATCGCGCAAAAAATGCGCATCCTGCAAAGCCAGCGCAGCCAGGTCGCAGGCGCGTACGCCGATGATGGCCTGCTTGGGCATTTCAGGCAGCACTGCCGCGAACTGCAGGGCGCCCGCTTCGTCCCGCTCCACGCGCCACATCGATTCCTTCGGTGCAAAGACCTGCGGCTTGATCGCCTGCGGCCCATTGGCCCAGGCGAAATAGCGATTGAGCGGATCCTGTGTCAGCCGATAGTGTCCCGGCGCCTGCTCGGCCTGCAAGCCGCGCGGCAACACATCGGTCTCCGCCAACTCACGCATGACGATAGCGCCGTTTTCAACTGCCGGACCCTGACATTCATAACCTTGCGCCATGAGGGCTGCCACCAGCGTATCCAATAGCGCAAGCGGCAAGAATCCGGCGGGTTCATGTCCGGAAAACATCGGCGTACGGCTTGCTGTCATTTTTACAGTGTATGCATAAACCCACGCTCATAACAGGATTTTTGCGCCGACGCTTGCGAGTTAACCGTTGGTAAAACGCTTTTCGATCCGTTCGTTATAATGCGTTCTTTCAGCAGCAATGGAGGAATGTCTCATGCAGCAACAACTGGATGTGTTCGTCGCTTCTCTGACCTCTTTCTGGACGCAGATGGCAAGCTTTGTGCCACAACTGCTGGCGGCCATGGTGCTGTTGTTTATCGGCTGGCTGATCGCCAACCTGGTACGCACGGGTGTCATGAAGCTGCTCGATATGCTGCGCTTTGACAGCCTCGCCGAAAAAACCGGTATCGAGGCCTTCCTCAAGCAAGGCCATCTGGATGTGTCGCTGTCACGGATCCTCGCCAAGTTAGCCTATTGGGTCATCATCTTCATCGTGATCGTCACGGTAGCCAACAGTCTTGGCTTGCATATGGTGGCAGACCTTTTCAACAAGGTGGTGCTCTACATTCCCAATATCATTGTCGCCATTCTGGTGCTGGTATTTGGTATCTTGGTGGCGCGCTTCATCAACCGCATGGCGTTTGCCTACCTCAACAACATCGGCGTGCAGGGCGCACTCACCATCAGTACGCTGGCTGAATATGCTGTCATCATCTTTGTGATATTTGTGGCGCTGGAGCAGTTGGCCATCGGCACCACACTGCTAACCGCCGCTTTCCAGATTGGCTTCGGCGCAATAGGCCTGGCGCTTGCGCTGGCGTTCGGGCTGGGTGGCCGCGAATGGGCGGCGGGTGTGATCAAAAAGATGACGGAGAAATAAGTACAGCGGGCGGGAAACTCACCGCCCATTCAAAACCAAAAATGGCAGTTTGGCGCGCTTATATGCGCGCCAAACTGCCATTTTTCTATGCTGTTCTTGAATCAACGCATCCGCGGTTTACGCGTGTGCTTATCCGGCACACCGCGCATCTGCCGGCGCGGACTCGGCGCCATGTCTGCCCACTCAAGCACGCGCGCGACCAGATCGTCTTCAAGCTCCATTTTCTGGCCACGGCGTAGTTGCGGCGGCAGTGCAATCGGACCAAAACGAATGCGGGTGAGGCGCGATACCGTCAGCTTGAAATGCTCGAATATCCGACGCACTTCACGTTTGCGGCCTTCCTTGATAATCACGCGATACCAGTGGTTCACCCCCTCGCCGCCTGCAGCAAAACAGCTTTGCAACTGCGCCGGGCCATCGTCGAGCTCAATGCCTGCCAGCAATTGCGCAATCATGTCTTCGGACAGCTCGCCCAATATACGTACTGCATATTCACGCTCGACTTCAAAGCGCGGGTGCATCAGGTTATTCGCGAGTTCGCCCGAGGTAGTGAACACCATCAATCCGTCGGTATTGAAATCCAGCCGGCCAATGGCAATCCATTTGGCGCCACGCAGCCTGGGTAAGGCATCAAACACCGTGGGGCGGCCCTTGGGATCATCGCGCGTGACAATCTCACCTTCGGACTTGTGATAAATCAGAATGCGCGTTCGCTTCTCATCAAAACGTAAATACACGCGCCGGCCACTCACTTTGACGACATCACGCGGGCCGACCTTGCTGCCGATCAGGGCTGTCTCGCCATTGACCTGCACCCGGCCCTGGGTAATCCATTCTTCCATCTCACGACGCGAACCGACTCCCGCCGAGGCAAGTGCTTTTTGCAGGCGCTCGCTCGCTGCCTCGGGCGCGGTAGCCTGTTGCAGACGACTCGCTGCGCGACCCATAGGGGCAGAGGGTGAACGGCGGATGGGGGATGTGGGGCGGGACATATTCAATGAATCTCGGTAACGGCAGTATCAGGCGCAGCGCTGATGCGAATGACTTCGATCACCGCACCAAATGTCTGGGGACCGTCATTGTCCAGCAATTCGGCTCTGACTTCAGGAATTAATGCAGTTTCGTCGGGTGTAACCAGTTGACCCAACTCTTCCAGCGGCGGCAATTCAGACAGGGTACGCAGCCCAAGATCGCTGAGAAAATGGTTGCAGGTGCCGAATAGCGCCGGGCGGCCAGGCACATCGCGATGGCCAATGGCTTCGATCCAGCCACGTTCTTCCAGCGTTTTAATGATGTTGGGATTAACCGACACCCCGCGAATATCCTCGATATCGCCGCGCGTCACCGGTTGGCGATAGGCAATGATGGCCAGGGTTTCCAGCACGGCACGAGAGTAGCGCGGCGGCTTTTCATTTTTCAGCCGCGTGAGCCAAGGCTGCATTTCGGCGCGGGTCTGGAAGCGCCAGCCGTCTGCCACCTGCACCAGCTCCACCCCCCGACCGTGCCACTGTGTGCGCAACTCGTCGAGCGCACGGCGCAATACATCGTTGGACAGGCTTTGATCCGATTCATCCTGTTCGAACATGCGCTTGAGTTCGACGAGTGTCAACGGCTCGATGGCTGCCAGCAACGCTGCCTCCAGCACGGTTTTCAGATCATCCGGATTGTCATTCGGTTGTAAATTCATGGAGCTTCACGTAGATAGGGGCAAACGGCTCGGCCTGGGTCACGTCGAGCAGGGTTTCCTTGGTCAATTCCAGTACTGCCAGGAAAGTGACCACAAGTTCATGTACAGTCGAAGAATCAGGAAATAACTCTTTGAATTCCATGAACTCACCATGCGACAAGCGTTTCAAAATCCGGGTCATGTGTTCACGGATAGACAATTCCTGGCGGCCGATACGGTGATGCGTACGGTTTTTTGCGCGCGAGAGAATGGCCAGCCAGGCAGCGGCCAGTTCTTCCGGGTGCAAACTGGGCAAATGCTTGGCCGTTGCGGGTAAAAACACGCTCACCGTATCGAAGTCGCGCCCGGCCTGGGGGAATTCATTGAGATGCTGACCCGCGCGCTTCATCTGCTCATATTCCAGCAGACGTCTTACCAGCTCAGCACGCGGATCGTCGCCCTCGTTAGCCTCTTCATTCTGTTGCACCCGTGGCAACAGCATGCGTGACTTGATGTCGATCAACATTGCGGCCATCAATAAGTATTCGGCTGCAAGTTCCAGCCGCGTGGCGCGTGCAGCCTCGACGTAGGCCATGTACTGTTTGGTCAGCGCCGCCATGGGAATGTCCAGCACATCCAGATTCTGACGACGAATCAGGTAGAGCAGGAGGTCGAGCGGGCCTTCGAACGCTTCAAGAAAAATCTCCAGCGCATCCGGCGGTATATAGAGATCATGTGGCAATTCGTTAAGCAATTCGCCACGCACTTTAATTGCCGTAGCGGGCAGGTTTTGGTGTTGTGGCTCTAATAGCTCTGCGACGTTCATAGGGATATTTTACTCGACTCCGCCAAGCGCTTGTTTGTGCAACGCACCTCAATCAAAGAAGTTTGCGGGATGACTTGCATTTTACCGATCGGTCAACTAGGATCAAAAACATGAATATTGTCATTGATACCCGTTCAAGAATTATCGCAGCTGCAAAGCCCCGTTTCCATTCCCGCAGCTATGCCAACGTGGGCATTCAGGAGATATGCGAGAGTGCGGGCATTCAGAAAGGCAGTTTTTATCATTTCTTTCCTTCCAAACGAGATTTGATTGTAGCGGTCATTGAAGAATTCGCCGATGAATGGGCGAACGGTTTTGTCGCAGAAGCATTTGACCCTGCCCTGCCACCAATGGAGCGTATTGATTACTTGATCGATGCAGCCTACTTCTGGCAAAAATCCATCAAGCAGGTGCATGGCCGCATGCTGGGTTGTATTTTCGGCAATCTGACGCTTGAGGTCAGTACGCAGGACGACATATTGCGCGCAAAGTTGCTGGCCATATTTGGACGAGCGAAATCCCGCTTTATGAATACCCTGGATGAAGCTGTCGCAGCCGGCACGATTGCGCCGCTTGATACTTCGCTGACTGCAGAAGCCATGCTGGCCTACCTCGAAGGGGTTATCTTGCTGGCCAAATCACAAAATGATCCGGAACTGCTTTATCGCTTGGGGCCCGCAATCAAAACACTGCGAGTTGAATTAACGCTTTCATGAAAGCACTGGAAACAGCTGCTTTTTTTTCCGCCATCAGTTGACTGACCGGTCTAGCTGTAGGCAAACCGCAAGGTGTTTGACCTGGTTTTTTTAATTCACCCTTGATCGCAAGATCATTAAAAAGGAGTCAATCAAATGAATACAGTTGCCACACAATTTCTGGACGCACGGGGCCTGAATTGCCCCCTACCCATACTTCGAACCAAGAAGGCCTTGAATGGAATGGCTGCCGGAGAAACGCTATCCATCCTCTCGACTGACCCTGGATCGGTGAAGGATATGCAGGCGTTTTGTAAGCAAACCCGGAATGAGTTGGTTGCCTCAAACGCAAATGCAGGCGAGTTTGAATTTTTTATCCGTAAAGCCTAAGGAGACGATGATGGGTGCATCTGAAGAAATCATGACGAAAAATCTGGACAAAACGCAGTTCGACCAGTGGTTCGACCAGCGCTTTGAAAGCAAAATGACCGAGCGAGAGGATGCACACGTGGCATCGCTTGCCATTATTGCAACCAAGGGGACGTTGGACTGGGCCTATCCTCCATTCATTCTGGCATCGACTGCTTCGGCGTTGGGGTGGGATGTATCGGTGTTTTTCACGTTTTATGGTCTTGAACTACTGAAGAAGAATTTAACGCTCGAAGTCAGTCCGCTGGGTAACCCTGGGATGCCGATGAAAATGCCTTTCGGCCCACAATGGCTGAAGGACATCAACTGGAAAATCCCCAATCTTGTGATGGCAGGCGTACCCGGGTTCGAAAAGGTAGCCACAGGTTTGATGCATCAAACTGTCAAGAACAATGGCGTCGCAACGATCGAAGAATTACGTAGTGCGTGCATCGAAGCCGATGTCAAACTGGTGGCGTGTCAGATGACGGTGGAATTATTCGGCTACTCGCCTGACGATTTCATTCCTGAAATTCAGGACTGGATCGGCGCTGCGTCCTTTTTGCCGGTCGCGCAAAAGTCGGATGTGTGTCTGTTCATCTGAATGCTGTTTGGGCTGCCGCCCAGCGTTGATTCAAGCAAGCCCGTCCGGACTTCCAGCCGACCTTAACCCAAGGCCATGAAGTCACAGTCGGGCTTGACTGGAAAAGATACTCACGTAAATAAGCCTCATCGTTTAGCGCAACGCACAGTGAACCATTTCGAGCCTGGTTAGTAAAAATAGGACGGTATATGAACGACAAACGCGATTTGCGGGTGCTGGTCACGGGTGCCAGTGGCTTTCTTGGCGGCAACATTTTGCGTGCCTTGCGTGGTCAGTCTCAAATTACTCCAATTGCTGCCTGCCGCGACAAATCCAAAATCGACCCTGATTTCAAGGGCGAAATCCGGGTGGGTGATTTGACTGACCCAAACTATCGACGCGCACTCTGCCAAAACGTTGACGTGATGTGTCATGCCGGAGGCTGGGCCTCAATGTGGAATCACACTGAAATTGAGCGCACCCATTTTTTCGAGCCGACCCAAGATTTGATCGAGTCAGCGATAGCGTGCGGCGTGCAGCGTTTCATCATGCCCAACACGGTCAGCATTGCTGCCAAAGTTAAAGATGGGCACCCCATCGATGATTTCGCACCGACCCAACACACAGGTTACTGGCCGCATCTCGACCGTCTCATCGACATCGACAACCACATGCGCGTCAACAGCACGCGCGGCATGACCATGGTGACCCTGCGACTCGGTCATTTCTTGGGCGCCGGAAACCGGCTGGGGCTCGTGCCCGCGCTGACGCCCCGTTTACGCACCTACCTTGTTCCATGGCTGGCAGGGGGAAAAAAGCATCTCCCTTTGGTCGCGGATACGGATATTGGACAAGCCTTCTACAGAACGTGTGTTGCAGAGGGCCTCGACGGCTATGAGTCATTCAACATCTGCGGCAGCGAATTCCCGACATTACTTGAGGTGGTGAACTTCATTGCTGACGAGACAGGATTTCCGAAGCCCCTTTACAGCGTCCCATATCCAGCAGGATATGCCTTCGGTTGGTTGATGGAGAAGCTTTATCCGGTCATGCCCGGATATCCCTTCCTCACCCGTTCGATTGTGCATTTGTGCGAGGACTGGGTGTGCCCGAATGATTATGCTAAGCGCAAACTGGGTTACGTACCCGAAAAGAAATGGCGCACCGCGATCCGCGAACATCTTGCCGACCTGAAGGCGCAAGGCTATCCCTGGCCACCCTTGCGTCAACGGCTTTAATGGGGGCTGACTCCCCTTTTCCCGCTTCCGTTCAAGGCTGCTGGAATACCACCGCTGCCACATCCTGATAACGCTTGGCGAAATGTACTGTCAGACCCTCCCGGATATGGTCCGGAAGTTTGTCAAAGTCACGCCGGTTGGCGTCTGGCAGGATAAGCTCTGAAATACCGATGCGGCGTGCGGCAATGACTTTCTCACGAATGCCGCCAACCGGTAGAACGTGGCCTGTCAGCGTCAGTTCACCTGTCATCGCCAGCGGCCGCTTGATTTTGACGTTCTTGGCCAACGACAGCAGCGCGGTCGCCATGGTGACACCGGCGCTGGGACCATCCTTAGGCGTAGCACCTTCCGGCACGTGAAGGTGAACAAAGCTGGTGTCGAAAAAAGTGCTTTCCGCGTTATAGGCCTTCAGGTGCGAAGCCACGTAACTGTAGGCGATTTCGGCCGACTCCTTCATCACCTCTCCCAGCTTGCCGGTGAGTTTGAAACCTCGATTCAGCGTATGGATGCGTGAGGCCTCAATCGGCAGCGTGGCGCCCCCCATCGAGGTCCAGGCCAAACCGGTGACCACGCCGACGCCACCCATGGGTTTTTCCCGGCTGAATACAGGCTTGTCGAGATAAGCCTCGACTTCCTTGATACCAACCTTGATCGGCGTGGCCTCGCCGCCCAAAACCTTGACCACAGCCTTTCTGGCTACCCGGCCCAGCTGCTTTTCCAGGTTGCGGACCCCGGCTTCGCGCGCATACCCTTCGATCACGTGGCGCAACGCACCATCGGTAATTTTGAGTTGCGTGTTTTTCAGACCGGCTCGGGTGAGCACGCGTGGCCACAGATGATTCCTCGCAATCGCAACCTTTTCTTCGGTGATGTAACCCGACAGGCGAATGACTTCCATCCGGTCGAGCAACGCCGAGGGAATCGAGAAATCATTGGCCGTACAGATGAACAGCGCTTTGGACAAATCAAACCGCACATCAAGGTAATGGTCGAGGAAATCGGCATTTTGCTCGGGGTCGAGCACCTCCAACAGCGCTGAAGCCGGGTCCCCCTGATAATTTCCACCGACTTTGTCGATTTCATCCAGCATGATGATCGGGTTGGCTGAGCCGACTTCTTTCAGAGCCTGAACGAACTTGCCCGGCATGGCGCCAATGTAAGTACGGCGATGGCCCTTGATTTCAGCCTCGTCGCGCATGCCGCCAACCGAAAACCGGAAAAACTTTCGGCCTAATGCCTCGGCAATGGATTTCCCGATCGAGGTTTTTCCCACACCGGGCGGCCCGATCAACAGCAATATCGAGCCGGCCATTTCGCCACGCATCGCGCCGACAGCCAGAAATTCAATGATGCGGTCTTTGACGTCATCCAACCCATCGTGGTCACGGTCGAGAATGCTACGTGCGTGTTCGAGGTCTATTTTGTCTTGCGTGTGGACACCCCACGGTAGCGATGTCAGCCAATCCAGATAATTGCGTGTCACCGCGTATTCCGGTGAGCCAGTCTCCAGCAGGGAAAGCTTGTGCATTTCCTCGTCGATGCGCTTTTTCGCTGGCTCGGGCAACGTCAACTTGGCAAGGCGGTCATTGAAGGTATCGAGTTCAGCCGTTTTGTCGTCCTTGGCCAGCCCCAGCTCTTTCTGAATAGCTTTAAGCTGCTGGCGCAGAAAAAACTCGCGCTGCTGCTCGCTCATCTTCTCGTCGACTTTGCCGCGGATGTCTGATTGCAGACGCGCAACGTCGAGTTCTTTCTTCAGCAACACCAAGACCTTTTCCATGCGCTTTTTCAAGCCCAGCGCTTCCAGGACATCCTGCAAAGCCAGTTTGGATGCGGTAGTGAGACTGGCCGCAAAGTCAGTCAATTGGGAAGGCTCATTCGGCCCAAAGCGATTCAGAAAGAATTTGAGTTCTTCGGAATAGAGCGGATTGTGGGGCAACAAATCCTTGATGGTGTTGATGATGGCAATGGAATACGCACGGATTTCTTCTGAATCCGCCTTGCCGACTTCGTTTGGATATTCAACTCTGACCTTGTACGGTGGCGCTTCCGACAGCCACTCGACGATACGAAAACGTCGTCTGCCTTCGGCAATGAACTGCATTTTTCCGTCAGTTCGAACGGGGTGATGAATGCGGGCCACGGTACCAATGCTGCGGAAGTCAGACCGTTTCACGTCGTCGGTATTGTCTGGCTTGACCACCACCAGCCCCACCATGTGATGCGCGGTTTCGCCGATCACCTCGACCGTTGGCAACCACGGCGCCTCGTTCATCAGCAAAGGCAGAGTTTGCGCGGGGAAAAAAGGCTTTTCGGTCAGCGGCAGCAGATATAACTCATCCGGCAGTACCGGTGACGCCGGCAACTTGCGTTCGTCGGACAGGAATTCACCTTCGAGCGCGGGGTCATTGGGCATGATCAGGGTTTTTAAATCCAGTAAGCAGGATGTAGCA
>JAGXGP010000034.1 GCA_024636775.1 Hydrogenophilales bacterium
ATTCGAGTTCGATTTCTTTGTTTTCCATGTCTGTGCTCAAAATAATACAATTTGCTGTTCGAGTGATTATTGGCGCAGGCGAGGCTGATTGTCAAAACGCCCCCTTCTGCACGCACATTCCCCCCCGGATTTTCAGATGATTTACCGCCGTGCGTTAACTCGCGAGATGGGTCTGGCTACCGGCGCTGTTTTGACGGTGCTGATCGCGATAGCACTGGTGGTGTTGTTTATCCGCTTGTTGGGTGACGTGGCACGGGGTGAACTCGCCAATGAAGCCGTTCTGGCTTTTCTCGGCTTCTCGCTGCTGTATTTTTTACCCGTTCTGATGACCATCGCGCTGTTTGCCGGCGTGCTATTGCCCTTGTCACGCATGTGGCGAGACAGCGAAATGGTGATCTGGTTTAGCGCCGGTTTGTCGCTCACACAATGGATCCGGCCGGTGCTGCTTTTCGCCGTGCCGTTCTCACTGGTGATCCTGTTGTTGTCGCTGGTGCTGAATCCCTGGGCGCAAGCCAAGAAATACGAATACCGCCAGGAATTGCGCAGTCGCAGCGAAAGTTCGCTTGTTGCGCCTGGCCTGTTTGCGGAATCCAGTGCAGGGCAGCGGGTTTATTACGTGGAATCGCTCAATCCGTTGACAGGTATCGTGCGTAATGTGTTCATGCAGTCGCGCATCGATGGTCAACTGGGTCTGGTGGTTGCACGGGAAGGGGATCATACGGAGATGCCAGACGGCTCGCGGTATCTGGTTTTCAAGGATGGGCGGCGGTATGAAGGCATCCCGGGCCAACTCGACTACCGAATCGTGCAGTTTGAGCGCTACTGGATGCGGCTGGATCCGGTGGCTGTCGGCGGCAAGGAAACCGGGGTACGCCAGGCACCCGTTTCCGAGTTGATCCAGGATACCTCGCCACAGGCGCGTGCCGAACTGCTATGGCGGCTGGGGGTGCCGCTTTCAGCGATCGTCCTTGCCGTCATGGCCATTCCGCTGAGTTTCGTCAACACGCGCGCGCGCCGTTCTTACGGCTTGATCGTCGCGCTGCTGCTTTATTTTATTTACAACAACCTGTTGTCCTTGTCTCAGGCCTGGGTGGCGCAAAGCAAGCTCAACCCCTGGGCCGGCATGTTGACATCACATCTGTTGATGCTGCTGGCGGTATTCGTCCTGTTTTACCTGCGTACCCGGCAGCGCGCTTTTAGCTGGAGGCGGACATGAACCTGCTCGCCCGCTATTTGTCCGGGCAAGTGCTGGTTGCTTCAGGTTTCGTGCTGCTGGCGCTGATGGTGTTGTTTGCCTTTTTTGATGTGCTGCAGGAGCTGGGCAGCCTGGGCCGCAACAACTATGGGATGGGGCAGGTGGTGATCGTCGTGCTGCTTAACATTCCCGGCCATCTCTATGAAATCCTGCCGGTGGCAGCATTGATCGGCACACTGTTTGCGTTGTCACGTTTGGTAGGGAATTCCGAGTATGCGGTGATGCGCGTGTCGGGCTTGTCGAACTGGCGAGTGGCGGGCATTTTCACCGTGATCGGGGTCGTGTTGTCGATGCTCGTGCTGGTGCTGGGGGAGTATGTCGCTCCGTGGTCCGAACAGGCCGCACAGCGGTATAAATTGTCGGCCACCCGCTCGGTCGTGGCGCAGCAGTTCCGCTCGGGTTTATGGGTCAAGGATGGGAATTCCTTCATCAATGTGCGTGAGGTGATGCCCGATAACACGCTGCGCGGTGTCGAGATTTACGGATTCAATGCTGAAGGTCGCTTGGATTGGATCCGCGCGGCTGATCAGGCGCGTTGGCAAAACGGCCAGTCGTGGGAGCTGCAACAGGTAGTGGAGACCCGGTTTGACGCGGATGGCATTCGTGCCGACCGGCGTGAACGGCAAAACTGGCAATCGGTGTTAACCCCGGACATCCTCAGCGTGCTGCTGGTTGCGCCGGAAAAAATGTCGGCGCGCACCTTGTGGCGTTATGTCGCGCACCTCAAGGAAAATGGCCAAACGGCCACCCGCTACGAGTTTGCCTTGTGGTCGAAATTCATCAGCCCGTTTGTGATACCAATCATGATGCTGATAGCGATGCCCTTTGCAATACAGCGGCCACGTAGTGGCGGAACCAGCAGCAAGATATTTATCGGCATATTGGTGGGCTTGGGCTTTCACTTGCTAAGCCGCTTGTTTGGCCACTTGGGACTATTGAACAACTGGCCTGTCATCTTGGTGTCCGGCCTGCCTTTGCTGATTTTCCTTGCCGTAGCGCTGATGGGGATCCGGTGGGTGGATCGGCGCTAGACAGTTTGCCGCTGCGGTTGGCCGTCTGCCTTCAAGCGCGTGATCCGGCAGGCAAGGTGGCCGGTGTGCATGCTCTGCAGGCGGACTGGCTGGCTGGCAAGATCGAGCTTGCAGTGGATTGTGTTCGTCCGCCCATTGATCAGCCGGGGCAGCCGGACAAACCTGCGCTGATCTCCCCGCAACAGGTGCCACGCCGGCGTGCCGACACCGTGGTCGGACGTGTCGCTTTGGTTCATGCGCTGGCCCATATCGAATTCAATGCCATCAATCTGGCCCTTGATGCTGCCCATCGTTTTTACGGCATGCCGCCCGCGTATTACGTGGACTGGCTGCGGGTGGCCGATGAAGAAGCCGCGCATTTCGATTTGCTCAACGCGCATCTCGCTACGCTGGGTCATACCTATGGCGACTTTCCTGCACACAATGGCCTGTGGGACATGGCGCTGAAAACGGCGCACGATCCGCTGGTGCGCATGGCGCTGGTTCCGCGCGTGCTCGAAGCGCGCGGACTCGATGCCACGCCATTGATTATGGGCAAGCTCAAAGCCGCACATGACACGCGCATGATTGAGATCCTGACCCTGATCGAACGTGAGGAAATCGGGCATGTTGCCATCGGCAATCATTGGTTTGGCTGGTTGTGCCGGGGGCGTGGACTGGAACCCGAGGCCATGTTTCGTCAGCTCTTGCTTGATTACGACGCGCCACCCCTCAGGCCGCCGTTCAACCTGGAAGCACGTCGTGCTGCCGGGTTCAGTGAACCCGAACTGGACTGGTTGAGAACCCTTTAAGCTTTACAGCCCCAGCGTTGTTGCCGTCACACTGGCCTGCGCGCGCTGCCACATTCCTTCAAACTCCTGATGCAGTAGGATGGCCGAGTGCGCATCATCCAGATGGAGTGTGCCGTGGAGTACTGACTTGTCTGCCCGCACCAGGGCACCATGACGGTCGGCCAATGCAAATGCCTGATCGGGACGCGGCATGTTCGGATCGGCCTGGCGGATTTCGATGACATGACCAAAGTCGCGCACCAACTGCATCAGGCGGGGACAATCGCGCGCAACATGATGGATTTCATCGAGCAGCCATTCGATCCGGCGGCCGCTTCCGGCTACACAGATCGCTCGCAAGCGGTTGTGACGGGGCAACTGGTCGATATCAAACAACGACAGGTTTTGGTCATAGACGCGCAACTGCCGTTGGGTACTGTTCAGCAGGGCGTCGAATGCTGTGCGGAATTCAGCAGGGGTTTCAAACGCATTCATGGGGTGTCGACCTCCAGCCAGCCTGATTCATACCAATCATAAAAGCGTTCCCGCAATCCCGCTACCCATGGCGGCGTGAGTCGGCGTTGATCGCCCAACTGCTGCAAGAAAACGAATTCATCCATTTCGGGCTGGAATGCTTCGCCATTGATGAAAAAGTGTTTACCGGAAAACAGCAGGCGTGACTTGGGATTGAGCGCCACGCCCCGTTTGCTTGCCAGTTTGTTGAATGCCGCTTGCGTCAGGGGCACATCCGGTGCGTCGAAGAATACGTTGGGCTTGGGCTCGGATAAATAACGTCCGGCGAAATCGGCTATGTCGTGTTTGCTCCACTTGATCCGCGCAATCATGGCCTCGATTTTTGCCAGCATGGCCCGGTTGATTTCGCTGGGATGAGCAGGCAGACGTAAATCGGGGTCGGCGTAGCGACCCTCGAGCGTGACTGTGTCCTGCAAGTGCATTAAAAATCCATGCGCCAACTCTTCGGCAGTGGGCGCGCGAAAACCGATCGAATAGGTGGTGCAGGCATCCTCGGCCACGCCGTAATGCGCAATGTGCGGGGGCAGATACAGCATGTCGCCGGGGCCGAGCACCCATTCGTCTTCTGGCTTGAAGTGGCGCAGGATTTTAAGCGGTGCATCGTCGAGTATCGATAGATCGGTTTGTGCGCTGATTTGCCAGCGCCGGCGCCCTTGGCCTTGCAACAGAAAGACATCATAGGAATCGAAATGGGGCCCTACGCTGCCGCCGGGCACGGCGTAACTCACCATCAGATCGTCCAGGCGGGCGTGAGGAATGAAATTGAAGTGGGACAACAGGGCGTCGGCTTCGGGGAGCCAGTGATTGAGCGATTGCACCAGCAGCGTCCATTCGGTTTTGGGCAGGCGTTTGAAATCCGCTGCATTGAATGGGCCATGGCCGAACTGCCAGCGCGTACCGCTTCCCTGGATGAGGCGCGACTCGACATCGTCGCGGCCGGCCAGGTGCCGCATTTCCCTGGGCGATAACAGTCCGTTAAAATCCGGTATGGCGTTACGGATCAACAAAGGCCGTTTGTGCCAATAGTCACGCAGGAAAAGAGTGGGGCTCATGCCCCCAAGCAAAGTCTTTATCATAAAATTATTATAACGATGCAGTGCGGATTGGCCTGTTAAAATGCTGTCCGCAAAACAGAGGTCGGAGTTATAAATGCTTAAGGTAGGGATGCGTGCACCGGATTTTTCCAATCCGGACGCTGACATGAACAACATCGAATTGTCCCAGTTTCAGGGCAAAACACTTGTGCTGTATTTTTATGTGCGCGACGATACGCCAGGCTGCACCACCGAGGCGATTGAGTTTTCCGATCTGGAAAGCAAATTTACCAAACTGGGTGCCGAAGTGTTGGGTGTGTCCCGCGATGATTGCATCAAGCATAGTGAATTTCGGGACAAGCATGGCATCAGCGTGACGCTGCTGGCTGACAAGGAACTCGTAACGTGCGCAGCCTATGGCGTGCTGCAGGACAAAGAGGTGGACGGGATTATGCGTAAAAGCGTCGTGCGTTCCACTTTCATTATCGACAAGCAGGGCATTATTCGTCATGCCCTGTATGGCGTTTCAAGTCGCGGTCACGCGGAAGAAATACTTCAACTGGTAAAGGAACTAAATTGAATATCGGAAAAGACACCGTCGTCACCATCACCTACATCGTCCGCGACATGGAGGGCAAGCTGCTTGAAGAAAGTGAAGATCCGGTCAGCTACTTGCATGGCGGTTATGACAACATTTTCCCGTTGGTGGAGCAGGCGCTGGAAGGCAAGGCCGTGGGCGATAACATCGAGCTGAAAATGCAGCCTGCCGACGCCTTTGGTGAACTCGATGAAGAGTTGGTGCGTCTGGAACCGCGTGATGGTTTCCCCGCAGACATGGAGGTGGGCATGCAGTTCGTTGGCTCCCCCCTCGATGGCGGCGAGGAAATGCTCTATACCGTGACCGACATTGCCGATGACAAAGTGGTGGTTGATGGCAATCACCCGTATGCAGGTCATGCCGTGCATTTTCTGTGTACGGTGACGGAAGTGCGCGCAGCATCAGCAGACGAAGTCTCGCATCGTCATGCGCACGGCGCACACGGTCACGACCATCATTGATTTGCAGGAGTGATCCGGATGGCACGGGTCTCCACGTATATCTGCGCCGGGCTGCTAAAATGCCCGGCTAACCCGTTTTCCATGGTTGTTGAATGAAAACCACTTTCCTCGACTTTGAACAGCCGATTGCCGAACTCGAAGGCAAGATCGAAGAGTTGCGCTTCGTGCAGGACGACTCTGCGCTGGATATCTCGGAAGAAATCCGGCGTCTGCAGAAAAAAAGCCAGACGCTGACCAAGGATATCTACGCCAAGCTGAATGCTTGGCAGGTGTCACAGGTGGCACGCCATCCACAACGGCCGTATACGCTCGACTATGTGCAGGGTTTGTTTACCGACTTTGCCGAACTGCGCGGTGACCGGTCTTATGCGGATGATGCAGCGATTGTTGGTGGCATGGCGCGTTTCAACGGTGAGCCGGTGATGGTGATCGGTCACCAGAAGGGTCGCGACACCAAGGAAAAGATATACCGCAACTTTGGGATGCCTCGCCCCGAGGGCTATCGCAAGGCATTGCGGCTGATGCGACTGGCTGAGAAGTTCAGCCTGCCGATTTTCACCTTTATTGACACCCCCGGCGCCTATCCGGGCATCGGTGCTGAAGAACGTGGCCAGTCCGAAGCCATTGCCCGTAATTTGTATGTGATGGCCGAACTGAAAACACCGGTGATTTGCACCATCGTCGGCGAGGGCGGCTCGGGTGGCGCGCTGGCCATTGGCGTCGGTGACCGCACATTGATCCTGCAGTATTCCACCTATTCGGTCATCTCGCCTGAAGGCTGTGCTTCCATTTTGTGGAAGAGCGCAGACAAGGCTTCAGTCGCTGCCGAAACGCTGGG
>JAGXGP010000035.1 GCA_024636775.1 Hydrogenophilales bacterium
CATCGACGGCATCGCCTTCCAGACCAACATTCTGGCGCTGAACGCTGCGGTGGAAGCCGCGCGTGCCGGTGAACAGGGCCGCGGCTTTGCGGTGGTGGCCACCGAAGTGCGCAACCTGGCCCAGCGCAGCGCCGGTGCTGCCAAAGAGATCAAGGCGCTGATCGAGGATTCGGTCGGCAAGGTCGACAGCGGTGGCAAACTGGTCGACGAAGCCGGCAAGACCATGGAAGAGATCGTCAGCTCGGTCAAACGCGTTACCGACATCATGAGCGAGATTGCGGCTGCGAGTCAGGAACAGAGCACCGGCATCGAGCAGGTTAACCAGGCCGTGGGGCAGATGGACGAAGTGACGCAGCAGAACGCCGCGCTGGTGGAAGAAGCAGCCGCTGCGTCAGAGAGCATGCAGGTACAAGCCGTCAAACTGACGCAGCTGGTGGGCGGATTCAAGTTGGTGCCGGGTGGACAGACGGGACAGATTGCTGGCCGAAGCGCTCAAGTGAAATCCTTACCGGCACAGGCTAAACCCAGAAAAGCTATGGCTGTCAGATCCGCTGCTTGAATGCGCGCTGGCCTCGGTGTGAAAGACGGAAACTCAGCGATCTGTTTTTTTAGGATTAAGGGTTCTTGTGCAGTCGTGTTTGCCTGGTCGGCTTATGACAGGCATAGCAAAATCAAGCCAGCTTTTTCCAAATTTGGATAAGCTTGATATAGCCGCACAAGTGTATTGAGAATATGGTGTTCAGCAATTTAAGAAGTATTTCAATATGAAACCCGCACCGAAGACACCAGCAGACAGCACCAAAATTTTCGATTTCACGCCGCGTGATTTCGCTCGCGTACGTGCACTGATTTACAGGCAGGCCGGGATCTCGCTGAGCGAAGCCAAGCAGGAGATGGTTTACAGTCGCCTGGCGCGCCGCCTGCGGGCAAAAGGCATGACTTCGTTCGAGCAATACCTTGATCGTTTGGAACGCGGAGACGATAGCGGGGAGTGGGAAGCTTTCACCAACGCCCTGACGACTAACCTGACCTCGTTTTTTCGTGAAGAACATCATTTCCCGATTCTTGCAGAGCACATGCGAAAGATGAAGGCACCCCTGTCGATCTGGTGTTCCGCCGCTTCGACCGGGGAAGAACCTTATTCGATCGCTATCACGATGTGCGAGGTATTCGGGACGCTGACCCCGCCGGTCAGCATTGTTGCCACCGATATCGACACCAATGTGCTGGAGACGGCAGCGAATGGGGTGTATCCGATCGAGCGCATTGAAAAGATGGCGCAGGATCGCGTTAAACGCTTTTTTCAGCGCGGCAAGGGGGAGCGTTCTGACCTGGTTCGGGTGCGTCCAGAATTGCGCCAGCTGATCACTTTCAAACCACTCAATCTGTTGGCCCCGAGTTGGCCAGTAAGCGGGGCATTCGACGTGATATTTTGCCGCAATGTAATGATCTATTTCGACAAGCCCACCCAGAGCAAAATTCTTGCGCGGTTTGTGCCGCTGATGAAGCCTGAAGGACTGCTTTTCGCCGGGCATTCTGAAAATTTCATGTACGCATCCGACTCGCTCAAGCTGCGCGGTAAGACCGTGTACGAACTGGACCCCCTTCATGGGAGTGCAAGAAGGTCTGCATGAATTCCGCCATAGAAGAGCAACTCGCGACCAACCTGTATTACGACCGGTCATTTGCTTGCGAGGCCGCCAAGATTCTGCCCGGTGAGTATTACTACACCCGCAAGCCGATGCTTATCGTCACGGTACTGGGCTCCTGTGTGGCGGCGTGTATACGGGACCGCGTCTCAGGAATTGGCGGCATGAATCACTTCATGTTGCCGGACGGCGGCGGCGATCCCGGCAACCCGGCCTCGGCGTCGATGCGCTATGGCGCCTACGCCATGGAAGTGCTCATCAACCAGCTCATCAAGGCGGGTGCCCGGCGCGAGAACCTGGAAGCGAAAGTGTTCGGCGGCGGCAATGTGCTGCGCGGATTTACCGTCATCAACGTGGGGGAACGTAATGCCCAGTTTGTGCGTGACTTTCTGCGCACTGAAAAAATTCGTATCGTGGCGGAGGATCTAAACGATGTGCATCCGCGCAAGGTGTATTTCTTTCCCGCTACCGGAAAAGTTCTGGTCAAAAAACTCAAACAATTGAATAACTACACGCTGGTGAAGCGTGAGCAGGACTACGCGAGCCGGCTTAAAACCAACGATGTGGGCGGCGAGATCGATTTGTTCTGATTGCCGGAAAGGGCGATGCCCGGAAAGTAAGTTTCATGAAAATCAAGGTTTTAATCGTGGATGACTCGGCGCTGATTCGAGGCGTGATGAAGGAGATCATCAATAGCCAGCCGGACATGGAAGTGGTTGGCGCGGCACCTGATCCGATCGTGGCACGCGAGCTCATCAAACAGACCAACCCGGACGTTCTCACACTGGACGTGGAAATGCCGAAAATGGACGGACTGGAGTTTCTGGAAAAGCTGATGCGGCTGCGTCCGATGCCGGTGGTCATGGTGTCGTCGTTGACCGAGCGCGGCTCGGAAATAACCATGCGTGCGCTGGAACTCGGCGCCGTGGATTTCGTGACCAAGCCCAAGATGTCGATCCAGAGCGGCATGCTGGAGTATACGGACCTGATCGCGGATAAAATCCGCATCGCGTCGCGGGCCAACATCAAGCCGCGAGTCAAGGTGCAGGGGCACGCCGAAGGCACTGCGCTGGCTGCCGTGCGCAATACGTTCACCAGCAGCGAAAAGCTGATCATCATCGGCGCCTCCACCGGCGGCACCGAGGCGATCAAGGATTTTCTGGTGCAACTGCCGCCGGATTGCCCTGGCATCCTGATGACCCAGCATATGCCGGAAGGCTTCACACGTTCGTTCGCCAATCGGCTCGACAAGCTGTGCAAGATTTCGGTCAAGGAAGCCGAAGGTGGGGAGCGGGTGTTGCCGGGGCATGCCTATCTCGCACCGGGGCATTCCCACCTGTCGCTGGTGCGTAGTGGGGCCAACTATATGACCAAGCTCGACCAAGGCCCCCCTGTTAACCGTCACCGTCCCTCGGTTGATGTGCTGTTCCATTCGGCTGCGATCAATGCCGGCCGAAATGCAGTCGGCGTCATCCTGACCGGCATGGGTCGTGACGGTGCGGCGGGGATGTTGGAAATGAAAAAAGCCGGCGCCTACAACCTGGCACAGGACGAGGCGTCGTGCGTGGTGTTTGGCATGCCCAAGGAAGCCATCGCCATCGGCGCCACCCATGAAGTCGGTCCGCTGCACGAATTGCCGAGGCGGGTGTTGGAATTTTTTGCTTCGCAAGGCAACCGCGCGATGCGGGTCTGACTTTCATGTTATTTGGCTTTCCCGAGCGCTTTTCGGCTTAAGTTTGTTGTGATGTTGCCGATTCCTAACGTAACAAAACAAACCGTATTCTTGGAGTGATGTATGGCTGATCCGAACACAAAATTTCTGGTAGTTGACGACTTTTCAACGATGCGACGCATCGTGCGCAATCTGCTCAAGGAGCTGGGATACGCTAACGTCGAGGAAGCTGAAGACGGCGCGGATGGCCTGGCCAAACTCAGAGCCGGCAACTTCGATTTTGTCGTGTCTGACTGGAACATGCCCAACATGGACGGCCTCGACATGCTGAAGAACATTCGTGCGGATGCCGCGCTGTCCAAGCTTCCGGTTTTGATGGTTACGGCCGAAGCCAAGAAAGAAAATATTATCGCTGCGGCGCAAGCCGGCGCGAACGGTTATGTGGTTAAGCCCTTTACTGCCGCGACGCTCGACGAGAAACTGGCCAAAATATTCGAGAAGCTAGAGAAGGCCGGGGCCTGACGTGGGTCCACAACTTGCTGATTCGGCTGTGGCCGCGACCACAGTCAACACCGTAAGCGCCGCACCCGGCGAGCATGATGAGATGCTGGCGCGGGTTGGCCGTATCACGCGAACCCTGCATGATAGCCTGCGCGAATTAGGATTCGACAAGGTACTTGAACAGGTGTCGATGGACATTCCTGACGTCAAGGACCGTCTGAACTATGTGGCGCGGATGACCGAGCAGGCTGCACAGCGTGTGTTGAACGCCACCGACGCGGCGATTCCGCTTCAGGAAAGGATCGATGCAGGTGCAGAAGAGGTTTTGAACGGCTGGCAGGCTGCATTGAAAGCCCCCTTTTCAGAAGCCAACTACCGCGATATGGCCACCCTGACCATGCAGTGTCTGGTCGACATGCGCAACGACACCAGCGCCACCAAGAAACAGTTGCTGGACATCATGATGGCGCAGGACTTTCAGGATCTCACAGGACAGGTTGTGCGTAAGGTCTCTGATCTCGCCCATGTTCTTGAAAAGCAGCTGGTTAGTTTGCTGGTTGATTTCTCGCCCGCGGAGGCGCGAAAGGAAAGTAGTGGGAGTGGCTTGCTCAATGGTCCTCAGGTCAATCCAGTAAACAAAAACGATGTGGTCACCGACCAGGAACAGGTGGATGACCTGCTGGACAGCCTGGGTTTTTGAGTTGTCGACCGATGGGTATAAGTTAATCCGGTATCGAAAAATGGCCTGCTTAAAAGCAGGCCTTTTTGTTTGAGGGACCGACCGAAGTAGGACTTGTCAGTCCGCATCAGCTCATTGTGAAGGACGAGTCCATACACTTTACAAACCTGCAGGGCGTAGCGTATGGATCACCATGGCACTGGTTTTCAGGCCCTGCTGAATCATGAGCTCCATCTGGGGAGCAAAGTAGGGCAGGGTGAGGTTCAAGACGATCAGCCCTACTCCTAATGTGATGGGGAATCCAATTGCAAAAATATTGAGCTGGGGTGCGGAGCGGGTCAGGATACCCAGCGCCAGGTTAGTCATCAGCAGAATGGCAATGATGGGCAATGCCAATTGCAGACCCACCGAAAATACGGTGGAACCAAAGGATGCCACGTTGAAGAATCCGATCGCTGATAGAGGCTGCGTACTGATCGGCAGGCTTTGGAAGCTCTCAACCAGGATGCCGATTAACAGCAGGTGGGCATTGACGGCCAGGAACACCAGCACGCCCAAAATGTTGAAAAACCGGGCAATTACCAGTGTCTGTCCGGCACTTTGCGGATCGAAGAATGACGCAAATCCCAGGCCCATCTGCAGACCGACGATTTCACCCGCAGCTTCGATTGCGGCAAAAACAATACGCATGACGAAACCAATCGCCAATCCGATGAGCATTTGTTGAACCAAGATGAATAGGCCTTGCCAGGAACCGAGGCTCACATCGGGCATCGGGGGCAGGGTGGGCGCAATAATCAGGGCAATAAAGACACCGAGGCCAATCTTGACGCGTCCGGGAACCGAGCGTTGACTAAAAAGGGGCGCCGTCGTGATGACACCGAGTATGCGGGTGAGTGGCCAGATAAAGCTGATCAGCCAGGCATTAAGCTGGGCATCGGTGAGGCTGATCATGGAACGGTCAGATTCTCAGGATCAGCCAATGACGCCTGGCAGGCCGGTCAATACCCGCCGCATGTGGTCGGTCATCACCGTCAACATCCAGGGACCAGCAAGCGCAAATGTCAGCAACACGGCGAGCACCTTGGGGATGAATGAAAGGCTGGGGTCGTTGATCTGGGTGGCGGCCTGAAATACGGCGACCATCAGACCGATCACCAGCGTAACGAGCAAGACCGGTGATGCCACCAGAATGGTAATTTCGAGTGCGGTGCGACCAATGGTCATTACGCTTTCAGGGGTCATGACGGTTCTCTGAAGGGTTAGTAAAAACTCTGCGCCAGCGAACCCAGCAGCAGGTTCCAGCCATCGACCAGAACAAACAGAATGATCTTGAAAGGCAGCGACACAATGGCGGGTGACACCATCATCATGCCCATCGCCATCAGGATGCTGGCGACCACCATGTCAATAATCAGAAACGGGATAAAGACGGCAAAACCTATCTGGAAGGCGGTTTTCAGCTCGCTGGTGATGTAGGCGGGAATCAACACGCGCATGGGAACGTCGGCTGCCGTCTTCGGCGCGTCCGATCTTGACATTTTAATGAACAGGGCAAGGTCGGTTTCACGTGTTTGTTTCATCATGAACGCACGCAGTGGAACGGCGCCCTTTTCCAGTGCTTCCTGCATCTGGATGCGATTTTCTGATAAGGGCTGATAGGCCTCGACGTAGATTTTGTCGAAGGTCGGCCCCATCACGAATAACGTCAGAAACAGTGCCAGACCGATCAGCACCTGATTGGGGGGCGATGATTGGGTACCCAGAGCGGACCGGAGTAGAGACAGTACGATGATGATGCGGGTGAAGCTGGTCATCATCAGCATCGCAGCAGGCAGGAACGACAGCGACGTGAGCAGCAGCAGGGTTTGCAGGCTCAGTGTGTAGGCCTGGCCGCCCCCAGCAGCGGGGGTGCTGGTGAACACAGGCAGGCCGGCACTCTGGGCCATTGCCAGGGAAGGCATGACCAATGCAAGCATGATGAAAAGCATTTTCAGCATTTTCTGAAGGGTGTTATTAGCCACGACGCTTCTCGATCAGTTGCTGCAATTTCGATGCAAAATTGCCAGCAAGGGCTGATGTAGCCTGTGTCGGAGTTTCCCCTTTGGGTAAGGTCATCAATGCGTTGACACTGCCGGGCGCTACACCCACCACCAGCCAGGACTCACCGACTTCGACCACCACGACGCGCTCACGTGTGCCGACAGAGGCACTGCTGACGACGCGTAGCAGGTTGGACCCGCCTACCTGGGTTACGCCCAGTCGCTTGGCTAGCCATGCCGCGCCAGCAATTAATAACAGTACGGCAACCAGGCCGATAAACACCTGAAGCAGACTGCCAGCGGTGGAGACGGCGGGTGCCATTTCGGTTGTGTCGGCCGCGTACGCCAGCCCAGACAGGCATAGCGTTGCGCATGCAAGGATTAATGAGCGAATCATTTGTTGAGTTTCTTGATGCGTTCAGCAGGCGTGATGATGTCGGTCAGGCGCACGCCAAACTTGTCGTTCACTACCACCACTTCGCCTTGTGCTATCAAGCATCCATTGACCAGGACATCCATGGGTTCTCCCGCCATGCCATCAAGTTCAACAACTGAGCCTTGTGCCAGTTGAAGCAGGTTCTTGATCGCAATCTTGGTGCGTCCGAGCTCCACGGTCAGTAGCACCGGGATATCCAGAATGAAATCAATATCGGAAGCCATTCCGCCACCGGCCGGAGCCCCGGAGAATTCCTTGAAAATCTCCGGGGCAGGTTTAGCTTGCTCGACAGGTTTGGCAGGCTCGGCTTGTTCGGCCATGGCAGCCGCCCAGTCGTCTTCTTCTATGGCTTGGGTGACGTCTTCAGACATGTGGTTCTCCTGTTTGCGAATCGACTGAGGCGTTCGACAATAGTTTTTCGACGCGCAAGGTGTATTGGCCGTTGAATTTTCCGTAAGCGCATTCCATGACGGGGATGCCGTCCACCTTGGCTTCGACGGTTTGGGGTATTTCCAGGGGGATGACGTCGCCCACTTTCATGTTGACGATATCTCTAAGATTAATTTTTGCCGTTCCGAGGTCGGCAACTAATTCGACTTCAGCCAATTGAATCTGCTGACGCATCAAACGTGTCCAACGCTTGTCCACTTCCAGGTTCTCGGCTTGTAGACTGCTGGTAAGCAAATCCTTGATCGGTTCAATCATCGAATACGGCATGCAGAAATGGATTTCGCCACTGACTTGGCCCAGTTCTATCGCAAAGGTAATCGCCACCACCACTTCGTTGGGCGTGGCGATATTGGCAAACTGGGTGTTCATTTCAGAGCGGATAAACTCGAACTCAATGGGATAAATCGGCTCCCATGATTTTGAATAGGCCTCGAACACAATCTTCAAAACGCGCTGAATAATGCGATGCTCGGTTTGCGTAAAGTCCCGGCCTTCAACGCGCGTGTGAAAACGACCGTCTCCGCCAAACAGGTTGTCGACCATGAGAAATACCAGGTCAGGATTGAACACCATGAGTGCCGTGCCGCGCAGGGGTTTGAAATGGACCAGGTTTAAATTGGTGGGCACCACCAGGTTGCGGATAAATTCGCTGTACTTTGAGACTTTGACCGGGCCGACCGAGATCTCAACCCCGCGCCGCAGGAAGTTGTAAAGGCCGACTCGAAGCTGTCGTGCAAAACGCTCGTTGATGATTTCGAGTGTGGGCATTCTGCCCCGCACGATACGTTCCTGCGTGGCCAGGTTGTAAGACCGCGCATGCGTAGGATCTACTATCTCGTCAGGTGCGTCGTCAGCTTCACCCGTGACGCCTTTAAGCAGCGCATCGACTTCATCCTGAGAGAGAAAATTGTCGGCCATAAATGCTTACTGAATCACAAATGTCGTGAACAGAACATCATCAACTTTTTGCGGTTTGCCTTTTGGATAAAACGGCTGGGTTACTTGAGCCATGATTTCCTTGGAAAGTTTTTTCTTGCTGTCGGCGGATGCCAGTTCCTCGGCATTTTTGCTGGATAACAGAGCCAGCAATCGGCTGCGGACGCGCGGCATATGGAGCTTGATCTCTTCAATTTGAGCCGGGTCGCTCACCTGAAGCGTGATGTCTGTCTGTAAATACTGTACGCCGCCTTGCAAATTGACGGTAAAGGTCTCAAGCGGCATGAAAACGGGCGGTTTTTGGGGTTCAGCCTTGGCTTCGCCGGGTGCGTGTTTGGCTTGGGTCATAAACCAGGCGCCGCCCCCTCCACCGGCAAGCAAAACCACCACACCAATGATGATGAACAGCATTTTCTTTGATTTCTTGGGTGCCACTTCATCTTCAGCAGGTACTTGTCCAGACATTGAGTTGATCCTTTTTGCAAATATTGGGTGCTCTGATGAATGTCATTATTGAAAGAAATGCCTGGCTTCGATACGGCGAAAAGAGGCCGAAAACAGACGTAATTCCTTAAATACACTAGGACCGCTCAGGCGAAGGTGTCGACCAGACCACGCCCTGATTGAAGGGCTGAGGACTGATTCAGGTTCATTTCGCCCGTCGATGTTCCATCCTGATTGGGGAAACGAAGTGCAGCCCGTTGAGAACGCTGATCGGATGCGTTTTGCTGTGGCGTGTCGGCGCTGACCGTTGCTTGTCCCAGCTGAATGCCGGATTCACTCATCATTTCCCGTAGGCGGGGAAAAGCGGCTTCCAGCGCCTGGCGAACCTCCGGCTGGGCCGAGAAGAAACTCGCGGTAGCTTGCTCATTCGAAATATTCAGCACAATTTGCATTGGCCCCAAATTGGGCGGATTGAGAGTCAGCGTGGCGGTTTGCTGCGCACCTGCTGCCATCCACACCAGTTTTTCACCTATTGCCTGCCCCCAGGCTGCGGCGCCTACCGACGGAGCAAGGTGGTTGGCTGAGGCACCACTGACGGCGGTGGGTCCTTCAACAGAGACCTGCGGCGTTGCACGCATGATCGTGTTATTCAACAGGTCCTGAGGTTGCTCGCCTGTTTTAATGGATTCTGCTTGTCGGGCTGCGGACACTTGCCCGGCAAAGGCCGCTTCAGCTGCCTTTACCGATAGCGCGACGCCAGGCTTGCTCGCCCCGGTTTGTTTAGGGTCGAGCGGGTCAGTTTGCAGGGCTTTTGAGGGCAGCCCTTTTTTTGTGTCGCGTCCTGTTTTAACGTCTACCGTCCGGGCATTGAATCGATCGAGTTTTGTATCTTCCTTGTTGTTTGAGACCGACTTGTCGGATGCAATTAACTTATCGGATGCAACTGACTTATCGGATGAAACCGACTTGGACAGGCCTGGGTTGAGTGCCAATGCCAGAAAGGTTTCGGCTGAAACGGGTAAGGCTGTGTTTTGTGCCGGATCTGCGACAGCTTCATCTTGCGGGACTTCTGTTTTGACGGCTTCGGTCGGTTTGGCTTCGACGGGTTCCGGCTTGGGTGCGGAATCCTGGGCGCTGGCGTCCTGCTTATTGCTACCGCGACTTTTTTGAGCGATTTCGCTGGACAATACTTGGCTAAATGGCGTTTCCGCGGCGGATTCCTGTGATTTCCCGGCCGCAGATTGTGACTGAACCGGGTTGGAGGAATTGATGTTTGCGAGGGATGCGTTCATGGGGTTCACCTGTTTCAGGAGAGGTTCGGCTTGTTAAGGGTTCGCCGTGCGGCATATTCGTCATTCTGCTTCTGGTCACGCCACAGCTCGAGGCGTGCTGTTTCTTTATCCGCCCGCGCAGCCAGCGTGACAAACGACATCTTTTTCTGTTCGCAAGCCAGCCAGGCTGCACGTGCCTGTAGGGTGCGGTCTTTTGCGTCGCTGACTACTTTTTGCTGGCCCGCGATGGCCTGGTCAAGTTTGTGCATGAATTCCTGGAAATTATTGAAATGCGTGGTGCTGATGCCTGCAGCCAGATTCGATTGGCAGCGCAGCGCATAGTCATCACGATACTGCAGCAACAGGTTCAGCTTTTGTTCTGCATCCTCACTGATGCGTAACGTCAAACCCAGGCGCTTTGCAGATTCGTCGGATTCTTTGCTTGCCAGGTCGATCAGGGTATGGAGCGCGGAGGGGGATGCCATTCAATATGCCTTCTCGTGTGTGACTTAATGGAACAAGGCTGCGAGTTCGTCCAGACTTTCCTGGATGAGCGAGCGTTCTTGAATACCCTGCTGCAGGAAAGCATCGATGCCTTCCTGCAGTTTGATGGCTTCGTCCAGCAGCGGATCGGTGCCAGCCGCATAGGCGCCAACGTTGATCAGGTCACGGCTGCGTTCATAGCGCGAATACAGTTTCTTCAGTCGGCGCGCGAGCTGCTGTTGCTCGGGCGTGGTGATGCTGTGCATGGCGCGACTGATGGATTGTTCGATATTGATCGCGGGATAGTGACCACTTTCAGCCAGCGAACGGTCCAGCACAATGTGGCCATCCAGAATGGCGCGTGCAGAGTCGGCAATCGGATCCTGCTGGTCGTCGCCCTCGGTGAGTACGGTGTAGAAGGCAGTGATGGAACCGCCGCCCGGCTTGCCATTGCCGGCCCGTTCAACCAGTGCCGGCAGCTTGGCGAATACCGAAGGGGGATAGCCTTTGGTGGCGGGGGGTTCGCCAATCGCCAGCGCAATTTCGCGCTGTGCCATGGCGTAGCGGGTGAGCGAATCCATGATCAGCAGCACATGCTTGCCCTGGTCGCGAAAGTGCTCGGCGATGGTGGAGGCATAGGCCGCACCTTGCAGCCTCACCAGCGGTGGGGTGTCTGCCGGAGCGGCTACGACGACTGCGCGTGCCAGTCCTTCTTCACCGAGAATCTGCTCGATGAATTCCTTGACCTCGCGACCCCGTTCCCCAATCAAGCCAACCACGATGACGTCCGCAGTGGTGTAGCGAGCCATCATGCCCAGCAATACGCTCTTGCCCACGCCGGATCCGGCGAACAGCCCCATGCGTTGGCCGCGGCCCACCGTCAGCATGCTGTTGATTGCACGCACGCCGACATCAAGAATGTCGGTGATGGGCGCACGTGACAACGGATTGGCTGCACGCGTGCTCAGCGGTGCGGTGGCGTTGGATTGCACTGGGCCGAGGCTATCCAGCGGCCGACCGCTGCTGTCGAGCACGCGGCCCAGCAGGCCGTCTCCGACTGGCAGATGGCGGCTGCGGTCACTCGGCCGGCGACGCGGGTGGTTGACCTGACCGAGGCCGGGCAAGGTGGGGATGACTTCAACCGGAAACACGCGCGCGCCGGGCACGATGCCCTCGACATCGCTTTGCGGCATCAGAAACAGACGGTCGCCAGAAAATCCCACCACCTCGGCTTCCAGTTGTGATCCATTCGGCAGAGGCACCGTGCAGGCGCTGCCTACCGCCAATTTCAGCCCAACCGCCTCCATCACCAATCCAGCCACGCGGGTAACGCGGCCTGATACCAGCATCGGCTCAGCAATCGCCAGCAGTTCGCCGCAGTCCTGCAGATAGGCTTTCCAGCGTGTGCTGTGGGTTTGTGCGTTCATGGTGCTACAAGCCAGGACGAGTCTTTGCCCAACGCGGTTGTCAGGCGCTGCCAGCGGGTGGATAGGGAGGCATCTATCTGATTGTGGGCGGTGTCCACCCGGCAGCTTCCGGGTTCGAGCTGTGTATCGCTTGCGATTTGCCAGCCTGTTTTCGTTAGCTCATCGCCAATTTTGTCCTGGACCAGCACCATGTCGTCGGGGTTCAAATACAGCATGGCGGGTTGATGCAGCGCTGGCAGATAGCGAACAGCTTCCCTGACGATGGGAATGACAAGCTCGGGATTGATCGTCAGCGAGGTTTTAAGCAGTGCGCGGGCA
This sequence comes from Hydrogenophilales bacterium, assembly GCA_024636775.1. Classification (GTDB taxonomy): domain Bacteria; phylum Pseudomonadota; class Gammaproteobacteria; order Burkholderiales; family Thiobacillaceae; genus Thiobacillus. The sequence goes on from JAGXGP010000035.1 coordinate 12,309, forward strand.
AAGTCGAGGGATAAATCCAGGACTTGCTCAGAGATAGATTCGTCTGCTTTTTTGACCTCGTTGGAAAAAATGTCAGCAAGATCGCGCAGCCTGGCGGTTTCGCGGGCAGCTTCTTCGCGGCCTTCGGCAAGCCCTTTCTCCAAGCCTTCTGCA
>JAGXGP010000003.1 GCA_024636775.1 Hydrogenophilales bacterium
CGTCTGGCATGTGGGTGGAAAGGTTGAAGGGGTTGCATTGCCCCCCCATCCTGATTTTGCATCGCTGCGTGCAACCCCGGTTGAGCTGCGCGCCCTGTTTGCACGCAGAGGCTGGCGGCGTGTGGTGGCCTGGCAGGCACGCCAACCGATGCACCGGGCGCAGTTTGAGTTCTGCCTGAAAAGTGCGATTTCCCAAGAAGCCAACCTGTTGTTGCATCCCAAGGCCGGAGGCGATATTACAGACGCGCCCGGTTACTTTGGTCTGGTGCGCAGTTTTATGGCCATTCGTGATCGCTTCCCCAAGGCGACTACGCAGTTATCGCTTTTGCCGGCGCCCCCACGCGAGGCGAACCCACGTTCATTGCTGCTGCGTGCCATCGTTGCACGCAATTTTGGTTGTGCCCTGCTGATAGCAGGGGGCCAACATCTTTCAGATGGAAGTTTTAGGCGAGGTAAGGACCTTGACGAGCTTCATGCTGATAACCAGGCGGTAAAACAGGCTGACATGATTGGCGTAAAGCTGATTGCCTATCCGCGCATGGTGTATGTGGAAGACCGTGCGGAATATCTCCCCGAATCCGAAGCGCCGCCCGGTTCCAGGCTTCTGACCCTGAGTGGAGAAGAGTTCCAGCGGCGTTTGCAGTCCGGTCTGAAAATTCCAGACTGGTATAGCTTTCCCGAAGTGTTGGCCGAACTGAAACGGCAGCACCCCTCGCGTGAACGTCAGGGCTTTACCGTATTTTTTACCGGTTTGTCTGGTGCAGGAAAATCCACGCTAGCACGCATGCTGGCGGCGCGTTTGATGGAAACCGGTGGCCGCATGGTAACCCTGCTTGACGGCGACATTGTTCGCCGTAACCTGTCTTCAGAGTTGGGGTTTTCCAAAGCGCACCGCGACATCAATGTGCGCAGGATTGGTTTTGTGGCTTCTGAAATTACGAAAAATTGCGGTATTGCCATCTGCGCACCGATCGCACCATATATGCAAACCCGGCGGGATGTGCGTGCGATGATTGAAGCGGTAGGTGGGTTTATCGAAATCCATGTCGCCACCCCCATCGAAACCTGCGAAGCACGAGACCGCAAAGGCTTGTATGCGAAGGCCCGGGCAGGGTTGATTCCTGAGTTTACCGGGGTGTCCGATCCTTACGAAGTGCCAGAAAATGCCGAACTGGCGATCGATACCACCAGCCTGGGAATCGAAGAAGCCGTGCAGCAAGTCCTGCTCAAACTCGAGCATGAAGGCTACTTACGCTGACCTGGAAAGCGAGCGAAAAAAAGCCGACGCAGTGCGTCGGCTTTTTGTTGGTGCGAGGTGACAATCAGGCTGTCTTGCGGCGGCGCATCGCGGCGAGTCCTGCGAGGCCGATGCCCAAGAGTGCAAGCGAAGCTGGCTCGGGAACTGTGCCAGGTGTACCACCACCGCCTTGATCAATGATTTCCTTAACCTTGGTGTTGACGAAGTTGGTAAAAAAGGGTCCGGGGTCGCTGCGGAAGCTAAGTATGTTAAAAAAGTTACCGCCATTGCTGCTCGCCAAGTTAGCGTAGTAGCCACCATCATCATCACCTGGATTGCCAATGATATTGATGAGTTCGCTGGGAATAGTCGCACTGAGATCTGTGCCTAAAGCAGCCCGGTTAGCCGTATTGTCATCATTCTCATCGGTGACCAGGATAATATTGCGGACGGTGTTGGCTCGGAAGGTGGCCCCCAAAGCAACCTGGATGGCAGCCGAACCATCTTCAGTACCGCCACCATTGGCAGTTAGCAGTGTAAAGGGGCTACCAGCCGCAGAGAAGGTTGTGAAGTCGGTGATGTCTTGAATCAGCGTGTTTGCACCACCGAAGCGCACCAGCCCGTATCGGGCATCGATACCATTGGCAGTCATGGCGGTTTCGAATTCTGTAATCCGCGTTTTTACTTGTGCGATGTCACCCCCCATCGATCCGGATGTGTCAATGACCCAGACAATGTCCGCAATGATAAGAGCCTGAGCGGAGGTGCCGAAACCGAGCAAAACGGCAGCCAATGCTGTAACTGATGCAATTTTTTTAAGTTTCACGATGTTCTCCAATGAACAGTAGGGAATGAAAAAGGATCAGATGGCGCTTGCGGGCCGTCCAACGACTAAGCTCTAGTCTCTTTATCAGAAGCTAAAGCATTAGACGTGCCAAGACAGTTCAGGAAATAAAAAAACCTTATAAATCATTTTGTTAACACTTGCTGTTGTGTTTGTGGGCTTATGCGAAAAGAGCTAACCGTAAAATATACCGACGTTTAAACCGCCCGTGGCGGCGCTATCAGGCTCCCCGCCAACATCCCCGTTGCACTAACGATCAGGCCAGAAAACTGCGGCGGCAGTGCGGCCTCAGGTGCGATGAACTCCATCGCTATCCACGTTATAAATCCCAGCCCGATGGACAGCCCGGCCCCCAGATTATTCGCACGTTTCCAGTACAGTCCTGCGACCAGTGGAACAAAGGCGCAGGCCAGCGTCACTTTGTAAGCGTTGGCGACCATCTGGTGGATGCTGGTTTCGCTTTGCAGCGACCACAGCGAATAAAACACCACCAGGCCGGCAAAGGCGATGACGACAGAGCGTGTGATCCAAAGCAGACTCTGCTGGCTCATGCGGTGATGCGGCATGAATTCCTTAATGATGTTTTCCGAGATGGTGACGGAAGGTGCGAGCAGGGTGCCGGAGGCTGTGGACATGATGACCGAGAGCAGGGCACCGTAAAAAACGATCTGCGCATACAGCGGCAGATGGGTTTTGACGAAGCTGGGCAGGACCAACTGGGCATCATTGGCCAGCAGCGCTGTGGTCATGGCCGGGTCGACCAGCGTGGCCGAGTAGGTGAGGTAAATGGGCACGGCCGCGAACACGAAATACAAGGTGCCGCCGATGACGGTAGCCCATACTGCGATGCGTTCGTTTCTGCTGGCGTTGGCGCGCTGAAACACATCCTGCTGCGGAATCGAGCCCAGCCCCATGGTGAGAAAGCCGGCGATGAAGGTGATCACCGCTGCCCATTCCATGGGCGGCCAAAATTCGAATTTCCCGGCGGCGGCAGCGTGTTCAATGACCGGGGCGATGCCATTCACTTCGGGCATGTCGCCAACCAGCTTGGCGATCCATAAAAGACCCAGAACGATGACCGTCATTTGCACCAACGTGGTCAGGGCCACCGACCACATGCCGCCGAACAAGGTATAGAGCAGGACGACGGTTGCACCGATATAGATGCCCTGTTCTTGGGGGATGACACCGTCGGACAGCACGTTGAACACCAGTCCTAACGCAACGACCTGGGCGGACACCCAGCCTAAATAAGAGAGGGCAATTGCCAGCGAAATCACCATTTCGACCGGGCGGTTGTAGCGCTGACGGAAGAAATCACCCAGTGTGAGCAGCTTCATTCGGTATAGCGGACGGGCGAAAAACAGGCCGAACAAAATCAGCGCGAGCGAGGCCCCGAACGGGTCGGAAATCGTGGCACCGAGGTTTTCGCTGAGGAATGTGGCCGGAATGCCCAGCACGGTTTCGGCACCAAACCATGTTGCAAATACCATCGCCACCACCACAATCATGGGCAGTGAACGGCCTGCGGTGATGTAGTCGCTGGCGTTGTGGACTTTGGTGGCGGCAAACAGACCGATGCCGATGGAGAGGACCAGATAGAGGGTGACAAAGCCAATCAGCATGGGAGGATGACCGTCAGTAACTATGTGTAAAGATGAAGCCGGAGCCCCAGTCGGGGCTGGCATCGCTGAAACCTCTCACCGCGTAAAGGTTCAATTTGCTGGTGCTGCTCAGCCGAAAATTCAGGTAGAGCAGGGCTTCACTAATGGGATGGCCGGTTTGGGATACGGCCTGCTGCCAGTCATAACTGCCGCCGACTGAAACGACTGGCGTCATGCGGTAATTGGTGCCAACCGAACCCAACCAGACATTGCGGTATTCGATGGATGCCGGGTCGCCTTTCCATTTGTATCCCAGCCTGATGAAGGGCATCCACTTATTCAGCGGTTTAAAAAGCTCTGCGTGCAGGGTGTAGTCATTTTCCCCTGTACCCAAAGACTTGGTCTCGTCAGCCGTGCCGAACTTTATTTTTCCGCCAATATCGAGCCCGGCCCAATGGCTGCGTTCATCAAGCAGGTTGTATGTCAGGCCGGCAGACACATCGCCCATGCCTTCACTGGTCGTTCCGCTGCTTGGCGAGTTGAGTGGGTCGCCGTCGGGCGTGACGTTGCCCGCGCCGCGAACATGCAGCCATGCGGTCGACAATCGGATGGTCCAGGCATCTGTACGATATTTCAGGCTGATAGGCAGCGCCCAGGTTTCAGTCTTTATAGCGCTACCGTAATGTCCGGATGAGTAATCGAGTCCCAGATTGACGCTTAATTTGTCATCGGCAGCTTGTGTGGGCGGACAAGACATGGCCAATAACGTACACAGCACGACGGTTTTTCGCATGGCTGGCTTTCAATGGAGTGCCTGCAATTTTAGTAGAGAAATGGCCGGCGGTGCATGGCCTTGGGGGCGAACCTGTCGGACTGTTGGCGAGGCGCAGCCACCTCAAGCGTGGGTTGCGCAAAACGGTCGTTGCCCCGGGCAAAGTGCTGCTTTCAAAGGCTGCGAACGTTTTTACAGGAAAGTTCTAGTTGGATGAAGGGACATGCGCTGGCTCCGTCTATCTGATTAATTCGCTCGGGTCGCATGACCCGCTAGTGAATTTCGATTTTCTCGGGACGTTCGATGCGCTCGGGCGCTTCGATCTTTTCAGGACGTTCGACACGTTCAGGCGCTTCGATTTTCTCGGGTCGCTCGATGCGTTCTGGGGCCTCTATTTTCTCGGGTCGCTCGATGCGCTCCGGGGCTTCGATAGTTTCAGGGCGTTCGACACGTTCAGGCGCTTCGATTTTCTCTGGTCGCTCGATACGTTCTGGGGCTTCGGCTTTTTCAGGTGCTTCTGGTCGTTCGATCGCCTCGGTTTCCCGGCTTGAATGCTCAACCGCAAATTCAGAACTGCGTTCTTCATCTTGGGCGTGTATTTTCTCCTGGCGTCCGGCGCGCCGGGGGGCGTTGTCCTTGCCCTGGGCGGGCTTGAGCATGTCATTTTCAGGCTGGGTGTGTGTTTCAACTTCACGCGCATGGTAATGGCGTCCCTCGCGGGTGGCATCGACTTTTGCCCATTCTCCAGCGCGGGGTGGCTGCTTGATCTGGGTACGAGAATCGATCAGGAAACGCTGGCCATTGACGTTAAGTTCGGAAAGCGCAGCGTGGCGGACAAAGCCCTGGATGACAACGCGATCCACAGTCATGGCACGTTCTTCGCGCTCGTGCCGGGTAATTTGCATCCATCCATCCGCGTAGCGGCCTTCGGCGCGAATGATATCGCCGGGCTCGAGTTTGGATAGATCCCCACCCAGTGCAACGTTATCGATAACCAGCCGGCCTTGGGGGGTGCGATGCACTACGCCCTCGATGCTGTCGGGCGTGTCATTGGGCACCACATCCAGACGTGTGGCGACAACGTGACCCTGCACGTCGGCAAAACCGCTGACCGCCACTTTGACGCCGGGGGTTAGACCGGCGGGCAGTGCCATATTCGGGATGATGGTGATGCTACGACCTTGCGCGCGAATCTTGCCCGGCGCCAGTTCATCCACCTGGGCGACAAGCAGATGGCGGATACGGATATGCTGCAGCGCCAGTTGATCGCCCTGATCATGAGCCAGTGCACGCACGACCTGGCCGACTCTCAGGTCTTTGGCCGAAGCTGCATTGCCATTGATCGTGATGGGGGTGGAAGGGAGATAGTTCAACTCCAGGCCGTTCACGCAAATGCTGGCAAATCCGGTGATCACACCATCGACTTCGACTGAGCGACCGGTGCCGCCGGTTCCGCTGCCGTCGCCATCAACCGATAGCTTGCCTTGTGCGATGCCCGTACCGCCGCTGCCGCTGCCATCGCCTCCAATAGCAAGCTTCCCGGCCGAAATGCCGGTGCCGCCCTGTCCTGTGCCCTCCCCCGCCTCGGGCCGCAAGCCGGTCCCGCCGGCGCCGCTGCCGTCGCGCATCATGGGTGCGCCGCCGGTTACGCAGGGGTTGGCGGCGTAAAGCGTGGGAGCCAGTGTCAACGCAACCAATCCCAACAAGGTTTGGCGCCAGCGATTCATGATTGTGTGCCCGGCTCCTCTAACTCGTTGGCCTGGTAAAAATACTGGCCATAAGTCACTCGATAGCGAGCATCGGCATCCTGGTGGTCATGTTCCTGCAGTTCCATCGCTTTTTGGCTTAAAGCTTGCATGGCATGGCTGGAAAGCTGTCGGGCGTAGCCTGACAAAATGAGTGTTGAATCCTTGCTCAAGTGGTCGTAATAAACGCTGCGTTCGAGCAGGGGGGGGGCATCGGGACGAGTCAGGTTGTGCGCGCACGCACCTAGATGGTCGTGGACGTTTTTTCCCAGATAAAACATTTTTTCGTTAAGACCGTGGGTGGGCACAAAAGCATCAGTTATCAGTTCGACGCGGTCAAGACTATCGACTCGAGCGACTCCCAGGCGGAGCCATTCATCCAGAACAACGCGCGGTCGAATGTCCTTGCTGACTGAACGCACCAAGGATTCGAAACTCATGAGACCGCCCACACTCTCGAGCCGATGCAGGGGCAGAGGACGGCCTTTTTTATCCAGATATTCGACATTGGCCGTCCAACGCGCCACGATTTGGGCGCCGAGGGAGACTGACATCGACGGTCCCTCATCGCCGCAGGCAATTTCATTTCGCAGCCGTTTTATATCCAGCCGGTGGATGCCCGTGAGCAGGCTCAGCCGGCTATCGGTTTGGGCTTTTCCTTCGATGGGCATTGTGGTGGCCACTTCTACATAGGTCTGCTTGAGCAGATTGGTCAGGGCGGGGTATTGAACGCTGTAGTGCAATAGCAATTTGACCAGCGGACGCAGCAAACGCCTTACTGCGGCCGTAAGTGAGCTGGGAGGGCAAACTGGGATATGGGCTACACCGGGTTCTGGCATTGTTAAATGTGCAAATAATTTACACGCTTTTGCAAATATAACACTAGTGTCCTTTTAATTAGTCTTAAAACGAATTTCAAACTTTCCTTGACGTGTAAATAATTTACACATAATGTTATTAGTGCATGGCTCGCCATGTTGCTCACTACGTTAACAATTGAGGAGTTGGGTCATGAAATATGGTTACAGAACGGCCACTTTGATGGCAGTTGCAGGCTTAGCCCTGGCGCCTGCGCTGTGGGCTGATGACGACACGAGATATTCCAGGTCGCGGGACGAGGGCAGCAGCAGTACAAGCTCGACGCCTTACACCAGCGGTGCCACAACGATCAACCATCCCGGTCGCCTGTTGGCGTCCAATTGTTTTCAGTGTCACGGCACGAACGGCCACGGCATGGCAAGCCTGGCAGGGAAGTCGGCATCTTCGATAGTGGAAGAGATGAACGAGATGCGTCAGAAGCCGTCAGGGACATACATGATGTATGTCCACGCTAGAGGATACACCCCCACGCAAATCAAGCTGATTGCCGACTACTTATCCAAACAGCAGCCTTGACAGACTGCACCAGCCGAAAGGGTTTGACATGAATATGCATCAACGCAGAAATTTTCTTAAAGCGCTAGGAGTTACGGGTGCTGGATTACTGTTGCCGCAGCGAGCGCGTGCGGCCACCAGGCCTGAGGGCGTTCCTGTTCCAACTGGAGCCTATGGACACGTTATTGTTGTGGGCGGCGGCATGGGGGGTGCGGCGGTTGCTAAATACCTACGTCTATGGGGCGGCAGCGACGTAAAAGTGACTCTGATCGAGAAAGCCCCGAACTACATTTCCAATATCCTTAGTAATAGCGTGTTGTATGGCAAGAAGACCATTCAGCAGCTGACCTATGGCTATGCTGATCTGGCAAAAAACTACGGCATCAATGTGATTCAAGCCGAGGTGACGAACATAGACCCGGTCACCCAGCAAGTCATGCTATCAACCGGCGCCAGGTTGGGCTATGACCGCCTGGTTCTCTCGCCTGGCATCCAGTTTGATGTGATACCGGGTCTGGAAACAGTATCAGCGCAAACGGCCATCCCACATGCCTGGCAGGCCGGTGCCCAAACTACCAACTTGCGAGACCAGCTTAAAGCCATGCCAGCGGGTGGCTTGTTCGTGCTGACTATCCCCGCCGCACCCTATCGCTGCCCGCCCGGTCCTTATGAACGCGCTTGTGTAGTGGCAGATTATCTGAAAACCTACAAGCCACGCAGCAAGGTTCTGATTCTCGACGCAAACGCTGCTATAACTGCCGAGAAAAACAATTTCACCAAGGCTTTCAACAGCATCCATGCTGGCGTGATTGAATACAGGCCGGCATCCACCGTGCTCAGTATCGATGCCACCAACCGGATCCTCGACACCAATTGGGGCCCAATCAAAGCCAACGTGATCAATGCCATACCGGATCAACGGGCGGGCAAGATTGTCACAACTGCCGGGCTCAATAATGCGACCAACGGTCGCTTTGCCGGTGTGGACATGCTGAGCTATGAATCTACCGTGAGCGGCGCAAAGAGCATCCATATCATCGGTGATTCTTCTGCCACTACCCAGGCCAAAGCCGGCCACATCGCTAATCAGGAGGGTAAGGTTTGCGCCGACGCTATCGTGCGTTCGCTGATGGGGCAGGCTCCAGATCCCCTGCCAGTCACCAACTCATCCTGCTACACCCCAATTACGATGGAAACGGCTTCCTGGCTGTCCGCAGTCTATGCGTACGACACGCCAAGCAAGAGCATGAAGGTCGTGGGAGGTTCAGCGACCGAGTCTACGTATATCAACAAGGATCAATATGAAGAAATGGAGAAGTGGTTCGATAACCTGATGAGCGAGACCTTTGCTTAAGTACGTCATCAGATGGCGATTAGTTTGTAACGGGGCGATAAGCCCCGTTTTTTTGCAGCGCGAGTGTCAGGCAAAAACCATCCAGCAGAGCGTCGCTGTCGACAGCGCCAGTATGGTGGCGATAATGCCGAGCCAGCGGTTGCGGGCGTGCTGCTGGCGCAGCATGAGCGTAAGGCCGGATTCTAGCTGGGTCAGCCTGTTTTCATTCAGCGCCTGATGCGCCAGTCGTGGGATTTGTGGCAACAGGGCGGCCCATTTCGGGGCTTCGGTTTGCAGATTTTTCAGCAATGCGCGCCAGCCCATTTGTTCGTTCATCCAGCGCTCGAGAAACGGCTTGGCAGTTTTCCACAGGTCCAGTTCGGGATCAAGTTGGCGTCCTAAGCCTTCAATATTAAGCAGCGTTTTTTGCAGCAACACCAGCTGCGGCTGGATTTCCACGTTGAAGCGGCGCGAAGCCTGGAACAGCTGTAACAGCACGCGGCCAAAGGAAATGTCCTTCAGCGGGCGGTCGAATACCGGCTCGCACACGGCTCGCACTGCCGCTTCGAGTTCGTCGATGCGGGTGTCGGCTGGCACCCAGCCGGATTCCAGATGTGCCAGTGCCACGGCTTTGTAATCGCGTTGAAAGAAGGCGAGGAAGTTTCGCGCCAGATACTGTTTGTCGACTTCGGTGAGCGTGCCCATGATGCCGAAGTCGAGCGCGATGTATTGCTCGGAACCGGGGCGCACCAGGATGTTGCCGGGGTGCATGTCGGCGTGGAAAAAGCCGTCGCGGAATACCTGGGTGAAGAAGATTTCCACGCCGGTGGCGGCGAGCTTGGGGATGTCTACCCCGGATGCGCGCAGGCGTTCGATCTGGCTCACCGGAATGCCGTTCATGCGGTCCATTACCATGACGTCGCGGCCGCAGTAGTCCCAATAGACTTCCGGCACCATCAACAGCGGCGAATCCTTGAAGTTGCGCCGCAACTGCGAACAGTTGGCGGCTTCGCGCATCAGGTCGAGTTCGTCTTCCAGATGTTTTTCGAACTCGGCGATGACTTCGCGCGGGCGCAGCCGGCGGCCGTCAGCGAAGAGTTTTTCCACCAGACCGGCGGCGGCGTAGAGCAGCGACACGTCGTGCGCGATTACCGGGGCGATGCCGGGACGCAGCACCTTGACCGCGACAGCAGTGCCGTCATGCAGCCGCGCGAAATGCACCTGCGCCACCGAGGCCGACGCGACCGGGGTGGCATCGAATTCGGCGAACACTTCGGCCAGGGGTTTTTTGTAGGCGGCCTCCAGTGAGGCGATGGCTTGAATGGAGGGAAACGGGGGCACCTGATCCTGCAACAGCGCGAGTTCGTCGGCGATGTCGAGCGGAATCAGGTCGCGGCGGGTCGAGAGCATCTGCCCGAACTTGACGAAGATGGGCCCCAGGGCTTCGAGCGCGCGGCGTAAACGCACCCCGCGTGGTTCGGACAGCGGGCGCCAGAACAGGGTGGCGCGCACCAGCCAGCGCAGCGGGCGCACCCGTTCGTGACCGAGGAAAAACTCTTCCAGCCCGAAGCGCAGGCCAATGGTCAGAATGCGGATCAGACGCAGCAGTTTCATGCGTCGCCCGCCTCAAGCAAGTGCAGGCGGGCATCCAGCCGCGCCACGTCGTCGGCGAGGGTGTCCACGTCGCGGTTGAAACGCGTGACATCGACTGCGCGGGCCATCAGTTCGGCTTCCTCAACCAGGTATTCGCTGGCATTGTGGCCGATCGCGGAGGCAGCCTGGGCCATGCCGGCTAGCGTGTCGCGCCCAAGTGTATGCAGGCGATGTGCGGCGATGTCGCCGACGACCGGGGCGAGGTCGGCTTCGACGTCCCAGGTCAACTGTTTGAAAACGCGATCGAGCGTGGCAAGTAAAGCGGGGTCGCCGCTATATTCGGCATGGCGCAGCGCTTCGCGGCCAAAAAACGGCAGGCGGGTCAGAAGTGCGGCGGTGGGGCGGATGACGGCGTCGGGGGTGTCGGCTACCGATTCCGAAAAACAGCCATCATCGGCAATTCGGAAATCAAATTGCTTAAGGGTCAAGTCAAAACGCACGCTGCACCCGGCGTGGCGTAACAGCGCCTCGGTCGCACCGGGCGACTGCTGCAGCAGGTGATTCAGGCTGCGCTCGAAGAGGCCTTCTGCAATCAAACCTTGAAGCCTTTATGCAGAGCCACCACGCCGGCTGTCAGGTTGTGATAGCTGACCTTGGCGAAGCCGGCCGTTTCCATCATGGTCTTGAGTTCTTCCTGGCCGGGGTGCATGCGGATCGACTCGGCCAGGTATTGATAGCTGTCGGCATCCTTGGCAATGAGCTTGCCCATCAGCGGCAGCAACTTGAAGGAATACAGGTCGTAGGCCGGCTCCAGTGGCTTCCACACCTTGGAGAACTCCAGCACCAGCAGCCGGCCGCCGGGTTTCAGTACACGGTGCATTTCGGCCAGCGCCTGATCCTTGTGCGTCATGTTGCGCAGGCCAAAGGCCACGGAGACGCAATCGAAATAATTGCTGGGAAACGGCAGCCGTTCGCCGTCACACTGCACTGCGGGGGGCGTTCTGCCCTCGTTCAGCATGCGGTCGCGGCCTTCGCGCAGCATGGAAAAATTGATATCGGTGAGCAGCACCTGCCCGGTGTCGCCGACTTCCTTCAAAAAAAGTCGGGTCAGATCGGCGGTGCCGCCGGCCACGTCCAGCACCTTCATGCCAGGCCGCAAGCCCGTCTGCGCCACGGCAAACCGCTTCCACAAACGATGCAGGCCCGCTGACATGAGATCGTTCATGACATCGTATTGCGCGGCAACCGAGTGGAACACCTCGGCCACCTTGGCGGCTTTTTCGGATTCGGCAACCTGCTTGTAGCCGAAATGGGTGGTTTTATCCATGGCAGACGAAGTGAGCGAATAAGCCGCGAATTCTACCAGTGACCGGACTGACAGGGGTTCGCGGACCCCAGCGGATGTCATAAATCGGTCATACTGCTGTCATAGGATGTGGCTCATCGCAACAAGGCCGGAGGCTCTATGGCTGCCAATATTTTGCTGGTCGAAGACGAAACCGGCATTCAGGAACTGCTCAAATTCAATCTGACCAAAGCGGGCCATCAGGTCAGCGTCAGTGGCGACGCGGAACATGCGCTGCAATTCCTTAAAAACACGCTGCCCGACGTCATCCTGCTCGACTGGATGCTCCCCGGCATGTCTGGAATCGATCTGTGCAAGCGGCTGCGTAACGATGAGCGTTATCAACCCGTTCCCATCATCATGCTGACCGCGCGTGGAGAAGAGCGCGACAAAGTGTTGGGGCTGGATTCCGGTGCAGACGATTACATGACCAAACCCTTTTCGCCCCGCGAACTGGTGTCGCGCATCAAGGCCGTGCTGCGACGCAGGGCACCGCAAATGACCGATGAGCCGGTTGAAGTTAACGGTCTGAGACTGGACCCCGCACGGCATCGGGTACAGGGAAATGGCCAGACCCTGGAGTTGGGTCCCACCGAGTTTCGCCTGCTGCATTTTTTCATGACGCATCCAGAGCGTGTTTATTCGCGTGCCCAACTACTCGACCAGGTGTGGGGCGATGACGTTTTTGTGGAAGAGCGCACGGTCGATGTCCATATCCGCCGCCTGCGGCTTGCGCTGGAACCCTCGGATCATGCCGGTCTGGTCCAGACCGTTCGGGGTTCGGGCTATCGTTTTTCGGTTGAAGTGGGATAATTCCCCAAGCTTGATTTCAATGGGTGGCTGAACATGGGGTTCTGGTGGCGACCGCTGGGTGTACTGGCCGGTGTCATGTTTGTGGCATTGTTGTTGTGGGCAGATTCGGGCTGGGTGGCTGCGCTCACGTTTCTGGCGGGCATTCAGGCTTTTGTGATGTTGCGCCGCCTGTTGCAGGAATACCGCCTGTCACGCTGGCTGGAAAACCCGGATGAAGTGGATCCGCCCGATGCCACCGGCACCTGGGGCGATATTTTCTACCGCCTCGACAAACTTCAACGTCGTCAGCGTGCCAGTCGTAGTGAACTGACCAACGCGCTCGAACAGTTCGAGCACGCCGCGCAGGCTGTGCCTGACGGCATGATTATTCTTAACCGCAGCGACCAGATTGAATGGTGCAACCCCGCTTCGCGTAAATATCTGGGGCTGGATTGTGAGCGTGACCGCGGTCAGTTCATTCGCTACCTGCTGCGGCAAGCGCATTTTCTGGAATTTCTCGATGCGGTGGACTATTCGAAGCGACTGGTCTGCAAATCCCCGATTAACCGCGAAGTCACGCTTTCGCTGCAGTTGGTGCCGTTTGGTGCGTCGCAAAAACTGCTGGTCGCCCGGGATATCACCGACCTCGAGCGTGTTGATGCGATGCGTCGCGATTTCATTGCCAATGTTTCACACGAGTTACGCACGCCACTGACTGTGGTGGGTGGTTTTGTCGAAACCCTGGCGGATGCACCTGACTTGCCGGCTACAGAATCCAAGCGCTATTTCGACTTGATGCTCGACCACACCCGGCGCATGCAACATCTGCTGGATGACCTGCTGACGTTGTCGCAGCTGGAAAGCGACGACCACGCACTAAAGGATGACGTACCAATCAATGTGCATGATCTGGCAGAGGCATTGAAATCCGATGCCGAATCACTGAGCCGTGGCCGTCACAACATTCAATTGAAGCTGGACAGCCAAGCCGGCTTGAAAGGCAATTTGCAGGAAGTCCGCAGCGCGCTGGGTAACCTGGTATCTAACGCAGTTCGTTACACGCCCGATGGCGGAAAAATCACACTTGCCTGGCGTGAGCAGGGTGATGAAGGCGTCTTTTCCGTAGCCGATACGGGGGAAGGCATCGCGCCTGAACATATTCCTCGTTTAACCGAGCGGTTTTACCGGGTTGACCGCAGTCGCTCACGCGAAACCGGCGGCACTGGGCTTGGACTTGCCATAGTCAAACACGTTCTCACCCGCCATGGTGCGCGGCTGGACATCCAGTCCATTCCGGGCAAAGGCAGCACCTTCTCGGTTGCCATCCCGGCCCAGCGCATTCAGCGACAGGTCGTATCAGACAACGGCAAGGTCATTCCTTTTCCGGAGCGCGGGCAAGCTGTTGGCTCAGCGTAGCGGCCAGTCGCTCCAGTAAATTCGCAGAGGTGCCATGGGGTGTATCGCGTAGCCGCGCGCCCCACACCGGATTGGGAAAATGCGGATCATCCTCGTAGCGTGGGATGACATGCCAATGTACATGCGGCACCACGTTTCCAAGTGAAGCGAGGTTGATTTTATCGGGCTGCATCACCTTGCGTAATACCGCCTCGGCAGCGAACACCACGCGCATCAGATTGTCTTGATCAGTGGCTGGAAGGTCGCTCATTTCCTTGACATGAGCATTCACGATGACGCGCAGAAATCCCGGGTAATCCGCTTCGTCGGCCAGAATGACGCGGCAGAAAGTGTCTTGCCACAATACTGTTTCACCTGGCACATCACATAAAGGGCAGTCACCCATGTTCCACTCCATAAAAGACAACGCCCCGCATGATGCGGGGCGTTGTGCTGGGTGGCAAGCCGTAGATTAGCTGCGGCGGCGTGCGCGCCAGCCCACCAACCCAAGGCCAGCCAGCAGCATCAGCCACTCGGAAGGCTCGGGCACGGCGGTCACGTTGTAGGGCTGCCCCGAAGCAAAGCTTGCCGTGGCGTCCTGGGGTAACACGATGCTGACCAGATTTGCGCTGTTGGAGAAGTCGAGCGTGGTGGCACCGGTGCCGTCAATCGTGGGCGTGGTGCAGGTATCGCTGATAACAGATGCGCAAAAAATCCCCAGCCCATCGACGATATTGGTACCCAACCCCCCAATCAGATAAAACGCTTCGCCATACGTGAAGTTGAGGGTGCCAGTTAAGGTGACATTTATGCTTTGCCCTGCGCCCGGTGTAAGGATTTGATCAACGTAAAGCATGGGGGCTGGTCCACCCAGAGCAGGAATTCCAGATGGATCCGGTGACGTAAGTGTGGATGTAAACAAGGTTGTGGTGTCGTTGTAAGGCGAGGCACCAATTGTGTAGCTTGTGATGGAGGTGACTCCGCTTGCAGATAACAACCAAGGATCGGTCGGCATGGTATTCGGGCTAACGATCAAGTCACTGGCTAATAGAGCAGGGTGTACGCTGCTTGCGTATAAGCCGTAGCTTGCAATGCCCGCAATTGCGCCCACATCAACAATTCCGTTCAACTGAACGGTGAATTGCATGGTCCCCGTTCCAGTGCCACCGGTGATTGTGGTTTGGTCATACCAGCCAGAAAAGCTGCCAACTCCCAGCGAGCCAAGTGGCAAAGTGCTGCCTTGGGCATACACATGGTTGCTGCCTAATGTCGTGCTAGCTGAGGCAGCGTATGGATTGCTGACAGGGAACGGGCTGCTGCTTCCCGTGATGGAAGCAGTTGAACCGGAAACCGTTGAATAATTAGATTGAGGGAGGTAGAGGCTGCCAGTAAAAAAATCAGTAGCAACTTCTGCTGCTGCGGAATAGGTCCCGTACGTGGGTTGGTCTACGCTCATGCTGAAAATGCCGTAAACATCCACAGCGGACGTGGTGGCCCAAACAGAGGGGGTGCAGCCAAGAAGGGATACAGCGAGCGCGATTGAACGGATAGGCATGGTTTTCATTTTTTCTCAATTCAGTTTATTTAGGTTCTTCTTTAGGTTCTTCGCTTGTAATTATTATGGGTCCCACGCGCTACGGGGATGATGTCTTTGGCTACGTGGCGAGGCCCATACTTAGAGCAATTGATATGCCTGTTCTGTATGTCCTTGATTTATTGGGAATAGAGGGCAAGGTCATTGTTTTTGTGTAAAAAAGGTCGACAACGTGGAGGTTGTCGACTTAGGTTGTCAAATCAGGATTTTTACGCTTAAAAAGTGTGAAGACGTATGTCCGGGCGGTTAGCTATATCCGTTCACCCGTCAAATTCATGGTCTGAGTCTATGCTCGTCGTTTCCACCAAGACTGCGTTTGTTACAACAGCACCCGCTCGACGCCCCCGTTGCTGACCTTTGCGATATAGCTTTCCATCCAGTCTTCGCCCAGCAGTTTTTTTGCCAGTTCGATCACGATGTAATCCGGTGTGGTGCCGGCATCGTCGCTGAAGCGCGACAGTCCCTGCAGGCACGACGGGCAACTGGTGAGTAACTTGACGGGCTGGCCGCCGGCGCCGAGCGCAGCGACGCCGGCGCGGATTTCCTCTTCCTTGCGGAAGCGGATCTGGGTGGAGATGTCCGGGCGGGTGACAGCCAGCGTGCCGGACTCGCCGCAGCAGCGGTCGGACAGCTTTACGCCATCGCCCAGTAGCGCTTTGGCGACTTTCATCGGCGCGTGGGTTTTCATCGGCGTGTGGCAGGGGTCGTGGTAGAGGTACTTCTCACCACTCACGCCATCCAGCTTGATGCCTTTTTCCATCAGATATTCATGGATGTCCAGCAGCCGGCAGCCGGGGAAGATCTTTTCGAATTCGTATTTCAGCAGCTGGTCCATGCAGGTGCCGCAGGACACGATTACGGTCTTGATGTCGAGGTAATTCAGCGTGTTGGCGACGCGGTGAAACAGCACGCGATTTTGCGCGGTGATCGCTTCGCCCTTGTCGGCCTGGCCGCCTGCGGTTTGCGGATAGCCGCAGCACAGGTAACCCGGCGGCAATACGGTTTGCGTGCCGAGCTCATACAACATGGCCTGGGTAGCAAGCCCAACTTGCGAAAACAAGCGTTCTGAACCGCAGCCGGGGAAGTAGAACACGGCGTCGGAATCGTCGGTTAGCTTGGCCGGATTGCGCAGGATCGGCACGATGGACGAGTCTTCCAGACCCAGCAGCGCGCGCGAGGTTTTCTTCGGCAAGCCGCCGGGCATGGGTTTGTTGACCAGGTGAATGACCTGCGCCACCAGCTTGGGTTTGCCCAGTGAGGCGGGCGGGTTTTTGGTTTGCGCCTGTATCAACCCTAAGCGCTTGAACAGCGCATGCCCAAACCGCTGGCTGGCGTAGCCCCATTCGATCAGGGGCTTGCGCAGCGCCTTGATGGTCGTGGGATCCGTCGCATTGAGAAAAGCCATCGAGGCCCAGGTGCCGGGGTTGAACTTCTTCTTGCCCTGCTTGCGCAGCATGTTGCGCATGGCGATCGACACATCGCCGAAGTCGATATCGACCGGGCAGGGGTTCTTGCACTTGTGGCAGATCGTGCAGTGGTCGGCAACGTCGCTGAATTCGTCGAAGTGCTTCAGTGAAACACCGCGTCGAGTCTGCTCTTCGTATAGAAACGCTTCTATCAACAGCGAAGTGGCGAGAATCTTGTTGCGCGGTGAATACAGCAGGTTGGCGCGCGGAATATGCGTGTTGCAAACCGGTTTGCACTTGCCGCAACGCATGCAGTCCTTGATCGAGTCGGCGATAGCGCCGGTATCCGAGGCCTCAAGAATGATCGACTCGGATTCCAACAGGCTGAAAGAAGGCGTGTAAGCGTTACGCAAATCGGCACCGGGCAGCAGCTTCCCTTTGTTGAAATGACTCGCGGGGTCGACTTTTTGCTTGTAGGCCGCAAAGGTGGCGATGGCGGCGGGGTCGAGAAACTCCAGCTTGGTCAAGCCGATGCCATGCTCGCCCGAAATGACCCCGCCCAGTTCGGTGGCGAGTTTCATGATGCGTGCCACTGCAGCATTGGCAGACTGCAACATGGCGTAGTTGTCGGAATTGACCGGAATATTGGTGTGCACGTTGCCGTCGCCAGCATGCATGTGCAGGGCCACGAAGACACGGCTTCTCAACACGTCTTTATGGATGCGGTCACAGGCGGCGAGCACCTTGGTGTATTCGCGACCGACGAACAACTGATGCAGTTCGCGACGCACTTCACGCTTCCACGACACGCGAATGTGCTTGTCGCGCAGCGCGGTAAAGATGGAACCACTGTCGTGTGGCGCGTCGAGGGTGTTGGCATATCCAAGCCACAACGCCTTCGCCGTCCCGATTAGCGTCAGTGTGCGCTGGCGCTTGCCTTCCACCTGTTCCGGATCCGCAACCGTGTCGTCGTCTTCCAACAGCGGCAGGTGTGCTGCGCTGAAGAATTCGGTCAGCGCATCGAGTAGCGCCAGCTTGTTGGCAATCGACAGTTCGATGTTGATGCGTTCGATGCCGTCGGTGTAATCGCCGAGTCGAGGCAGGGGAATCACCACATCCTCATTTATTTTGAAGGCGTTGGTGTGTGCGGCAATCGCGGCTGTACGGGCGCGATCGAGCCAGAACTTCTTGCGCGCCTCGGGTGACACCGCGACGAAGCCCTCGCCACCGCGCCCGTTGGCGATGCGTACGATGTGTGATGCCACTTCGCCTACCGCGACTTCATTGTCTGACACCACATCGATCAGCAACACCATGTTGGGGCGTGTTGTACGTGGCGCTTTGGTGGCATACCCCACCGCTTTCACATAGCGTGCGTCAAGGTGCTCCAGTCCGGCGAGGAGGATGTCGGTGTGGGCGTCGCAGTAATCCTTGATTTCGACAATTGCCGGCGTGGCCTCGGAGGCATGGCCAAAGAATTCCAGGCACACCGTTCGGGTGTGTGCCGGCAGCCGGTGCAGGATGAAACGCGCTGACGTGATCAATCCGTCGCAGCCTTCTTTCTGGATGCCGGGTAGTCCGGCGAGGAATTTGTCGGTGACGTCCTTGCCGAGCCCGGACTTGCGAAAGCGGGTGCCGGGGATGATGAGGATCTCCGGCGACCCTTTGGGGGTTTTCCCATCAGCCGCAAAACGCCGGATCTCGAAGGTGGCCGAAGGCACGTCGTGGATCTTGCCGAGGTTGTGGTTGACCCGACTGACTTCGATCCAGTCGGCGTCAGGCGTCACCATGCGCCATGACACCAGATTGTCCAGCGCAGTGCCCCACAGCACGGCTTTTTTGCCGCCCGCGTTCATCGATACATTGCCGCCGATGGTTGAGGCGTCGGCCGAAGTCGGATCGACTGCGAACACCAACCCGGCTGCGTCGGCTGCGTCCATCACCCGTTTGGTCACCACACCTGCGCCGCAATTAATGGTGGGAACTTCGAATTCGCAACCCGATAAGCGGCGCATCTCCACCGCACTCAAGGCTTCAAGTTTTTCGGTGTTGATGATCGCAGCCTGATCAGTGAGGGGCACTGCGCCGCCGGTATAGCCGGTGCCGCCGCCGCGCGGAATGATCGTCAGATCCAGTTCGATTAGCCCGGCCACCAGCCCGGCCATCTCGGCTTCGGTATCGGGGGTCAGCACAACAAACGGATATTCCACACGCCAGTCGGTGGCGTCGGTGACATGCGAGACCCGTGCCAGACCATCGAAACTGATGTTGTCGCGTCGGGTGACCCCGCCCAGACGGCTCAGGATGCGTGCGCGCAGCTTGGCGGTGTCGGTAAACCAGGTCTCGAACTCAAGCACCGCGCGCGATGACGCGTCGAGAAGTTGGCCGACCAGTTCGTTACCCTGACGCCGAACTTCGATTTCGTGCAGGCGATGCCGTAGCGCATCGACCAGCATTTTTCGCCGCTTGGGATTATCGAGCAGATCGTCTTCAAGGTAGGGATTCCGGCGTACGACCCAGATGTCGCCCAGCACCTCGAACAACATCCGCGCCGAGCGTCCGGTTTTGCGTTCGTCACGCAGGGTGTTAAGCACACCCCATGAATCGGCACCCAGCAGACGGATGACGATTTCCCGATCGGAAAACGAGGTGTAGTTGTAGGGGATTTCCCGTAGGCGGGCAGTCATGGCAGATGGCACAGCAAAAGATGTATTTTACGGGATGAAGCGGGGTTTCGGGCGCTCCGGCTAATCACCGTGGCCTTCAGCCCCGTGCTGCGACGCTCTAAGCTGCAACTTCAGTTTGTCCGGTCCAGGCCGATATTCCATTAGGGGCAAAACTTTTCCACGTTTACAGTTTCCAGGAGATCGGCTTGCAATTTGGTTTGAGCGTCAAGCTCATGGGCTATGTCATGGCTGGCGTGCTGATCACTTCAGCGGGCATAGGGGTGGTGCGCGTCAATAACGAGCGCGGCCCACTGAGCGAGATGATCGGCAAGGCGGGCCAGAGCGTAGCCAACGCGACAGCATCTGGCGCGGCATCGCTGATCGCCGGTTATGACTATGGCAACCTGGAAATACTGGCTGAAAACGTCTCGCAGCAAGCCAACGTCATCCACGTCATGATCCGCAATCAGAGCGAGCGCGTAATGGCTCAGACCACCTCGGAACAAGCCGCCAGCTTTAAACGCTTTGAGTCACCGGTCATGTTCAATGGCGAGGCCATCGGCAGTGTGGCGATCGATGTCTCTACCGATTCGTTGGAAAACGCGCTGAACGCGTTGTATTGGCGTGTTTTTTTCGAACAACTTATTTTTGGCGCGATTCTGGGATTGATCGTTTATTTTTTTACTGCACGCGGGATTGTTTCGCCCATCCGCAATCTGACCATGGCGATGGAAGAGGCCGTGGAAAAAGGCGGGGCATTTGTTTCCCGTGACCTGAAGGTTCGAAGTCAGGACGAAGTCGGGCGACTGGTGACGGTGTTCAATGCCCTCAATAAATCGCTCGCCAGTTATCACCATACGCTGAAGGGCAAGATAGATTTTGCCAATCAGGAGCTTCGCGAGAAAAACAATCAGTTGGGTGGGCGTACCCAGGAGTTGGAGCGTGCGCTGGAGTTGGTGAACACCATGGCCACCACTGACTGGCTGACCGAACTGCCCAACCGCCGCAAGTTTGACGAAACCCTGTCGCGGATGTTCCACCAATCCGAGCGTTTTTCGGAGGAAATCACGCTGGTGCTGTTTGATATCGATCGCTTCAAACTGATCAACGACACGTATGGACATGGCGCGGGTGATCAGGTTCTGCGTGACATTGGTACCTTGTTGCGCCTGCATGTCCGCAAATCCGACCTACCAGCACGATTGGGCGGTGATGAGTTTGGTGTGCTGCTTTATCACACCAGTATTGATCAGGCCGAAATCTTCATCGAGAAGTTGATGGATGGCGTGCGGACACAAGTATTTGATTACGACGGATTCCAGCTAAAAATTGGGATCAGTGGAGGGGTCGCGCAATATATCAAGCCGATGACAACGCCGCAGGCGCTCTATCACGCAGCCGATATGGCGCTCTATCAGGCTAAAAAAGAAGGGCGCGGCCGTTACAAAGTGTATTCCGAATCAAACCTGTCTCAGGAGTTAGCAGCATCATGAAACCGAAGCCCTTATTTAAGACTATGTTGGCAGTGGTTTGTGCGGGAGTCTTGTTCCTGCCTGCAGGGGTGCGTGCAACGCAAAAGACCCCTGACATCGACGTCACCATGGGCTCGGTTGCCATGGATATACCGGTCGAGATGATCAAGCGCATGAGCGCGCTGACCAACTATCTGGCGCTGAGTACGAATCTCAACATCCATTTTCGTCCCTCACCGAGTCTGGGGTCAGCCGTGGAAGACCTGGGAACGGGACAGACGCAGATTGCTTATTTGACGCCAGTGGCCTATATCGAGGCGCGCAAGAAATATGGCGTCATTCCCCTGGTCGCCCCCACCACGAAAGGCCGACCCCATTTTGCTCTGGTCATAGGCGTAAAAGCGGGCTCGAGCATCAATACGCCTGCCGAACTCAAGGGTAAGCGCTTTGCATTCGGTGATCAGAAAGCGCTGCTGCAACGGGCGGCGGTGGCCTCAATGGGACTGGGGCTGCATGACTTCTCGAATTTTGCCTATCTCAAGCATTATGACAATATCGCCAAGGCCATTCTGGCTGGGGATTTTGACGGTGGCATCCTCAAGGATTCGGTCGCCGAAGGCTTCAAGAGCAAGGGCATTGTGGTCATTGGCAGTACGCCACCGCTGCCGTCATACCTCATTGCCGTGCATCCCGGCATGCCCGTGAGCGTGCGTAATCAACTGCGAGACGCGCTGCTGGCACTCAAAAAAACCACCCCGGAACATGTTTCCACGCTGGAAACGTTCGATATTGCTTACGATGGTTTTACGCTGATCGACGATTCAGACTATGACCCGGTGCGTACCTTGATCCAGCCGTTCCAGAAATAAAAACTATGGGCGCATGCGCCTGACTGCCGTCATGACGCCCAGTATCAGACCGCCTGTCGCAATTCCTGCCAGCGCGTCGATCAGGAGTGGCGTGATCAGGGCCAACGCATTGCCCAGAAAGGGCAGTGTTTGCACAGCGTGGGTGAGCAATTCAACTAGCCCATGCGTGCCCGGTATGCCGTGGACGAGTATGCCGCCGCCAACCAGAAACATGGCCGCAGTTCCCACGACCGAAAGCGTTTTCATCAAGTAGGGCGCTGCATACAAAATGCCACGCCCCAAGCTGCGCTGTGCACGGGCAATTCCATCGCCTGCACGTTTGCTCAGATAAAGCCCCGCGTCGTCGAGTTTGACGATGCCGGCGACCAAGCCGTAAACCCCTGCAGTCATCAGAATGGCAATACTGGCCAGCACGGCAACCTGGACACCAAATGATGCGGCAGCAACCGTCCCCAGAGTAATGACGATGATTTCAGCCGAAAGAATGAAGTCAGTGCGTACTGCACCTTTTATTTTGTCACGTTCCAGTGTGACTAAATCTATCG
The DNA here is from genome assembly GCA_024636775.1 of Hydrogenophilales bacterium. GTDB lineage: Bacteria > Pseudomonadota > Gammaproteobacteria > Burkholderiales > Thiobacillaceae > Thiobacillus. The sequence goes on from JAGXGP010000003.1 coordinate 22,587, forward strand.
CCGGGTCAGCCAGCGCGCGGGTGCGTTCAGCATGCTGGGCTTCGTCCTCGTGGCGCGGATGCAGATAGGGATGCGCCAGTTTTTCAAATCCTTCAAAGCACAAAAATGCGCCGCCCAGCATTAATAGTGGCGTAATCGCCCAGGGCGCCAGCGCGCTGATGGCCAGCGCAGTGGGCACCAGAATCAGCTTGTTTTTGAATGATCCCTTGGCGACCGCCCATACCACGGGTAACTCTCGGTCAGCCTTGACGCCGGTCACCTGCTGAGCATTCAAAGCCAGGTCATCACCGAGGACGCCTGAGGTTTTCTTGGCGGCGATCTTGGTCATCACCGACACGTCATCAAGGATGGTGGCGATGTCGTCGAGTAAGGCGAGCAGGCTGGCTCCGGCCATGGTGGCTTGTACCTTAGTCGCCGAGCTGAATCTGACCGGCTTTATCGGCCGCGGCAAAATCGAGCATTTTCTGGATGGATAACTGGGCGCGGAGGCGGATCGTTTCCTCAATGTGGATTTCGTTGCCACCGTTTTCCAACACCGCCGCGAGCTTTCTGAGGCCATTCATCGCCATCCACGGGCAGTGCGCACACGAAGTGCAAGTGGCACCTTCGCCTGCGGTCGGCGCTTCGAGCAGGATCTTGCCAGGTGCGGCCGCGCGCATCTTGTGGAAAATGCCATTGTCGGTGGCGACGATGAATCCAGGATTGGGCAGCGTGCGAACTGCGTCGATCAGCTGCGTGGTCGATCCGACGACATCGGCCAGCGCAATCACCGCTTGTGGCGACTCAGGGTGAACCAGCACCGCGGCCTCGGGATGTTCGGCATGCAGTTTTTTCAGTGCTTCGGCCTTGAAGGCCTCGTGCACCACACATGAGCCTTCCCACAACAGCATGTCGGCGCCGCTGATGCGCTGTACGTAATCCCCCAGATGGCGGTCAGGTGCCCACAGCAGTTTGTGCCCCTGCTGATGCAGGTGCTTGATGATCTTGACGGCGATGCCGGAAGTGACGACCCAGTCGGCGCGTGCCTTCACCGCTGCGCTGGTGTTGGCATACACCACCGAAAGGCGATCCGGATGGGCGTCGCAGAAGGCGGCGAACGCATCGGCCGGACAGGCCAGATCGAGCGAGCAGTCGGCACTCAGGTCGGGCATGATGACGCGTTTTTCCGGGTTTAATATCTTGGCGGTTTCGCCCATGAACTTGACCCCGGCCACGATCAGCGTCTTGGCTGGGTGCGCATGGCCGAAGCGCGCCATCTCCAGCGAGTCCGAGACGCAACCACCGGTTTCCTCGGCGAGATCCTGCAAGTCAGCCGACGTGTAGTAATGCGCGACCAGCACTGCGTCCTGCTGTTTCATCAGCATTTTGATGTGTGCTTTCAGCGTCGCCCGCTCGTCGTCAGAGAGCATTTCCTCCACCATGGGCGGCGGCTGGATCACGGGTTTGACTGCAATGGGGAATACAAAACTCATCGGTGTAAGAAAGGGCTGAGTGCAGAAAATACGAGTATAGCCGGGTGCGGCAGGCGTTATCACTTGCGGGCACTCGGGTTTTCTGGCGCATGACGGCGATTTTTGCCTTATCCTTCCGCCCCATGCAACAGTTGCTTCTCGATATTCGCCCCCCTGCCCAGCCCGAGCTGACCCGTTTTGTCGCGGGACACAATGTCGAACTGATCGCGCAGCTTCATGCCATGCTGGATGGCACGGCGTCCGAGCGCATGGTCTATGTGTGGGGCGCGCCAGGAAGCGGTAAAAGCTATTTGCTGGCGGCGTGGGCGCATGCTTGTGAAGGTCGTGGATTCAGTGTTGACTTGACCGGGCTGGATGCAGCACAAGCGGTGATAGCCGATCAGGTCGATACCTGGGATGACGCGCAACAGCACGCCGGATTCGCGGCGTTCAACCGGGTGCGTGAAGCGGGTGGGCTGTGGTTGGCAGCGGGCAATGTGGCCCCGGCCGACTTGCCCTTGATGCCGGAATTGCAGACGCGACTCGGATGGGGGCTGGTGTTCCAGCTTCAGGGTTTGGACGATGCTGAAAAACGTGCAGCACTGGTGCAGCATGCCGAAACCCTGGGGTTCCGGCTGGAAACCCAAGTGGCAGATTATTTGTTGAATCACACCGCGCGCGACATGCAGAGTTTGTTGCGCGTGCTGGAGGCGCTCGACCGTTTCAGTCTTGAAACGCGCCGTCCCATTACGCTTCCGCTGTTGCGGCAGCTGCTCCTGAATCTACCTGCAAGCACCCCGAAGGTATAAAGCGCAGGCTGTGATTATATGCCGCCAAAGCGGCAACCACCACGCTCAGGCTTGATCCGGTTCTGCCGCTTGCGTTTGTTTGTCGGCGATGTCTTTGTGGACTTGCACCATATCCAGCCCCATGACTTGTTCGATCAACGCATCCAGTGCGCTGGCGGGCAGTGAGCCGGATTCCGAGTACAGAATGACCTGTTCGCGGAATACCATCAGCGTCGGAATTGAGCGGATCTGGAAAGAGCCTGCCAATTCCTGTTCGACTTCGGTGTTGACCTTGGTGAAGACGATGTTGGCGTGCTTTTCAGCGGCAGCTTCGTAAATGGGGGCAAATCCGCGACACGGTCCACACCATGGTGCCCAGAAATCGACGATGACGACATCGCTGTTCTGGATGGTGGATTCAAAGTTGTCCTTGGTGAGTTCGATGACGGCCATGCTGATTCCTGAAAAATGGAAATAAAAAAGGCGCGAGGACGAATCCATCGCGCCTTAGCGCCACCCTATCATGGATGGCGGGCCGCCGACAATGCGGCGGCTCATTATCAGGCAAGTCAGCGAAGTTGCCGCCTGCCCAGGTCCAGTCGAAGCCGACTGGCCTTAAATATGTTTCGCAAAGCCCTGGTTGAACATCTCGCGCTTTTGCATGGCAGGCTTTTCGCTGCGTGCCAGGTTATGGCTGTGTTTGAGATTGCTGCGCACTTCGGCGCGATTGACTGCCATGATGAGTTCGGTCGCCAGCACGCGGGCTTGGTGCGGGGTCAGGTTGAGTTCACAGCCTGCGGACTGGAGCGCCACTATCACGCGATCGCGACCCTGACTGTCTTCCTTCAGGTTGATGTCCAGGCTCTTTCCGGGCTCGAGTTCGATCATGGGGTGCTCCTTCGTTGTTTGTGTAGAAATAAGAGCAGAGTTCATGCCAACCTGTTTTCACGCGGAATGGCGTGGAGAACCGCATTAAAACAGGGGTTTTTGACGGCTAGATGAATGGCTGCCGCCGCCAGTCTGACGAAGCTTCGTCAAACTGGCGGCGGAGTTCATCACTTTCCGAGTGTGGGGGCGAGTGCTTGATGCGGGTGGGTGGAGGGTTTGTGGTCGCGTGTCAGCAGGGTGTAGGCAACCGGAATGACAAACAGTGTGAGTAGCGTGCCGAGCAGCAGCCCACCCACGATGACCCAGCCGATGGGTGAACGCGATTCGGCACCGGCGCCGCTGGCGAACGCCAAGGGCACCGCGCCGAGCACCATGGCGGCGGTAGTCATCAAAATGGGCCGTAAACGTAGGCTGGCAGCTTCGATCACCGCATCGACCTTGGTCTTGCCGCGTGCGTGCAACTGATTGGCGAACTCCACAATCAGAATGCCGTGTTTGGTGATCAGGCCGACCAGCATCACCAGCCCGATCTGGCTGTAGACGTTGAGCGTGGCGCCAGTGAGCTTCAGCGCCAGCAGCGCGCCGGTGGCTGCCAGCGGCACGGTCAGCATGATGATGAAGGGCGAGATGAAACTTTCGAACTGCGCCGCCAGCACCAGATAAATCACGATCAGCGCCAGCATGAAGGTAATCGCCAGCGTTTGCCCGGATTCTCCGAACTCGCGGGACAACCCCGCCAGTGTGGTGCGGGTGTTTTTCGGCAGGGTTTCCTTGGCGGCCTGATCCATGAAGGTGAGCGCATCACTCAAGGTATAACCGGGTGCGATGTTGGCCGAGATGATGGCCGCACGCTGGCGGTCGTAGTGGTTGAGTTCCTTCGGCGCAACGGTTTCTGTCACCGTCACCAGGTTCGACAGCGGCGTCAGACTGCCTTCACGGCCGCGCACATACAGCGCGCTTAAATCCTGTGGGGTCGCGCGTGCTGCGGGGTCAAGCTGGAGAATGACGTCGTATTGCTCGCCCGCTTGCTTGAAACGCGTGACATCACGTCCGCCCAGCAGGGTTTCCAGTGTGCGGCCAATGGTGTCGATGCCCACGCCCATTTGCGCGGCCTTGTCGCGGTTGATATCGACCCTGAGTTGCGGCTTGTTGAGTTTGAGATCGCTGTCGGGGTTGGACAGCCCGGGATAGGCCCGAACCTTTTCCATCAAGGCTTCGACGGCCGTATCCAGTTCGGTGTAGCTGGGCGCTTGCACCACAAACTGCAGTGGTGGATTGCGAAAGCTCTGGCCGAGCGAGGGCGGATTGATCGGGAACGCCAGCACGCCGGGCATGCCCATGAACATCTGTGGGCCGAGAGCTTCGGTAATCGCCATCTGGCTGCGGCTGCGTTCTTCCCATGGCTTCAGCATCACGAACGACAGCGCACTGTTGACCGGATTCGGCCGTTCCAGGCCCGGCGCAACCACCATGAAGGCGGTATTCACTTCGGGCACGCTCTGATACATGCCTTCGAGCTGGCGTGCGTACTGGTCGGTGTATTGCAGCGTAGCGCCTTCTGGCGCGATCATGACGCCGATGAAAAAGCCGCGGTCTTCAGTCGGCGCCAGCTCTGATTTGAGTGAATACAACAGGCTAATCATGGCGCCAAATGTCAGAACGAAGACCAGCGTGACGATCCACGGATGCCTGAGAACCCGCGTCACACCCCGGGTATAAGCCGTGTTCAGCCCCGTCAACACGCGCTCACCAAAATTGAACAGCGCGTTGTGGCGCGGTTCGTGGCGCAGGATGCGGCTTGCCATCATCGGCGTCAGGGTGAGTGCGACAAAGCCGGACACCAACACCGCGCCCGCTACTGTCAGCGCAAATTCGGTGAACAGCTTGCCGGTATTGCCTTCTGCAAACGCCAACGGGGCGAACACGGCAGCCAGCGTGAGCGTCATCGCCAGCACCGCGAAGCCGATCTCCTGGGAGCCTTTCAGTGCAGCTTCGTACGGCGGCATGCCTTCCTCGATATGGCGGTAGATGTTCTCCAGCATCACGATGGCATCGTCCACCACCAGGCCAATCGCCAGCACCAGCCCGAGCAGGGTCAGCACGTTAATGGTGAAACCCATGGCCGAGAGGAAGATGAATGCGCCGATCAGCGACACCGGGATGGTGACGAAGGGGATCAATGTGGCGCGCCAGTTGCGCAGGAACAGGAAGATGACGCCGACCACCAGCACCATGGCTTCGATCATGGTGGTGTAGACCGCGTCGATGGATTTCTCGATGAAAATCGAGCTGTCGAACGCCACCTTGAGCTGCATGCCTTCCGGCAAGGCTGCCTGCAAGCGCGGCACTTCGGCCTTGATCGCGCGTGCGACTTCCAGCGTGTTGGCGGTCGACTGTTTGACAATGCCGAGGCCGACGGCGGCACGTCCGTTGACCCGCACGATGTTGCGCGCGTCCTCGGCACCGATTTCGGCGCGCCCGACATCCCCTAGACGCACCAGCACGCCACCACTGTCACGGATGACGACGCGCTCGAATTCGCCTGGAGTGCGCAGATCGGTCCTGGCCAGCACGGAAAACTCGCGCATCTGGCTTTCGATCCGGCCCGAGGGCAGCTCGGTATTCTGGCTTCTGAGCGCGGCTTCCACATCCTGAACCGTGATCCCTTGCGACGCCATGCGGCTGGGGTCGAGCCACAGCCGCATGGCGTAGCGGCGGCCACCGCCGATGATGACCGAGGCCACCCCCGGCAGCGTTTTCAGCTGGTCAGCCACCACGCGGTCGGCGTAATCGGTGATTTCCAGCGGCGATTGGCGGTCGCTGGAAAACGCCAGCCAGATGATGGCCTGGGCGTCCGCCTCGATCTTGGCCACCACCGGGTCTTGCGCTTCATTGGGTAGTGCACCACGCACCCGCGCCACGCGGTCGCGGGTGTCGTTGGCGGCGGCTTCCGGATCGCGCGACTGGATAAACTCCACCGTGATCTGGCTGACTTCTTCGCGGCTCACCGATTTGATGGTGCGGATGCCTTCGATGCCGGAGAGCGAATCTTCCAGTGGTTTGGTGATCTGGCTTTCCATCACCTCGGAAGAGGCGCCTGGGTAGACCGTGCGTACCGACACCACCGGGGCATCAATGTTGGGATATTCGCGTACCGGCAGACGGTCGAAAGCAATCAGGCCGATCAGAATGATGAGCAGGCTCATCACGGTGGCGAGCACCGGACGGCGGATGGAAATATCGGAAAGAATCATGGGTCAGTCTTCGCGGAGGCGTGGGTTCAACGCGGCTTGTCGGCTTGCTTTTTCTTCATCATCTGTGCCGCCTGCTCCAGCGTGACCACCGGCACGCCGGGACGCAGCTTGATTTGGCCATCCAGCACGACGGTGTCACCGGCTTTTACGCCAGAGACGATTTCGACCCGGCCGGGTTCGCGTTTGCCCAGCGTAACCTTGCGCAGTTCGGCCTTGCCGTCGACCGCGAGAAAAACATAACTGCCATCAGACTTCGGCACGATTACCTGTTCGGGCAGCAAGATGGCGCTTGTCTTGCCACCGAGATCAGCCGTGGCGCGGGCGAACATGCCAGGCTTGAGTTGGCCTTTCGGGTTGGCGATGCGCGCACGTACCCGTACGTTGCGGCTCACCGGATCGACCACCGGATCGATGGCGTGGACGGTGCCGCTAAAGGTTTGTCCCGGCAGGGCATCAACGGTCAGTGTGATCGGCAGCCCGATGCGCACCAGCGACAGATAGGTTTCAGGGACCGGCACTTCCAGCTTCAAGTTGCCGAGCGCGTCCAGCCGCACCAGATCGCTCCCCTTGCTGACATAGGCGCCGGGGCTGACCTGGCGTAATCCAATCACACCAGAAAACGGCGCACGCAGGATGGTTTTGTTGAGTGCCACCTGCTCCTGCTGGCGGCGCGCACGCAGGATATCGAGATTGGCGCGGGCTTCGTCGAGTGCCTGCCTGGAAATGAAATTCTTTGCGACCAGTTCCTCGCTGCGCTTGTAGCGGCTTTCTGCGAGCCTAAGATCAGCTTGCGCTGCAGCGAGACGGGCGCGCTGCTCGGCTGAATCAAGCACCACCAGCACCGCACCTTTCTTCACCGGCTGCCCTTCCTTGAACAGCAGCTTGTCGATGCGGCCGTCGATTTCCGGGCGCAGCACCACGCTGTCCTCGGCAATCAATGCACCTACAGCGTCGACCGTGTTGGTGACGGGCGACTCGCTCACCTTCATCAAGTTGACCGGAATAAAGGGCGGCCCGCCAGCCTGAGCAAAGGCGAGCAGCGGAACGAACAACAGGATGAATAGGGCGCGCATGGCAAATTCCGCAAAAATAACAAAGACGTACGACAGGTCCGCACATTAGCAGGTTCATGTCGAAACAAAAAACCCTATGCCAAGGTCGGCTTACGCGTGACGTGTAAGGATCGAGCCTCTACTCCGACCGACTTGATATGCCTTTTATCTTGATTGATTGGACTCTGCCATGTTGATACGCCAACCCAGCGACATTCTTTCGTCTGAAATCACCCCGCTTGAAATTTATCGGGAGCGCCGCCGCTTCATGCAGGGCATGGGCGTGCTGGCAGCAGGCGCCGTGCTGGGCATCGCCCCTGATGTTCACGCCGGCACCAAACTGGTTGGGGTGCGCGCCAGCGCCTACAAGCTGGCCGAAGAGTTAACCCCGTACAAGTCGGTGACCACCTACAACAACTTCTACGAATTCGGTACCGGGAAGAGCGACCCGGCCGACAATGCGGGCCGTTTCAAAACGCGTCCGTGGACGGTGGCGGTAGAAGGCGAAGTGGGCAATCCTGGGGAGTACGACATTGACTCGCTGTTGAAACTCGCGCCGTTGGAAGAACGTGTCTACCGGATGCGCTGCGTCGAGGGCTGGTCGATGGTGATTCCGTGGGTGGGTTTTCCTCTGCATGAAATCATCCGCCGCGCGGCCCCCACCGGCAATGCCAAGTACGTCGAGTTCGTGACACTGCACGACCCCAGACAGATGCCTGGACAGCGTTCGCGCGTCCTCGACTGGCCGTATGTCGAGGGCTTGCGGATGGATGAGGCGATGAATCCACTGACACTGATGACCGTCGGCCTGTATGGCGAAGTGCTCCCCAACCAGAACGGCGCGCCGATCCGTCTGGTGGTGCCGTGGAAATACGGCTTCAAGAGCGCCAAGTCCATCGTCAAGATCCGCTTTGTCGAGAAACA
>JAGXGP010000004.1 GCA_024636775.1 Hydrogenophilales bacterium
CCAGGCCACCACACGCCGCCAGCCTCTGCGTGCAAACAGGGCGCGCAGCTCAACCGGGGTTGCACGCAGCGATGCAAAATCAGGATGGGGGGGCAATGCAACCCCTTCAACCTTTCCACCCACATGCCAGACGCCAGCATCTTCCCACGCATCAGCGATGGTCAGAATGGCGAGCATGTATCCCTCACCATCGCGTAGCGCAACACGGTCCCCGGGCTTCATTTTTTCCGTGGCATGTTTCTGAAAAGCCAGGGAAATCGGCAACGGCCAAAATGTGCCGTCATCCAGCTTTTGATCTGTTTCGACTTGTGCACACTGGGCGCGCGTCATGAACCCGATCAGGGGTGAGTAGGCGCCCGTCATCAGCATTTCAAGTTCGCATTGCTGACGCCAATCCAGATCGATCGAGGGCAGGCTGAAAGCTTCTTGCTTGAGTGCTTCAGTCTTCGCGGGGTCAATCAGATTGACGAGGTTACCGCCATAGGGCGAGATCAATTGATCCACAGTTCAGCTCCGGGTAAAAACTGCATAAAAGGCAGTAACAAATCGATCTATTTCGGACTCGGGCAAGTGATTGATGCCCGCAGCGCCTTTGCGTCCGCCGCCTGTCTCGAACTGGCTGCACAACATGTCCGCACCTGCTCTGACTTCCAGCGGGGCGCGCACACTCACCACATAGCCTCCTGACGGCTTGGCCGTGAGGACAGCATGCGCCTGTGAAGGGCTATCGACGGCGAGTTGATTACCCAACACGCCTGAAATCCGCCGCGCCCATTTCTCCGCAGGCAGCATGAAAATGCGTCCGGCTGCGCGCATTTCTGCTGCGTTTACGGCAACAGCGCGGACCATGTCGCTCTGGTAACCGGTCTTGAGCGTTTGATAGGCGGGCGATTCGGCAATGAAAGCGAAAGGATTGGAAAATGGACGCAACTGGCGATACAAATCGGCCGGGTCGTAAAACAGGTCGTCGAGCGTTTCTCCGTAACCGTTGTAGTTGAGGCATTCACCCAGTGACTTCAGTTGTGCCAGTTGACTGTCAGACAAGTTGAGCGGCGCTGCAGCCTTGCGCGCCGCATCAGCAAGGTTGTCACCAAACGCAGCCGTCACGGCCCATACCAGCTGTTTACCTTGCAAGCTCTGGTTGACCAACAGGCTGGTGCATGTGTTGGCATCGGTATCAATATGCGGTTCGAAATTAGGGTGCGAGGGGATATCACCGGGTTGATGGTGGTCAAAGTAGCGCACATACGCACCCGCCTTGAGCAGCTGATCCAGTGCTTCGCGGTTTTTTGAAAGCGCAACATCAAGCACGGTGACGCGGTCCCCTGCAGCGGCTTTTGCCCGCCCCAGCAAGCTGATATCGCGCTTGGGGCCTGTTATCAGCTCGGTCTCGACTGGGTCGACCAAACGCAGCTGATGCAATGCGCAAATACCGTCGGCGTCGCCGTTGAACACGTCAATGAAATGCATGGGATGCCGGGGAGTGTAGCCGTTGAGCGGCGCGGAAGTAGGGCCATTGTATGAATGAAAGTGCGGTTATGACAAGAACATGCAATGCACCGTAGCGCAGCCAGATGACAGTTTGCGTGGCGTAATGCTCGCGGTCCGGGCTCAATAAAAACTGCAGCGCCGAAAATTGCTGGTCGTATTTGTTGATTTCGCCTGCCAGCCCGACGTACAGAAACAATGCCGCCAATGGCAACGAAATAAGCCCTCCGGCCAACCGGGGGATGCGCTGACCCGCGGATGAGGGTGAAGTGATCAGGGCCGCTGCAAAGAACACGGTGAAAAGCCAGGCACATAACGCCACAAAAGCAAGCGCTTGTGGCGCAGCAATCAATTCGGTGAGATTGTCAGTTCCCGCCTGCATCACCACGCCCCAATATGCCAGCACCAAGCTGGGAACAGCGCTCCAGAATTGCATGGCGCCGAGCTTTCGCCCGCGCCAGCGTCGAACGGCTTGCGTAGCCAGGTACAACAACGTACCCGGTATCGCAGCCAGCGCAATCCAGCGCAACCCTATCTCCCATTGCCCTGCCCAGCCTAACACCGGACTGCCCACCAAATCATGCAGGCTTTCATCCGGAACGGCCATTTTCAGCATGAGAAATGACACTCCGCCATAAACCAGCAAACCCAACGGCAATTGCCACAACCGATGGACGCCGGATAGTTGGCGCCGGGCCAGCCACACGGGCCACACCGCCAGCCAGTAACACACGCCGGCAAGCAGCAAGGCCGACAGCCAAATCGTGTCCTGCCGGAGTAGTTCGCGCGCGTTGTACGGCACGAAGGGGGCATGCGCCGCGCCCCAAAACAGCAGCCCCATTCCGGCGATCGTCAACGGAAAATGCCAGCGCGTTCTGGATACCGGAATCGCGACAATCAGTGCTGGCGGATGATTGGTTGTTCCTTGAGGAATGGCGCGACGTGGTGCATGCAATATGCGGCGCGCCACCCCGTATCCCACGAGTCCACCCAACCAGGCCAAAAACCAGTCGGTCGTATCAGCAATTTTGAGTGGCATCATCACCTGTCCCAATTCAACGATGGCAGGCATCATCGCCAATGTCAGCATGGCCAGCGCAAACAACGGCCCACGCCAACGCCAGGGCTGACGTGCCACACCCCATGCCAGCAATCCGCCGAGTGGCGCAAAGAAGAGTGTCTTGCGCAAGACCTCGGTAATGGCACGATATTCAGTACCAAAGTAATACACCTCGAACGGCACTCGATATATGAAATCGAGACGGCTTTTTATAAAAGCGCCGTCCGTGCGGAATTCAAAGGGAAACCAGAACACGAATAACAACACGACCATCCACCCCAATGCCAAGGCAAATGGCAGCCATGCTGCCCAAGGCAGGGTGTGATCCATGGTCGCTTCACGCTTGGCCAAACGGCCGCCGACAAAGCTGCCCAACGCCGCCCCAGCGGCCGCTGTAAACAAGTCGGTGACATCGCTCACGCGCGAGTAGACAAAAAGTTGCAAAAACTCCAACAGGGCAGCAGTCGCCAATACCATCCCCCATACACGCCATGCACTGCGCGTTCCATCCAGGCGCCAGAGTAGCGCAAGGGGTGTCCAAATCAGGGCATCGCTGGCGATTTCATACAGGGCGTAGGCGGCATCGTCAGGCAAGCGATCAAATGGAATCAAGTTGACGTTGCCGCCCTGCCATTTATGGAATATTTCGACCAGGCTGATGGTCAGGTCAAGCGGCAGAACGTTATAAACCAACACCCCCGCCAAATACACCCAGGCCAACCGTTCTGCCAGTGCGGCGCGAGCATGAAGCTGCTGCCAGGACTGCAGCCACCCAACAAAGCGACGACCGCCCCCCCACCAGGCCAGCACGCCGATGATGCCGCCCAGCGTCTCGGCCATGATGTCGTTCTGCGAAACGGTACGTTGCGGGAAAAATAGCTGGGTAAACTCAATACCGAAACTGAACGCAGTGGCCGCGGGAATCAGCGCCAGCGTGGCCAGCACGCCAAAAATACGGCTCTTTCCGGCCGCCAATACGCCCATCCACAAAAACGTCAACGGAATGAATAGCAGAAGATTGGCCATCCAGTCGGCACGCGAGCCGATACCCAGTTTGAGAAACGGGATCTCGTCAAACCGTGCAATCGCCTCGGCCCAGGGGATAGGCCGAAAATCCAGTGGAACCAGACTGCCATAAATGACAAACGTGGTGTATGCCAGTGCAGCCATCCACAACAGGCCGCTGGAATTTCCGGAAGTCTTCTCGTCGCGATTCATGGTTGCACGGCATCCAGTGTACGCAACAAAGCGGGGGTTGATTTTGCTCCGGGACGCCCCGTGGCTTGCCAACCAGGATAGCTTGAGAATTCGCGCATCAAGCCAGCGGGCAAGTCGTGCGCCACAGGGTCTAACGCCAGCAACCGCGCGGTGAGGTCTGGCACGGGGACGCTCGCCAACTCGCGTCGATAGGCCAAGGTGACATTATGTGTCTCCTCGCCACCATGCAGGGGTGTGCTGGCCGCCACGACGTTAGCGACCACGTACTGACGATAAGCGGTGTTTTCGCCCCTGCGCACCTGGATTCCCGTGCCCGAAGCCAGTACCGTATTGGAAAAAATCACTGTGTCACGTGGCACGTCATTGTGCGGCTGGATTCGAATTGCATCGCCGCGGTCGTTGATAAACACATTGTCGTACAGTGCCACACGCCCTTCGGCCTGCAACAGCGCTTCGGTTGGATTCGGCAAAAAAAGATTGCCATAAATCAGATACCGGTCCTCGCTGCCAACTCCAGCCAAGGGGAAATGTCCCAGCAGAACATTGGGCCGGGCTTGCGACCCAGGCAAGGTGTCCTGCTTGGAGAATACGTTATAACGAATCATCGTCTCGTGACGTCCGGCGATGTCGGACAGGCGTGTTTTCTGATGTTTGATTTGCAGGTTGTAACCCAGCGTATGCGAAACATGATTGGCTTCAATGAGGCCACCGACAAACGGGTCGGAGCCATCCGAATCGCCAAAGTACATCCCGGTGCCGACATGCTCGATACGATTCTTCCTGACCACCCAGCCCAGCGCCGGGCATTTCGACGAGATGCCTACATTCTGCTGCGAAGCAGCATAATCATGAATGAACAGATGCTCCAGCGTAATGAAGTCGGCAAAGCCACTATGGCCTTCGGCCTTGACTGCATCCACACGAACGTTGCGACCGTCCAACTCAAGATAGCGCAATACCAGATAGCGCACATTGATCAGGCTGACCGTGTTGACCCCCGGCCGCGCAATGAAGCGTGGGGGCGCCAAACGATTGGCCGCTTCGACGATGATGGGTTGATCGATACGGCCTGACAGGTTATGCAACGGCAAACCCTGGAGATAATCTCCGGGTTCGAGCAGTAATCTATCGCCAGGCTGCAGATGCTGGATCTGTTCACGGTAACCATCAGGGCTCACGCGGTAGTCTGCAGCCGACGTCACACCCGACAGCAAACATAGGATACCCGCGAAAACCACGGCTCGCATTCAGACCACCGGATCGGACGGAGGCAAATCACTCCGCAATAATTCCAGCTTGCCCAACAGAACGCGCGTCATGCCTGCAACGCCTTGGCGCCCAGTATCCACCACGATATCGGCCACCTCCCGGTACAGCGGGTCACGCTGTTGATATAACTCGCGCAGCCTGGCCAGCGGATCCTCGGTTTGCAGCAACGGCCGATTCCGGTCATGCCGGGTACGTTCATACAAATGCTCCGGCGTGCCGCGCAAGTAAATCACCATGCCGTTTTTGCGTAAGTTGTCGCGCGTAATGGCCGACAACACCGCACCGCCCCCCGTGGCCAGCACGATACCCCTCACGGCGGTCAACTCCGCAATCACCCCTTCCTCGCGCTTGCGGAAACCCGCCTCGCCCTCTATTTCGAAAATGATCGGAATCTTGACGCCGGTGCGCGCCTCGATTTCGTGGTCCGAGTCGTGGAACACGCAGCCACAATGCCTGGCCAGCAACCGCCCCACCGTAGTCTTTCCCGCCCCCATTAAACCGACGAGGTATAAGTTGTCTCGCTTGCTCATAGGCGGATTCTAATGTACGCCATGGCTTTCGAGGCTCGTTTCCTTGAAGAAAATCAGAACGAAAAAAAGCGCGGGGCCAGCCCGCGCTTGAATGGGTAATCGCGATCAGCGAATCGACAGACGGTCGTCGAGAATACGAGGCGTGATGAAAATTATCAATTCAGTTTTGCTGTTTTCCTTGCCAGTGGTTTTAAACAGATTACCGAACACGGGAATATCGCCTAGAAGTGGTACTTTGCTAACAGTTGAACTCTCGCTGCCATCAAAAATGCCACCCAACACCAAGGTTTCGCCATTATTCACGCGTACCTGAGTCTTGATCCGCTTGGTGTCGATTGCGGGGTTGTCGCCAATGTTGGCGATGTCACGTACCGCATCTTTCTGCACCTCGACCGTCAGGATAATCGAGTCGTTGTTGAGAATCTGCGGATCGACCAGCAAGCACAGGAATGCGTCTTTAAACGTCACCGTGCTGACTCCACCCAATTGCGCAGGTGGCGTTATGTAAGGAATCTGCGTGCCGTTGAGAATCACTGCCGGCTTCTGGTTGGTCGTCATCACGCGCGGATTGGAAATCACCTTACCCCGTTCGTCGGCTTCCAGCGCACGTAACTCCAAGCCCAGCAGACTCCCGTTAGCGCTATCCAGCAAGGACATGATCAGGTTTGGTGCCACTCCGGGGAGCGCTTGCCCGCCCCCGCTAATGCTCCGGCTGCCGCTGCTGTTTGACGCACGAAAATTCAGGCGCGCCCCCAGATCACGACTCCAGCCATCAGTCGCCACAACCACCCGCGCCTCGATCATGACCTGACGTGCCGGCACATCCAGCCGTGTGAGCAGTTCCCGCACCTCTTGAATCTTGCGTGCGGTATCAGTAATGATCAGCGTATTGGTTTTCAATTCATAGGTCGCGCGGCCGCGCTTGGTGAGGACTTTCTGGTCGTTTGCTCCCTCTCCCTTCTGCGAGGCCTGCGCTGCAGCCGCACCACCCAAGCCCTGCGCCTGCGCCGAGCAGTTCACCGAGTTGTTACCGGCGGAGGCGAGGAAGGCACCGGCGGCAAAACCGTACAGCATGGTTTGCGCTTCATCCGCCCGCATGTAGTTCATCTGGATGTATTCGGTGGTCAGGGGTTCCAGATCGGCCACGGCCGACTTGGCTTCGAACTCCAGTTTCTCTCTGGTCAACAGCTCGTCCTTGGGCGCGATCCAGATCACGTTGCCGTTCTGGCGCTTGTCCAGGCCCTTGCTCTGCATGATGAGGTCGAGCGCCTGATCCCACGGCACGTCCTTCAAACGTAATGTCAGGTTGCCATTTACGGTATCGCTGGCAATGATGTTGAGGCCAGTAAAGTCGGCGATGACCTGCAGCACCGAGCGCACTTCGACGTTCTGGAAATTGAGCGAGAGCTTTTCCCCGACGTATTTGACCTTGCCGTCAGCGGTCTTTTTCTGGCCATCATCACTCTGCTTGACTTCAACAATGAAGCTGTTGTCAGTCTGGTAGGCCGAATATTCCCAACCGCCTTTAGGCTGTATCACCATACGAGTGTTATCACCCAGTGTATACGTCTCAACGGTTTGTACCGGGGTACCGAAATCAGCCACATCAAGGCGTCGCTGCAACGCTCTGGGCAGTTCAGCACCAATAAAGTCAACCACGATGCCATTGGCTTGCTGGCGAATATTGATGCCAGTCTGTGCATCAGACAATGTTGTCACAATGCGCGCTTCGCCCGCCCCACCACGACGGAAATCGATGTCACGAATATTATGAGATGCCGCTCCTGGCGCCGCATCGGCGAAGCGCGGGCTCACATTTGCCGGCGCTGTACCTGCTGCGCTGAGATTGCCCAACGCGACGATCAAGGTTTTGCCTTCAATCTTCGCGTCGTATTCAACCGACTTATTCAAATTAAGCACAAGGCGAGTACGCGTTCCTGCCTGCACCACATTCACGCTCGTAAGCGGTCCCAAATTGGCCTCAACCGTATTTCGCCCCATCGCATTCCCCGTATCCGGCAAATCAAGCGCGATACGCGGGGGGTTTCCGACCGTAAATCCTGCAGGCTCGGCGGTCAGCGCTTTCTTGAGCGTCACCCGCACTACCACCTGGCCGCCAGGCAGTGTGGTGGTTTCAACGCTTTGTACCGCGTTACCGGTGGGCGGCACATCAGCAGCGCGCACTGTAAGCGGAAGCACTAAACCTGTGAGTAAGGTGATCCCAATCAGTTGACGGGACAGTTTCTGGGCAATTTTCGGCAATGCGTTCATGTCAGCCTCTTTAGATATTCAGTACTACAAATCATTCTTGCAAAATCAGGGTGCTGGTGCGTTCGGACCAATCCCCGGCGCTATCCTGAACAATTTCACGCAACGAAATTTCATTTTCGTTAATTTTCGTGACGAGACCAAAGTTCTGGCCCACATAATTGCCTTTCTTGACGTGATAAATTGCTTTATCAGGGGTCAAGATCACAGCGTGGATTACACCGCTCTTCGACAACATGCCGACCATTTTCAGCGTTTCCAGTGAAAACGCTTCCAAAGGCTCTTTGGGTCGGTTCAAGTCGGGCTGCATTCCCCCGCCTCCCCCGCTTGACAGCTTTCTGGGTTTGAAGGGATCGGGCAGGTCAAATGCATTGTAAGTAAACGGTTCAAATGCTTTGACTTCAGGCAGCGGATCAATCTTCCCTTGCATATCCTTGCCCGTTTCATTCACAAAGGTCTGCAAATCATCCATTCCGCCGCCGCCGCAGCCGGTCAGGCTCAACACAATTACCATACTGGCCAGGCGCTTCATTTCGGTTGCTCCTTGGCTTTTTGCTTACGCGAGATCGTCTCTTCGTCGTCCAGATACCGGTATGTTCTGACAACCGCGTCCATATTCATCACGCCATCCTTGGCCGGACTCATGTTGATATCATGCAGCGTTACGATCCGAGACAGTTTCGCGACGTCACTAACGAAAGCAGCTATGTCATGGTAACCACCAGTTACTTTGACGCTGATCGGTGTTTCGGCATAAAACTCGGAAACGGTTTCCGCCGCGGGTTTAAACAGTTCAAACTGCAAACCCCGGCCCAAACCCGCCTGGTTCACATCCGTGATAAGCGCATCCATTTCCTGTTTATTGGGGAGCTGCTTCAACAGAGCACCAAACGCCTGCTCAATATCCACCAGTTGTTTCTTGTAGGCTTCCAGATTGATAGCCTGGTTTTTTTTGGTGGTAAACACGGCTCTCAGTTCGGTTTCTTTTTGCTTGGTTACATCCAGTGCTTCCATGTTGCCGCGCCAATCAAACCACCAGCCTGCTGTCACAATGGCCGCGCACAACACAGCCAGTGCCACCAGCTTGGTCGCTAACGGCCAATCCGCCAAGGTTTTTAAATCCAGGTTATTGAGGTCGTCCAGGGTCATGCTTTGCCCCCCTTATTCTGCGTATCTTGTGGTTGTTGTGAAGTTTGCTTGACCGTCAGGACAAACTCGTTGGCACGCAGGTTATTGACAGTAGCCGACTTGATTTCGACCAAATTGACTGACTCAAACCAGGGCGAACTCTCCAGATTACGCATCAGCGAGGAAACGCGTGCGCTCGACTGGGTGTAACCACTAAGCGTAACCATATCCCCAGCTTGACTGAAGGACTTCAGATACAACCCCTCTGGAAGCAGCCGTATCATCTGGTCAAATAAATGTACAACTTCAGTACGATTTGACTGCAAGGTTTCCACAACCTGTTTACGTGCCAGCAACGCCTGAGTTTGTTCGCGGATTTTCTTGATTTCGCTGATCTGAATGTCGAGTTTGGTGATTTCCTGATCAAGGAACGCATTACGCGCATCCTGTGTCGACTGGCTTGCGGCAATAAAACTGTGTCCGAGCAGAACAACGACGACACCTGCGGCGACAGACATGCCAAGGAGAATATTGAACTGGCGCCGCCGAGCCGCGCGCGCAAGTTCTCGGTGAGGGAGAAGGTTAATGCGAATCATTGGGGGTCAAACCTCCGCATAGCGAGGCCGCAGGCGACAAACAAGGACGGCGCATCAGCAGTCAGCGCCTGGGGCTTGATTTTCGAGCCTACCGCCATATTGGCAAACGGATTGACGACCAGCGTCGGCATTCCAATGCGCTGCCCTACGACTTCATCAATACCTGGAATCATGGCGCCACCACCTGCCAGCAGGACCTGATCGACCTTGCGATATTGTGTGGATGTCGTAAACAGTTGCAGTGCCCGGCCGATTTCCATCGCCAGGGTTTCACTGTAAGGCTGCAGCACTTCGACGTCATAACTTTCAGGCAACGTACCCTTGCGTTTGGCATTTTCAGCCTCTTCGCTGGTCATACCGTAGCGACGCGAAATTTCATTGTTAAGCTGGTTACCGCCAAACCCGTGTTCGCGCAGGTACACCGACTCGTTGTCATGAAGAATATTGATGTGCATGTTCTGCGCACCGACATCGATGATCGCTACGGTCTGGCCGGCGCCGCCACTTGGCAGCAGGTGAGCGATTTGCTCATAAGCCGTTTGTGAAGCGAAGGATTCAACGTCCATGATAAGGGCCGTCAGTCCGGCAGCTTCTGCCACGGCCACGCGATCCTCGACTTTTTCCTTACGTGCAGCAGCAAGCAGTATTTGGACGTCATCAGGACTGCCGGGCGAGGCGCCGAGAACCTGAAAATCAAGGTTCACTTCATCCAGTGAAAAGGGGATCACCTGATTGGCCTCCGCTTCGACCTGGTTTTCCAGGTCCAGCCCTTTCAGGCTGGCGGGTGCCAGGATCTTCTTGGTGATCACAGCGGATGAAGGCAACGCAAGCGCAACGTTCTTGATCCGTGAACCCAGGTTTTTCCAGGCAGTGCGTAGCGTGTCAGCCACTTGATCGAGGTTCGCGATATTGCCATCCATCACCGCATCCTTGGGCAAGGGTTCGATAATATAGCGCTCGATTCGCAGCATCCCTTTGCCGGCATCGGACAATTCCACCAGCTTGACCGCAGTCGTGCTGATGTCCAGTCCGATAATCGGCAAGCCTTTGGCAGACAGCCAATCCAAGTTGATATTCAGGTGCAAGAGTTTTCCTTTACGCTTCTGTGAGTTGGCGCTGTTTCTTATTATTGTTTTGAGATGCTAGCAACAACACATGGTTTTTAACAGTTTTTTTCTCATCACACTGCAAGAGCTGAACATATGTGTCCAATTTCCAACACCACTAACGCCTATAATCGGCGGAAACTTTAGGCACTCTGGTTCATTTCAGTTGCAAGGCGTTTGAGTCAGGATGGCAGCTTGCCTTACAGTACAAGGTAAGCAATGCGTTTAAGTTGCCGTAAAAATCAATTCAAACAGCGGGTTATTGAGATGAATCCGCTGCACATCCCTAGGCGGAGCCGGGTCAATCGGCGCATATTTTCTGGGGATATCTGCCATCTCAGTATTAAGGAACACGATGTTTTCGAAATGGTGGCACTACGCAATCGCCTTGGCTGTGAGCTTGGGCGTAGTGGGTACGGCACTGGCAGGCCTGGCTGCTGCACTGATATATCCCAACCTCCCGCCGCTTGAGGCGCTGACTGATTACAAACCCAAGCTCCCATTGCGGGTATACACCGCAGATGGCGCGTTGATAGGTGAATTCGGCGAGGAGCGTCGCGCGTTCATCACCATCGACAAAGTCCCCGACTACATGAAGCAGGCCATCATCTCGGCAGAAGATGAGCGCTTCTACTCTCATGGCGGCGTGGATACGCTGGGCGTGTTGCGTGCGGCGGCATCGAACCTGTTATCCGGCGGCGCCAAAGAAGGTGCATCGACCATCACCATGCAGGTTGCGCGCAACTTCTTTCTATCAAACGAGAAAACGCTGACCCGCAAGCTATCTGAAGCCATGCTGGCGATGAAAATTGAGCATAATTTATCGAAGGACAAGATCCTCGAGCTCTACATCAATCAGATCTATCTCGGCCAACGTGCCTACGGTTTCGAAGCCGCCGCACACGCTTACTTCGGAAAAACCATGCGTGAACTGTCGCTGGCCGAGTTCGCTATGCTGGCAGGGCTCCCCAAGGCGCCGTCACGTTACAACCCGGTGGTTAATTTTCCACGCGCAAAATCACGTCAGGAATATGTGCTGAAGCGGATGCGCACGCTCAAGTTCATTGACCAGCCAACCTGGGAGGCGGCTGTCAAACAAAAACTGGTCATCCGCCAGAGTCGCCAGCAAACCGACGTGTCTGCCGACTACGCGGCGGAAATGGTGCGCCAGATCCTGTTCGAGAAATATGGCGAATCGATCTACAGTACGGGCATTAAAGTCGTCACCACCTTGAAAAAAGGGCAACAGGCCGCCGCCAACAAGTCTGTTTGGCAGGGAATCGCCGATTATGACCTGCGCCATGGTTATCGCGGCCCTGAGAAGCAGATCAGCCTGCCTGCCGACAAGGCGGCACGTGACGCTGCCATCGTCGACTTGCTAGATGATATTTCGCCGGTCAGCGAGATGCGCCCTGCCGTCGTCCTGAGTGCCGCCCCCAAACTGATCCATGCACAACTGCATGACGGAACGGTCGTTGAGATAACAGGAAACTCGCTCAATTGGGTGGCCAACTGGGCTAACAGCAAAAAGGGCCGCCAGCTTGAGCCGGGTGCAGTGGTACGCGTGCAATTGCTCAACAATAAATCGCAATGGCGACTGGCACAGTTACCGGAAGTCGAGGCGGCGCTGGTCGCCGTGAATCCCGAAGACGGTGCCATCACTGCGCTGGTCGGCGGATTTGATTTCAGCCGCAATAAATTCAACCGGGTGACTCAGGCATGGCGTCAACCCGGTTCGAGTTTCAAGCCGTTCATCTATTCGGCCGCACTGGAGAAAGGCTTAACTCCGGCGTCGATGATCGAAAACGCACCCATCTCGCTCACAGCCGACGAAGCCGGTGGCACCGCTTGGGAGCCCAAAAATTACGACAGCAGCACCGGCGCCCCGGTGCGCATACGCACGGCACTCACCAAGTCGCTTAACCTGGTTTCTGTGCGCATTTTGCAAGCCATCGGACCGTACTATGCACGCGACTACATCCGCCGTTTTGGCTTTGATCCGGCACGTCACCCACCTTACCTGACCATGGCGCTAGGCGCGGGCAGCGTCACCCCGCTGCAGATGGCTGCGGCCTATGGTGTATTCGCCAATGGTGGTTTCAGTGTTAACCCTTATCTCATTGACAAAGTGTATGACAAGGACGGACGCCTGCTGATGCAGTCCAGTCCGCAAAAAGTGGGGGGGGACGCCCCACGGGTGATCGATCCGCGCAATGCCTGGCTCATGACCAATATGATGCAGGATGTGGTCCGCTATGGCACCGCCGCCCGCGCGGGTCAGTTGGGTCGCAGCGACATTGCAGGCAAAACGGGTACCACCAATGATGCGCGAGACACTTGGTTCGCGGGCTTCAGCCCCGACCTGGTAGCGATCGCCTGGATGGGTTACGACCAACCGCGCTCATTGGGTCGAAGCGAAACAGGCTCACAATCGGCTCTGCCTATATGGATGAATTTCATGGGAGCCGCACTCAAAGGCCACCCACAAAAAGGCTGGCCCATGCCTAGCGGCATTATTTCGGTGCAAATCAATCCAGACACCGGCACACGCGTATCTGAATCGGTGTTTGACACAGTATTGGGTACGTCAACGCCTAGCAGGGCGGAATATTTTTATCAGGAATTTCCGCCCGCCGATGCAACAGCCGTGGAGTGGAACTCAGAGTCCGATGGTTTCGCTGAGCCCGGACATATTGCAGAACCAGTAATTCTGAATGAGCCCACGCCAGTGCCAGCTGTTCCATCCGTTCAGGTTCCCGTTACGACGGTAAAACCAGCACAACCCATTGGACAAATTGCCCCCGCTGTCCCGGCCAAACCTGCACCTGTTTCCCCGCCTAACCCAACGCCTGCCGGGGTCAAGCCGTCGCCAGGCACACCGACCAAAGCGCCGGTTACCGTCGGAAAACCGATATGAAAAACCAGGACATGCGCCGCCGCATAGCACACGTGGCGGCGCGCATCCTGGCGGAGGATGGAAGCCTGGATTACGGTAGCGCGAAACGCAAGGCCGCTCGCCAGCTAGGCGCACCCGACAGTGACAATCTGCCTGACAACCAGCAGATCGATGAGGCCCTGCGAAGCTACCAAGCGCTCTATCAGGCTGAAGAAACGCGTGAGCAGCTGGCGTTGCTGCGCCAAGTCGCCATTGAATACATGGAACAGCTGGCGAATTTCGACCCGCACTTGACCGGCCCGGTACTCAACGGGACCGCGGGCAGAAACACCGAGATCAACTTGCAACTCTTCACCGATGACCAGAAGGAGGTTGAGTTTCTGTTGATGCGACTGACAATACCCTATCAGACCGCCGAATACAGAATGAGCGACGCCCCCGGAAAGGTCTACCCACGCTTTATCCTTAATGACCCCCGCGCCCCGGTTGATCTGATTGTTTATCCCGCCACGGACCTGCGGAGCATGAAGCGACTGCAGGCAGATGGCAGGCCGCGCCGACTACGCCTGACCCAAGTGCGGACATTGACTTGAATGACGCACTCATAAAAAATGTTGGCATGAATGATGCTAATCAACTCCCCATGACTCAATTTAGCGAACACCAGTGATCCGGTTCTTTCGGCACTATGTGCCCCTTAACTTATTGATACTGGTGCTGATCGAAGCACTGATATTGGGCGGCGCCATCTACGCTGGCGTCAGCGCGCGCTTTTTGGAAATCGGCACAATTCCGTCGGAATTAACCCCGCTTTTACCCAAGGCACTGACATTCGCAGTCGTTATGCTGGGATTGATGACCGCCAGCGGCCTGTATGACCTTGAATGGCAGGGCGGGGCGCGCGTATTGTTGCAACGCCTCAGCCTGAGTTTCGGCATTGGCTTGCTGGCCATGAGCCTGCTGTTTTACGTCTTCCCTGTCTTGCTGGTCGGCCGGGGAGCCTTTCTACTTTCATTTGGCCTTGCCCTGCTGGGCATATTGCTAAGCCGGACTTTATTCTTGCGCTGGTCGCGGGTGGGCGCATTCAAAGCCCGCGCACTGGTTATTGGTACCGGCAGCCGCGCCGCCCAGATCGAAACCCTGTTGTCAGATCGCGGTCATGCCAGCAATACCGAGGTGATCGGCTATGTTCCCATGGGCGGAAGTCATCATTTCGTCGACCATGTCCGGATTATCAACACCGAGGAGTCTTTGGCCGACCTGGTTACACGTCTGCAAATCAGTGAAATCATTCTGGCTGTACGTGATCGTCGTGATGGCGGCATTCCCGTACAGGATCTTCTTAGATGCAAGCTGCGAGGCATCCGTATCCTGGAACTGTCCAGTTTCTTCGAGCGCGAAAATGGTCATTTGCAACTCGATTCATTGAATGCCAGCTGGATGATTCTGGCTGAAGGCTTTTATCAGGGCATCTTGCGCGACACAGTCAAACGCCTGTTTGACCTGGTAGTCAGCGCTGTCCTGCTAACGGTAAGCCTGCCCATCATGGTGCTTACCGCGCTGATGATCAAACTGGAAAGCCATGGTCCCGTGTTATATCGTCAGGAACGCGTTGGACAAGGGGGCGACAATTTCACCATTTTCAAATTTCGAAGCATGTGTGTCGACGCGGAAAAAGATGGGAAACCCAAATGGGCACGCCAAAATGATGACCGGATCACCTTTACCGGGCGACTCATCCGGCGTACACGCATTGATGAACTTCCGCAGGTTTTCAACGTATTCTTTGGCAATATGAGCTTTGTGGGGCCGCGCCCCGAACGCCCCTATTTCGTACAGGACCTCTCTCAGAAGATTCCCTATTACGGCGTCCGTCACACCGTCAAACCTGGCATCACTGGCTGGGCGCAAGTACGCTACCCCTACGGGGCAACCGATGAAGATGCCATGCACAAGCTGCAATATGATCTTTACTACGTCAAAAACCACAGCCTGTTTCTCGACCTCATGATCCTCTTTCAGACTGCACAAGTGGTGTTGTGGGGAAAGGGCGTGCGCTGACCGCGCATCCCTGATCCACAATGCCCGAAACTCTGCTTATCCTGGCCACTGCTGGATACGGGCTTGCGGCGCTAGCCTATCTGGGGCTATCCGGACTCATCATTTCCAGCTGGAAACGGCGGCACGGACGACTGTTGGTACTGGCCACCGGCCTCAGCACAATCTGGGGGGTGTTGTCGGCATTATCGGCCTGGGGGTGGATGCCTCCGGTGCTGGGGTTTGCGTCTGAAATCGGGCGCAATGGCGCCTGGCTGGGGTTGATGTTATACATCCTGCATCTGCGCCTGCCACCCGGTGCGACCCTGCCCGCACCGTTACGCCTCATCCGTGCCCTGAGCAGTGTGCTGGTTGTCGGACTGCTGGTTGGCAGTCTGATGCCGGTCATCGCGCCCACCCAACCGGTTATGCCGCAATGGGCGGGGAACCTGGGGCTCCTGCTTCTGGCTGTGTTGGGACTGGTTCTGGTTGAACAGGTCTTCCGCAGCACCCGCCCGGAAGACCGCTGGGCGATCAAATTCCTTTGCCTTGGGCTGGGTGGCCTGTTCATTTACGATTTTTATCTGTATGCCAACGCCATGCTTTTCGGCGCCATGGATGCCCAGATTTGGGCGGCCCGCGGTTATGTCGTCGCCATGGTGGCGCCCCTGATTGCAGTCTCTGCTGCGCGCAACCCGGAATGGGCCGCACCGGTTGGTTTGTCGCGCAGTATGGTTTTCCATACAGCCAGCCTGCTGGGAGCAGGCGTCTATCTGCTGCTGATGGCAGGCGCGGGCTACTACCTGCGTCTGTTTGGCGGCGAATGGGGCGATGTGGTACAGACCATTTTCATTTTTGCCGCCGCCATGTTGCTGATGCTGCTGATGCTTTCCGGCACCCTGCGCGCTCGCCTGCGGGTGCTCCTGTCCAAGCATTTTTTCAGTTACCGCTACGACTACCGGGAAGAATGGCTGAACTTCACCCGCACCCTCACCGAGGGGCAGCCCGGCGAGCAAATGTGTGAACGCGCAGTTGAGGCCTTGGCCCGGCTGCTCGAAAGCCCGGGCGGCGCCTTATGGATGCGCGAAAGTCAGACAAGCTATCAACGTGCCAGCCACTGGAATTGGGGCGACATCCAAGGTACGGAAGCAGCCGACTCCCCTTTTGTTCAATGGCTTGCAGAGAAGCAATGGATACTTGATCTGGACGAGATGAAAACCCGTCGTGAACTGTACGGCGATCTCGATTTGCCTAGATGGATTCAGCAAGCCGATGACGCATGGCTGGTGATGCCGCTGATGTTGCATGCAGAGCTGCTTGGTTTTGTCGTGCTGAAACATTCTCTTGGAAAAGCCAATTTCAACTGGGAGGTGAGTGACCTGCTGAAAGTTGCATCTCGGCAGGCCGCAGCGCATCTTGCGCAAATGCGTGCGTCCAACCAATTGATCGTGGCACGGCAGTTTGAATCTTTCAACCGAACCACCACATTCGTCATTCACGACCTGAAAAACCTGATCGCGCAGCTCTCCCTGTTGTTGGCCAATGCCGAGAAGCACAAACACAACCCCGAGTTTCAGGCTGATATGCTGGACACGGTAGAGAACGCAGTCGTCCGCATGAACAAAGTGCTCACCCAATTGCGCCGGGGCGGCGACGATGCCCGTATCGAATCCGTGGCACTGGCTGAAATTCTGAAAGACGCCGCCGCCAGCAAAAAAGCCTTCAAGTTACGGCCTCAGCTGGAACTTCCCCCCGGCGGATTGCGGGTCCAGGCCGAGCGCGAACGGCTCACCCGCGCCATAGGCCACCTGCTGCAAAATGCGCTTGAGGCCACACCTTCAAGTGGCCAGGTGACGTTACGCGGATGCGAGGAATTCGGCCAGGCCGTCATTGAAATCATCGACACCGGCAGCGGCATGGATGAAGCCTTCATTCGAACCCGGCTGTTTCAGCCATTTGATTCCACCAAGGGCGCAGGCATGGGCATAGGCGCGTATGAGTGTCGGGAAACCCTGCGTGCACTCGGTGGTTCGATCGAAGTAGACAGCACACCGGGCAGCGGCACCCGGTTTCGACTCACCTTGCCGTTGGACCCGCATTCATTTCCCAAAGGAGACGCCGCATGAGCGACGCCAAACAAAAAATCTTGCTGGTGGAAGACGACCCGGGTTTGCAAAAGCAGCTCAAGTGGAGCCTGAGCGACTTCGAGTTGCTGATCGCGGCCGACCGCGACAGCGCCATCGCCCAGTTGCGTCGTCACGAACCGCCGGTGGTGCTGCTCGACCTTGGACTCCCCCCTGATGCAGACGGCGCCACCGAGGGCCTGGCAGCCCTGCAGGAAATATTGGTTTTATCACCGGCGACCAAAGTCATCGTCGTAACCGGCAACCTCGACCGCAGCAATGCTGTACAGGCCATTCAGCTTGGTGCCTACGACTTTTTCCAGAAACCCTTTGAACCTGAAGTACTGGCTTTGATGGTCGCGCGCGCACTGCATGTACACGCGCTGGAAGCGGAAAATCGACTGCTGATTGCCCGACAGAGTGGCGCCGCGCTAAAGGGACTGATCACCAGCAGCGAGTCGATGCTTAAAATCTGCCGTACTATTGAAAAAATCGCGCCGGCCAACGTCACCGTGTTGTTGCTGGGAGAATCCGGCACCGGCAAGGAAGTCCTGGCGCGCGGCGTCCATGATTTGTCTCCGCGCGCCGACAAGCGCTTTGTCGCCATCAATTGCGCGGCGATTCCCGACACCCTGCTCGAATCCGAGTTATTTGGTTATGAAAAAGGCGCCTTTACCGGTGCGGCCAAACAAACCATCGGAAAGATAGAGTATGCCAACGAAGGCACCCTGTTTCTCGATGAAATTGGCGATCTGCCGATGCCGCTTCAAGCCAAATTGCTTCGTTTTCTACAGGAACGTGTCATTGAGCGTCTGGGCGGCCGAGGCGAGATCCCGGTCGATGTGCGTATCGTATGCGCAACGCATCGCGACCTCGCTGCCATGATCCGCGAGGGCAGCTTTCGGGAAGACCTTTACTATCGCTTGTCAGAGATTGCAGTGTCGATTCCGCCCCTGCGAGAGCGACCAGGCGACGCTGTACTGTTGGCACTGGCTTTCCTGGAACGCAATGCGAAAGAGATGGGACGCAACATCCGCAGTTTTACTGCGGATGCACTGGGCGCGCTCGAGGCCCACGGCTGGCCGGGTAACGTTCGTGAAATGGAAAACCTGATCAAACGCGCCACCATCATGGCCGAAGGCAACCAAATCACCGTAGACGATCTTGGCTTCAAGGCAGACCAAGTCGGAAACTTGCCTCTGAACCTTCGTCAGGCGCGCGAAAATGCCGAGCGAATGGCAATCACCCAAGCGCTCGTACGAAGTGAAGGCAACATCGCCCAGGCTGCAGAACTACTGGGTATCACGCGTCCAACGTTATACGATCTCATGGCAAAAATCGGGATGAAGCAATCCTAGAAATCCAAATTGGTCGCGACTGAGTAGAGAGCGCTGGCAAGTTGCGAGGACAGCTGGTTCTTGCCAATAATGCGGCCAGCGTGCCACGGTTCGGCTCAGCCCGATGCATTCCCCCACGGGAAATAGGGATGGTGGGCGGCTGTAACAAATTCAATATTGCTGCGGCATTTACAACTCTTTCGAGCGGTCAATTGTGGTTGTTTGGATTACCCGGTAAGCCAAGCGTCATTTCACCCGATGGCGTAATCCCAACAAGGCGGGCATCAACAGCAATTCAAACACCTGACCTGCAAAAAGTCCGACAGCACACAATATGCCAAAATGGGCTGTCGGGCTGAAATCTGACAGTCCCAGCAAGCTAAACTGGGCAATTAACACGATCGAAATGGCAATAACTGCCCGGCCTGAGCTTTCGACACTGCGGATGATGGCGAACACAGGACTTACGCCGTGACGAATACGGTGCAGATAGCCGTGATACAAATGGATGGTGTCATCCACCGTAATGCCCAGAATGACCCCAGCGATCATCACGGTTGCGACATCAAGCGCAATGCCCACCGTGCCCATCATCACAAAAATGAAAAACAATGGTGCGAGGTTCGGCACCAGACAGATTAGCGCCCCGCGGAACGAGTGGAACAGCAGCGCCAACAGCAGCAGAATCTGCAAAAAGGCGGAGGAGAAGCTTTTGACTTGGCCTTCTACGATGCGATCTTCCTGATCTGAAAACAGTCGTCCAAATCCTGCGAAGTCGACTTCCACCCCGTCGATCGGATGCGCAATCACGTAAGCACGCGTCTTTTCGATTACCCGGCTGATTTCGTTTGCACCGTGAACATTCAGACTGAGGGTGATGCGGCCGCGCTGGAATTCTCTATTGACCAGTTCATACAAGTCGTCGCCGTCATAGATAAGCAGGAGTTGTTTAACCACTTTTCGATTGGTCGGAAGCGCATTGGGGCCGAGGTCTTCGCCTCTGAAAGCGCTATTCATTTGTTCCAATACGTCGACCATCGAAAAGGCGCGATCGACTTCGGGCTGTTGTTTGACCCAAACTTGCAATTTCTTGATTTGAGCCAATGTGGCCGGGTCTTTGAGACTGTCGCGCGACGATCCAGTGAGCACAATTTCGAGGCTGGTAACGCCGGACAACTTGTTTTCTATTTTGTCCGTGCTGCGGCTAATGACATGATCTGGCGCGAAAAACTTGATCAGATTGGACTCGACCTTGACCTGCATCACCAACGGAATCGTCGCCAGCACAAGCACGACAGTCACGATCAGAACGGCTCTCGCGTTACGCAAACTAAACACTGCCACAGCAGCGGCAAGGCGACGAGCGTGTGCCAAGCCGGAGCCTCGCCGCGGCCAGCGTGGCGTATCCCATTTCAGCAGAATCGGTGGCACCAGAATGAACACCACCAGAAACACCATCAGCGTACCGATTGCACCCGCCAGGCCAAACGTCTGGACCGGCGGGATATCCACCCAAAGCAGGCTCAGCAAGCCAGCACCGGTCGTCAGTACATTGAACAGTCCGGGCTTAAAGGTATCCTTCAGCGCCCGTGCGATGCGTTGCGGGCGCTTCAACAGGGCGACACGTGCGCGCTGGATGGCTGCATACAAATGCAGCAGCGTAGCCGTCGTGTAAGCGGCCATCAGGGTAGGAATCATCGCGGTGATCGGCGTGTAGGGTTGCCCAGACAGCACCAATCCGGCCACACTGGCCGAGACCACCGCACCCACGGCAAGACCCCCCACCACTACCGGGCGAACCCGGCCCACCACCCACCACATCAGCGCCAATCCAATCACAACCGTGAGCGGAATGAAAATGGCACTGTCACGCCAGATCGAGTGGAGCTCCTCGACCGTTTGCGCCACGGTTCCGGCAGTGGCTGTGTGGACGGATTTGAGGGTCGGCTCGGCCGCGATAGCGGCTTTGAGCGCGAGATAAACATCGCGCCGGGCGAGACTTTCCTTAAGAAATATCGGGCGCACCACCAGCGCTACGGCCCGACCATCTTCCGACGCAATCAGGCCAGGCGCAAAGGCATCGCTCATCACACGGGCTTTCCACTCGGCGGGAGTACGTGTATCCAGCTTGTTCGGGTCAACCAGCCGAGACACGGCAAAGCCATCGTCAGTGGCCTCGATATGTTCGACCGTGGTCAATGTCAGTACCCGATCAACCGAGGGGTGCCGCTCCATCTTCTGCGCGGCGCGATGCAGCGTGGCGAGAAATGCTGGCGAATAGAGCGCGTCGCCTTCAAACAGGGCAATTATGGCTTCGTCGTTGGGAAATTCCTTGAACAACGAATTGCGCAGCTGGATAGCCGGCGCATCAGGCGGTGAATAAATATCGCCCGCGTTATTGAAATGAATATTAAAAAGAATTGGCAGTGATGCCAGTTGAATCCCGAGCAGAATCGCCAGCGCCAGCCACGGCGGCAGCAGGGGGACGCGGGTGCCATTGAACCAGGCCTTCAGCATCTCCATGCAATGATTCCGTTCAGAATTTAGTACGCAGACCCAGCGTGATCAGCGAATGATCCTGGTGGAAACCACCCAGGGTACGTGCCTCACCGTTGAAGTAATGCGCAGCAACATACACCTCATGCGGCTCCCAGCCAACATAGCTGAGCTTGGGGCTAAGATAGACATCGTGTACGTTAAAGCCGGTGGAAAAGCGCATCCCGGCTTTCCAGCGTCCCCGTCCAAAACTGGTCTCGACTTCGCCATTGGCGCCGTAATACTCCTTCAACTCAAGGATGCTGCGATCGCTTTGTAGCGCATGAGCGACCAGCTGTAGATTGACGCGGATATCCTTCCCGCCAGGAAAAAATTCCACAGCGCCGATCCAGTCGAGTGAGTGTGTGGTGTCCATCGCAGTGGTAGTCAAGGTCACCGGTACATTGTCTGTGTACCCTGCTTCCATTCTCCAGGTGAGGCCACCCCGAACCAGTTCCAGATCAGCACCGACAAAATTGTTGAACGGATGCACCGCGGTGAGCGAAAGCGGCCCGACACGGTAATACGGCAACGACTGCCGGGTTCTCGCCAGCGTAATGCCGAAATCAAACGGCTCGCCGGTCTTGCTTAAACGTACGGCACCACCGCCGCTACCGTGTTCATCTTCTTCAATCCGCGCAGCGCCCACCAAAAACGCAAGTGCGGGGCTAGGAGCAATACCGAGCACCTGACCTGTACTGCGGTTTATCGGACTCCAAACGCTGGCCACGTCGGGCAGTTGCGCGCCCCGAAATACCGGCAAATACACTGCATCCAGCTTGTAGTCGCCAAAACTTTGTTCCCAGCGCGCAGCCAGTTGGGCACGGCGACGGTCAGGCAAATCATCCAGTACGAATCGGGTGAGGTCGGTACGGCTCACACGGTCAGCCAGCGGGATTTCATCGGCGCGACCCCATATGATGGTCTGTGCGCCGAGTGTCAGGCGGGTATCCCCATTGCGGTAGCGCGCATAAGTGTCACTGTAATCTACCAGCGACTCCCGATGATCCGCACGACCCCCGTCCTGCATCATGCCATCGAGCCGTGCGCCAGCACGAAACTCCCAGTTATTGGTGGATTGCCACAAAACATAAGGGCTGATGCGCAGAGTGGAATAGGTATCGGCTTCCGGCGCGTCGAGCAGGCCTCCCGCTTCCAGCAACAGATCATCAATGCCATATTTGAGCGTGGGCTGGAATCCGCGCGCCCTTGGTTTACGACTGCGCGAGGTTGGGGGCGGCAGATCATCCGCTGCGTTGATCATTGGTGCAGCTACGCCGGGAGCAGCTTCAGCTGAGGCCGGACGCGACTTCCGTGTCGGGGTGCGCGGCGGAGGCAGGTCATCGGTTGTGATTTCCGCCTCACCTCGAAGAGGTGGCAAACCGTCAGCCGCATAGACGGGCAGAACAAAGAGCGACAGACTCAAGCTCAGCAACATGTTTTTCATGGGCGATATTCCGATTCCAGGCTTTCGTCAGCCAAAGTTTGGGGAGTGAAAAGTTTGGACGGCAACTTTTGATCATACAGCGCGATATCGACAACCATGCGAGTTTCGTGGCCGCTCGCAAGGTCTATCATGCGGCTATCGGTCAAGGTCCAATAGCCCTGATTGCGCTTTTTCGCACGCAGAAGCCAACGCTTGCTAGGGGCATTGGTGTCTTTCTCAAAATAATCCATGCGTTGCAGAATGGCAGTCGAAGGGTCGATCCAGCTGATGCGTATTTTATAGGCGGAATCATCAGCGTCCAGTGGCACACTTTCGAGCACATCACAGAGGATGCCATTCTCAGTTTGCTTACCGAGTATACGGTGACGATCCTTAGAAGGCTTGCGTTCCTGCAGGTCCTCGAAAAACAAGTCGGAACCAACAAAGCGCCCGCCTTTGCGGTCGCTCGAAATACGCCGCACCCGGTCGAGCGCGGGAAGATAAAGCCACTGGTCAGTAGTGCCATCGACTTTGTCGATGCTCAGAAGACCGGTGCCCGCGATATCTTCCGGATCGAGAAAGCGAATCAGGTTAGCGGTTTCACCACCCGATTTGTCGAGCCGATAAGTGACGATTTCACGGATGCGTGGCGCCCGGCCCTTTTCGGTCAGCACCATGCGGCCCAGTGTGGTCAGGTCGCGCCCGTTGGGGCGATCATAGACGCGCTGCGCCAACAGCAATGCGTCGTTGGCCATGGCGGGTGCCGTCAAAGTGAAGCCGCCCGCCAACAGCAATAATAAAATAACAGACGAGCGAAACCACTGGCTTAAGTTTTGCTGATTCATCTGGCGCGTTCCCTAGATATCATAATGGCATACCAGTTTATCGATAAAAAGGAGCGATATACTGTCTGGCGATCCGCATAGTTGTTGAATGTGTAACACATTATTCTAAACAGGATTTCTTTAATGCGCCTATTTTCACACCCGTACACCGCCCGACCAAGCCGATTGCTGATCACCTGCTTGCTATGTCTCGGCTTAGCCGCCTGCAGCGGAGAAAGTAGTGAGTCTCTTCTTGGCCAGGCAAAAGCAAGCATCGCCAAAGGCGACCTGAAAGCAGCAACTATCCAGCTCAAAAACGCAGTTATCGCAGACGACAAAAACGCCGATGCACGTTATGAACTAGGCAAGCTATATCTCGAACAAAGTGACATGCCTAGCGCCGAAAAAGAGTTTCGGCGTGCCCGTGAAATCGGCTATGCGGCAAGCACCGTCAATCCGATGATTGCCCGTGCGGTGCTTGGGCAGCGTGAATACCAGCGAGTGCTGGATGAACTACCCGCCCCGACCGAAAGCAACGCAGATGCCGCCACGCTGCATGCGCTGCGCGCCACGGCCGAACTCAGACTGGGGCGCAAGGAAGACGCACGCAAAACGATACAGGTCGCACTGCAAGCCGCACCTGGCAATGTCGATGTCCATCTGGCGCTGGCCGAATTGGCCCTGTCTGACGGCGATGCCGAAAAAGCCATGCAGGAACTCGACCAGGCATTGCGCATTGACCCCAAACACCGCGACAGCCTGATGCTGAAGGGAGACCTGCTGCGCGCCACCAAAAAGCCGGTTGAAGCCGTCGCGGTCTATCGTAAAATCCTCGAAATCGACCCCCGACATACCGATGCCAGGCTGGCACTGGCGGGTATCGCCATCGCCGACAACAAACTGGATGAGGCACGCAAAGAAGTCAACGCTGCACTGAAGTTCACCCCCGGCAACCTGCAGGCACGTTACACCGAAGCGTTGATCGACTTCCGCGAAAAGAAAACCGAAAGTGCACGCGACCATCTGGCAGGCGTATTGAAGGCTGCCCCCAGCTTTGTGCCCGCGCTGTTACTGGGTGGGTCGATCGAATACGCACTCGGCAACCTGCAAACCGCCGAAGCGCACCTCAACAAGGTGATCAAGGCCGCGCCAAACAATCTCTATGCGTTGCGTCTGCTGGCTGCTTCACAATTGCGCCTGGGCCGCCCGGACGATGCCGCGCGAACCCTTGTGCCAGCGCTTAGATCCGCCAATCCAGACGCTGGCGTGCTGGTCGTTGCGGGCGAAATCGCGCTGGTCAAGAAAGACTTTTCTCAAGCATCGTCGTACTTTGAACAAGCCACCAAGCGCAATCCTGATAATGCGGCCATCCGCACCGAGCTCGGCATTTCCCGCCTGGCCCAGGGTGACAGC
Source organism: Hydrogenophilales bacterium (assembly GCA_024636775.1). Taxonomy (GTDB): domain Bacteria; phylum Pseudomonadota; class Gammaproteobacteria; order Burkholderiales; family Thiobacillaceae; genus Thiobacillus. The sequence continues at coordinate 25,255 of JAGXGP010000004.1, forward strand.
CGCGCCATGGCCGACTTGCAAGTCGCCGCCGAAATGGAGGGTGCCAACAGCCGAGCCGACACCTTCATCATCCTCAACCAGCTCAAGAAAAAAGAATTTGATGCTGCTTTAAAAAGCATCGCCGCACTTGAGAAAAAGCAGTCCGCCAGCCCATTAACCTGGAACTACCGGGGCGCTGCCTACCTCGGTAAGCAGGACGTGGCCCGCGCACGCGACAGCTTTAGCCGAGCGCTCAAAATCGATTCCGCGTTTTTTCCTGCCGCAGCCAATCTGGCGCAACTCGACCTCAAGGATAAACAACCTGCTGCGGCAAAAAGCCGGTTCGAGGGCATCCTCAAGGCCGACCCCAAGCACCTCAACGCGATGCTCGCGCTGGGTGATCTGAGCCTGCTCGACAAAGATGAAAAAACCTACGTCAAGTGGCTGAAAACAGCCGCCTCCGCCCACCCCCAGGCACTGCAACCGCGAGTGGCACTGGCGCGCTACCAACTCGCCAAAGGCGACAAAAACCAGGCTCTCTCCACGGCGCGCGAAGCTGTCAACGTCCAACCTGACAACCCGGCCGCGCTCGAGCTCCTCGGTACCACCCAACTGGCGCTGGGGGACACCACCAACGCGCTAGGCAGCTACCGCAAGCTGGTCGAGCGCCTGCCCGGCCAGGCCTCACCCCTGATCAAGCTCGCCACCGCGCAGATCACTGCCAAAGACCCCGCCGGCGCACGAAAAACCCTGCAGGAAGCCCTGCTCATCCAGTCGGACTTCCTCGACGCGCAACTGATGCTGGGCGGTGTCGAGATCCAGGATGCGCACTTTGACGCGGCCCACAAACTTGCCAGGCAAGTGCAGCAGCAAAAACCCGACAATCCGGCGGGTTTCGTACTAGAAGGGGATACCGCGTTCGCGCGCAAGAATTACCCTGCCGCCCTCGCCGCCTACGAGCGCGCGCAAAAACTCAATCCTTCCGGCGCACTGCTCGCCCGCCAGTTGCCAGTTTTCAACGCCACCCAGCGCCCCGAAGAAGGCGAAAAACGCCTCGCCGCCTGGCTGACCACTCACCCACAAGACGCCGGCATCCGTGCCGCGCTGGCCGAAAGCCTGATCAAACGCAAGCAATACGCCGCCGCCGCCGACCAATATCAGATCCTGTACAAGAGCAACCCCAACAACCTCATTGTCCTGAACAACCTGGCCTGGGCACTACTGGAAACCAATGACAACCGCGCGCTCGGATACGCCGAGCAGGCGTTCAAGCTCAACCCCGACAATCCTGCCGTAATGGATACGCTGGGATGGATCCTGGCACAGCAGGGCCAGACCGAACGCGGCATCAAACTGCTGAAGCAGGCGCTAGCCAAAGTCCCGGACGCTGCGGAAATCCAGTTTCACCTCGCCGCAGCCCATGCCAAATCGGGCGACCGCACCCGTGCACGGGGCGAACTCGAACGCCTTCTGACAAGTGGGGTAGCATTCCCCCAAGAGCAAGAGGCACGCGCCCTGCTCAAACAACTTACAGCCAAATAAGTTGCCAGATTTACTTTGAAGCGTACAACACATCGAGGTCTTGTGTGGTCGCGCCCCCGCAGCTTCAAGCAGTCATTGAGTCTGTGTTTTCTTGATCCGACAATGTAACCCAGTGGAGTTTGCAGATGACCCAACGCCCCGTCGCCCTTGCCATTGCCCTCGCCTTTGCCGCCACCGCCTTGCTAACTGCATGCGATAGCACAGCGAAGCTCACCGAGCAGGAACATATTCAGCGGGCGAAAGACTTTGAAGACAAGGGAAATCTTAAAGGCAGCATTCTTGAATTGAAAAATGCCGTCCAAAAGAATCCTGACAGCCCTCAAGCCAGGCTCATGCTCGGGCAAGTCTATTTAAAATCGGGAATGGGCGCGGAAGCAGAAAAAGAGCTGGCTCGGGCAGTACAGCTTGGCGTCAATCGCGAAACCATCAAGCCCCAACTTGGCGAAGCATTGCTGATCATGGGGGAGTACAAGCGCATACTTGATGAAATCCAGCTTGGCGACAGCACCTCCACAGCGCATCGAGCCCGCATTCTGCAATTGCGAGCCGATGCCCTGCTCAAGCAAGGCAAGTTGAAAGAAGCTTGCGATACCTTCCAGCTATCACTGGATACTGATTCAAACAATCCGCCTACCTACTGGGGCCTGGCTCAATGCGCTGTTGCTGAGCGTGACATGGTAAAAGCCAGACAGTGGCTCGATACGGCAATCAAGATTGCAGACAAACAAGCAAAGACCTGGGTTTTTATCGGTAGCCTTGAACAGCTAAACAACAACATGCAAGCAGCCATGGCTGCATATACCAACGCCCTGAAATTGGACCCGAACAATCTGGAGGCGCTGCAAAGCCACGCCATACTCAGCATGATTCTTGGCCAGTGGGAGGTAGCAAAGAAAGATATTGATACAACTCGGAAGCTCGCACCGAAATATTTTGGCACCCATTATCTTCAAGCCTTGTTCAATTTCCGCCAAAAGAAGTACCCGGAAGCGCGGGATGAGCTCAATGAAGTATTCAAGATCACCTCCGATCACATGCCGAGCGTACTGCTTTTTGGGGAAACCACATTCGCCCTGGGATCGCATCAGCAAGCGGAATCCTACCTGAACCGATACCTTGCGCAGTTTCCCGGCGATGCTCATGCACGCAGGGTGTTAGCTGCGACCCAACTCAAGCAAAATCAACCCGACCGCGCACTGGAAACGCTTTCGCCGCTATTGCGTTCCGAAAAAATGGACCCTGGTGCGCTTGCCCTCTCGAGTGAAGCCTATCGAATCAAGGGTGAGCCCCAAAAAGCGGCGGAACTGCTAGAAAAAGCGGCACAGCTCGACCCCCAAAATGCCGATATCAAAACGCAATTAGGGAGAAATCACCTCGCTGCAGGAGACACCACTGGCGCCATCAACCAGTTTGAAGCTGCCGCCGCCCTCGATCCCAAGCGAACCCCAGCCGACAGCCTGTTAATACTCAGTCTTCTTGAGCAGAAAGCGTACGACAAAGCCCTATCTGCCATCCAGAGCCTGGAGAAGAAACTACCCAATAGTCCTGTCACGCATGAACTTCGGGGCAAGGCCTATGCAGGCAAGAATGATTTGGTAAATGCCAGAAAAAGCTTCGAACAAGCATTGGCTATCGATCAGAACTATTTCCCGGCTATCGCAGGCCTTGCGAACCTGGATTTGCGAAACAAGGATTTCTCAAGTGCCCGAAAAAGACTCGAGAAAATTCTCAGTCAGGACAAGAACAACCTACTGGCAATGATGTCGCTTGCTGAGTTGGCTGCCGTCAACCAGCAAGCGGTTGAATATGTAGGCTGGCTTGAAAAAGCGGCCAAGGCGCACCCGAAAGCCGCGCCGCCCAGGATTGCGCTAGCCCATCATTACATGGCCAAAAATGACGCTCAAAAAGCGCTGGCTTTAGCGGACGAAACCCTCAACGCGAACCCGAATAACCCTGCGGCACTGGATTTGCTTGCAAGCATCCAGTTGGCCACCGGTAACAAGACTGGCGCACTTGCGACATACAACAAGCTCGTCCAGAAAGCAGAATGGTCGGCAGAAGCTCACTACGGACTCGCCAAAGCCCTGCTTGCCAATGGGGAACTGACACCTGCGCGCGCCGAATTGCAAAAAGCATTGCGCATCAACCCCACTCATCTTGCCAGCCAGGACGCCCTGGTAGGACTGGAAATGGGGGACAACAACCCAAGTGCCGCGCTTCGCCTGGCCCGGCAAATGCAGGCCCAGCACGCCAACTTGCCATTGGGGTATGAACGAGAAGCCGACATACTCCTAACCCAAAAACAGACGCTTCAAGCAATCAAGGCTTATGAACTGTCACTTCAGAAAGGCGCTGGCTCAGTCGGACTCATCAAGCTGCACCAGGCATACACCCTTGCCGGGAACACCACCACAGCCGACCAACGGCTTAGCGATTGGCTAAGGCAGCACCCAACCGACACGGCTGTCCGTACCTATGCAGCCGAGCACTTCATGCGCAGCAATCGCAACAAAGAGGCGATTGTCCAATTTGAGTTACTCCAACGACAGTTTCCCAACAATCCGGCCATCTTTAACAATCTGGCGTCTGTCTATCAAGCCGAAAAAAATCCACGAGCATTGGTTGCAGCGGAGCGGGCCCTGAAATTATCCCCCAACAATCCGGCCATCCAGGACACCTTGGGCTGGATTCTGGTTGAAAAGGGTCAAATCAAGCGTGGGCTGGAACTCCTGAAAAAAGCCGCCATCGCCGCGCCTCGCGTGCCCACCATTCGTTATCACTACGCAGTCGCGCTGTCACAGAACGGCAACGCGGTACAGGCAAAGAAAGAGTTGCTCAGTTTATTACAGGCTTTCCCTACATTCCCAGAAGCGGAAGCCGCGAAAGAATTGCTCGCACGCCTTTGATTTTATTGAGGGGGCTTCTATATCCGGCTCATGAGCGGGGGGCTATTCAGCCACCCCAATATCCCTCAATTCGCACCAGATTGCTCAAGTGGTTGAAACTAACAGGGGCTGGAGGACCTGTGGTTTTTTTGTATCGTGTTACTCATTGATGCCACCGGGATTAGGCTTGCGCGCTTTACCGGCCCAGCAGAACCCGGTCTCCACAACAAGATGAGCGCCCAATCAAACCCTCTCTCTCCCGATCACGCCATGCTGGATGCACACAAACAAAAACCCCGCCTAAACTGGCGGGGTTTTTGATGAGGCTGATGTTACCCCCGGGCCGAAACCCAGATTATCGTTCAGGCTGATTTACGCTTGCGCAGGGAAACACCCATGCCAATCAGGCCCATACCAAGCAAGGCCAAAGTAGCGGGTTCCGGCACTTGATTGAAATCAACAGCACCGACAGCGCTGATCGCCACATGAGTACCGTTGATGGCAACACCTTGAGACGTATTATTGAAAGCGTTGAAGGCCAAAGTGTAGAACGGGTCAGGATCAACGAAGTAAAGGTCGCCAGCTGCGGTATTCGCATAAGACGTGGTCGAGTTCAGGAACGCTCCGCCAAGTGGGTCAATGCCCGCGAGGCCTACAACCAGGCTTCCAGAACCAAACAAGGTGTCACCCGCATTTTGCGAGATCGACGCTTCTGAGCCGAGGGTGGCCGCAGAGAAAAGTGTACGCGTAGCAGCATTCGCAAAGTCAGTATCTTGCCACACGCTGAAATTCAGGCTTGACAAGTTATAGGTGCTACCAATGGTTCCAACCGTGCCGCTCGCCAAAGTCGCCACCAGATTGAACGTGAGGTAGAGGCCGTGAGTGACGCCGAGACCACTCGTAATCGCTGGCACAGTGCCCAACGGCAATCCTAAGGGGCCGCCGTTTGTGAAGCCACTAAAGTCCATATAACCAAAGTTCGTGGACAAGCTTCCTACACCGACGCCACCCGCATTAATGGTCAGACGCTCAGATGAGCCGCCGTTAATTGAGGTCGCATAAAAACTGTTGAGTGTAGCTGCGTTGGAGTCCGGGTCTACTTGAAACTGAGGTAAAGCAAATGCACTGGCTGACAGTGCCAGCCCCATTGCCAATCCGGTTGCGACGAACAAGGGCTTGAATTTTACGATTTTCATGATTAATTTCCTTTCACTTCTTTAAAGAAACGAGCTTTCGACTTGGACGGGTTTCTTGGTTTATCCCGATGAACAACTTAAAGCATTGCCCATGCCAGCTGAAAATTAAATCACTCAACCATTTGATTTGCATAACACTTATCAATTCGACCAGCCTGGTTTTCACTCACCGATGTTGAGCAGTGTAAAGTTTCCCGACACCCACGGGACGAAGATCAATCGTCAAGCATTATCCATTCTTAATATAACCCTCTGCCCTCCCCCGCCCGGCCACAATTGGTATTGGCTTGGCAAAGCCCATCCTGAATAACATCAAAGGGATAGCCTCACCCAGAGCGGTTCTCCAACCGTCCGCCAGGCTGCGCTGCGTATCGACTGGAACGCCCTCCTTACTAGCCCCTTGCAGCGCAAATATTGCCGAGGCCGGCATGGGCTGCAGGACACGCCCCTGGCTTGTAGCGGTTAGCCAGATCCGCTGAAAAGCACGCCCCACATCGAAAATCGACTGGTCATCAGCATTTTTTACAGTCAGAAAACCCAGATTCGGCGCTAATCGGCATGGCAAGTCGCAGGCACGCCAGCCCATCATGTAGTGCGCGCCGAGCAGATTAGTCAGACGCATGACCGGCCAGTGGCGCAGCAGGGCAAAAACCGGACGCAATAGCGGCTCAACGCCCAGCGCACCGGGGGGCAGACCTTCGGGACAGCTCGCGTGCCAACCTGTTTCGAAATGGATAGCTGAAAAAAGCTCTTCGTGCAGTACCCGGGTACGGAATCGTTCGGTCTCGGCGCGCCGCATCAAACGAAGGATCTGATTGCGTATCGCGGAGTCGTCCAGCCAATTTAGCTGGCAGTCTGGGAAAAGCTGCGCTGCCGAATCCAGTTCGGCCTGCTCTGCATGGGCTATTCTGGGGCCGCGAAAATACACCCGACGGTTTGTGTGCCTCAGCGGAATCATTTCCCACAGCGGATCGGCCACGGTTTGGTCTGGCTTCAAATGGATGCTCAGAACCCAATCAGGCTGATTCGGGTCGGGTAACAGTAATGGGACGGCCCGAATGCCAAAGCGGCTTGCGGTTATGGTCAGATTTTCAACCAGCGCCCCCAATGACATCAGGGCGAGCGCCCGGTTGTAGCCCGCGGGAGGCGGGAGCTTCGGCTCGGTATAGGTGACACGGAGGGTATCGTGATCAAGCCTGAAACGGACTCGGTGATGATTGTCCGCGGAAGGCGCCAGGATGGCGCCTTCCAGGATAAAGCGTAGCGTGTCCTGGTCCAGTTGGCTCATTTCAACCCGAGCTGCCACCGGGCAATGGCAAGGCCCAGGCGCTGAATCGGGTTGTTGTTGCCCCAGGGTCGCCAGGTATGGGTCAGCTTGTTTTCGTAAGCATCAAACTGGTAGCCGTGCGGCGCGGCCAGAACCTTGCCGCGTTTCAACAGGATTTTCAGCGCCTCGGTGGCTGCGGCCCCCGCGCATAACTGGCACGCCATAGCGGTTGAGGGTCCGCGCTGACCGGCAAAGTCGACGGTGGAACGATCCGCCAGATAGCCGCGTTGCAGCATGGCGGGGGACAGACCCAACAAGAAGCGGAGGGCTTTTTCGTTGTCGGACACACCCTCGAACCGAAAATACTCTTCGAAGCTCATGCGGCCGGGCAAAATGTTGACGATGGCTGTGCCCATGCCCAGTGGGGCGGCGATGACGGCGGGGATGCGCAAGCGCTCGCACGCCCTGTAGACCGCTTCTCGCGCGGCGAACACGAAAAAATCCAGACCGTCGACATAAATATCGACATCTTTGAAGAAATCATCCAAGTTGGTTTCATTGACACCTTCGGGGAAAACCCGGATATCCAGTTCGGGATTGATATCCCGCGCCTGTTCAAGCATGACGTCGACCTTGGCACGACCGAGAGTTTGCATAGTGGCGCCAGCCTGGCGGTTGAAGTTAACCTGATCGAAGGTGTCGAAATCGGAAATATTGAATTTTCCGATCCCCAGGCGAGCCAGCGTCAGCAGGTGAATTCCGCCTACGCCCCCCATCCCGGCAATTGCAACACGCACATTACGTAACGTGCTTTGCTCCGCTTCCGTGACCCAGCCAATATTTCTAGAAAAGGCGGTGCTGTAATCGAATTGTGGCATTTGAAGTCTATTCAGTCGCCTCTTAAGAGGCGCTGGACAATCCCTTCCTCATCATCTTTCGAGAAAAAATAAGGATAGAGCGAGCGTTCAATTCTCGCAGCCTCGGAATCTGTTGTCCCCCCCCAATGCGCTATCTGCTGATCGACATAATCGATTTTCAGGCGCAACAATACCCCCATCGTGTTAACACGTGTATTGAGACGCTCCTCACCAAACGGCTCAAATCCAAGCATGCGCTTGTAGAAAAGGGCGTGCCTGGGAGTGACTTCAATCAGCACATCTGTCTGATTATGCAGGATGCGCCCGTAGATATAAGCAATATGAAAAAGACCCGCAAGGACGCGCTTGGACCCGCGTACTTGATCTACCGCAAATTTTGTCAATTCGCAGATCTTGCATCCTTCATCCCTGAGTTCATCCACTTCTTTTTTGTAATTTTCATCGGCCATCAGCGGATTGCCTGCATCAATGCCGAGGGTCAGGGTCCCGACAACAGCTTCATTCTGTGATGCCATCAACGTAATCCGGTCTGGCACTTTCAGCATGCCCGGCACGTCATATCCACGCTTCATATACATGCGTTGGATCAACATGCTGGCATTGTTGACGCGTTCCTGTGAGTGCGCCAATCGAATTTTGAAATTTTGTTCTTCTATGGATTCAGGCTGCGGTTGACGACTTTCATCACCCGGAATCATGACTAGATCTTTCAGGGTGTAAGGCGACACAGCAATAATGGTGTTGTCCCATTCATCTGGGCTTTTTCGCCATTCTCTGGTACCAAAAGGGAACTTACGCTTGTCTGACATTTTTCCTGACATAACTTGGTCCGTTAAATTCTGAGCAAGTTACCTATCTGAATATTCAATTGTGTACGTCTGTTATACGGAGAAAATGGGCAGAAACTTAATCGGAGCTTGATTTAAATATTCTTCAACCATCGCGCCGCATCGCGAGCAAAATAAGTCAGGACGCCATCCGCTCCGGCCCGCTTAAAGGCCAGCAGGGCTTCCAGCACACACGCTTTCTCATCCAGCCAGCCGTTTTGTGCCGCGGCTTTCAGCATGGCGTACTCGCCACTGACCTGATACGCATAGGTCGGCGCACCATAAGCATCCTTGACCCGGCGAATCACATCCAGATAAGGCATGCCAGGCTTGATCATGACCATGTCAGCCCCCTCCTGCAGATCCATTCCGACTTCCCACAAGGCTTCATCGCTGTTGGCCGGGTCCATCTGGTAGGTGTGCTTGTTGCCTTTGCCCAGATTGGCTGCAGAATCGACCGCGTCACGAAACGGGCCGTAGAAGCTGGATGCGTATTTGGCAGCATAGGCCAAGATTCGCGTATGGATATGCCCAGCCCCTTCCAGCGCGGCACGCAGTGCTGCCACACGGCCATCCATCATGTCGGAGGGCGCAACGATGTCGGCGCCCGCCTGTGCATGCACGACGGCCTGCTGAGCTAGCATAATCACTGTCTCGTCGTTCATCACATAGCCGCTGGCGTCGATCAGGCCATCCTGACCATGATTGGTATAAGGATCCAGCGCGATATCGGTGATGATGCCCAGTCCGGGAAAGCGGGCTTTGAGTGCGGCCACGGTACGCGGCACCAGGCCATCGGGGTTGAGCGCTTCTTCCGCCCCCGACGTTTTTAAACTGGCATCAATCACCGGAAACAGCGCCAGTGCAGGGATGCCCAACTGCACACACTCCTCCGCCACTGGCAGCAACAAATCAATCGACACCCGTTCAACGCCGGGCATGGAGGCGACTGCTTCTCTTTTATTTTGGCCCTCCAGAACAAATACAGGATAAATAAGATCACTTGACGTAAGTGTGTGCTCACACATCATGCGGCGCGAAAATTCATCGCGTCGCATGCGCCGCATGCGGCTGGCCGGAAATTGACTCAATGGCAGTTTCAAATACATCTCCAAAGAATTTCTAAATGGTGTGGAACTATTCCTGAACATCACCGCTCAATGGTGTAAGACGATTTTTGATCGTCTTCCCGCTTCTCCTCCCTGAGCGGGATGCCTTAATCCCCTTAAGGCATTTTCAGCCCCGGCCCCTCCCTTGGTCGGGGCTTTTTGTTTGTTCGCCCCGCAGGATGAAAATTGGCTTGCAGATACGGCTATCGACTATCACTCAGCCGGTTGCGTGTCGCGTTGAAGTGCTTTCGAGAACCAGCCTTCGATCAAGGCAGCCGCATCTTCAGCGCCGAGGCGGGACAGACTGGAAAACAACTGGACAGTGACGCCCTCCAGCGCAGCGAGTTCCTGCTTGACGCGGCGCAAGGTCAATACTTTTTCGCTATTGGATAGCTTGTCAGCCTTGGATAGCAGGATATGGACCGGTTTACCGGTGGGGGTAAACCAGGCGAGCATCTGTTTGTCCAGTGGCGTCAGCGGATGGCGCGCGTCCATGATCAGCACCATCCCAACCAGCGCATCACGCTCCTGAAGGTAGCGCGATAACAGATTTTCCCACTTGGCCTTCACGGCCGGCGGAACTTTTGCATACCCGTAGCCCGGCAGATCGACCAGATAGACGTCTGCATCCAACTCAAAAAAGTTGATTAACTGGGTACGACCTGGTGTTTTGGAGGTATAAGCCAAGCGATTAATGCGCGTCAGCAGATTGATTGCGCTCGATTTTCCGGCGTTGGATCTCCCGGCAAACGCAACTTCGGCGCGGCTGTAGGGCAAATCGCGCAGCTGGGCGACCGAGGTATGGAAGTGGGCGCGATTGAGCACGGGCTTGGCAGTCATATTAGTTACCGCTAAACTACCCGTTTTCCCAAGTTTTGCAAGCTTCAGGAGCATTTGATGAAACTCGTCGTCTCTATGG
>JAGXGP010000036.1 GCA_024636775.1 Hydrogenophilales bacterium
AGGGTTATGGTGCGCGTCAACTGCGTAGACAAGCTGACTTCGCGGGGAAGGATGGCAGAATGGGCGGGGACGAGCAGAACGTCGTCGAACGTCAGCGCTTTTTGCAGAACACGCATGGGCTTTCCTTCATAGCAAAGCGGAATTATACGCGGCTGCCAGCCACCACACAAACCAGTACTTCTCAAACCCTGCTTGGTCGTAATCTACCAACTTATTTGCACGCTAACAGGTTGACTACTCGGCTCGATGCGGCTAACTTTGCCCCAGCATCAAAAAAGCTGCTAGGGCGCGTGGTTCGACTGCCCACCCCTGAATGCCATACAACTCGAGGAGATAAAACAATGTCCAAAGTTTTACTTGCACTGACTTCCGTTGCCCTGTTGGGTCTGTCTGGCTGTGCCGATCTGTACGCCAACAAACCCGGGAGTGCACCTACGGCAAAGGCTGCCACCCCGTCTATCAGTGCTGAAGCCCAGGCCGCACTTAAGCAAGCCCAGGCTGACGTGAAAATGGCTAAATCCAAGAACGCACTGTGGACAACTGCCGCGGATTCGTTGAAAGACGCAGAAGAAGCCGCCAAGAAAGGCGACAGCGCCACAGTAATCAAGGAGTCCGCTGAAGCCAGCAACCATGTCCGCAAAGGCATGGCGCAGCTCAACTACCCGGTGATCAAAGTCGGCGACTAAATTACCCCGACGTTGTCATCAAGCCTTCCGGCGTGCCGGAAGGCTTTTCTTTTTGGGGCAGAGGACAAGCCAGATTCAACTATGAAAGCGCTATGCCCTGCCAAGTCCGGTGAATGACTGACTTACATGGCTAGACTTCAGTTTTGTCAACTGCGGCGGCTGGCCCCGGGGCAGCCTCGCCCCCGCCCTTCTTGGTCACTTTGCCTTCCTCTGCACGTTTGCGGCGCACTTCCTTTGGATCGGCAATTAATGGCCGGTAAATTTCCACACGATCCTTGTCCCGCACCCGCTCGTCCAACTTGACCAGCTTGCTGAAAATCCCTACTTTATTCAGAGTCAGGTCGATTTCCGGGAACCTTTCCAGCACGCCCGAAGCGCGGATTGCTGCTTCAACCGTCGCACCTTCAGTCACCTGAACCGGGATCAGAGATTGCACATCAGGCAGTGCGTAGAGCACTTCTATATGGATAGGCACAGCGGTCATTGGGGAAACATCTCATCGGCGCGACGCACGAACGCGTCGACAAAGGTATGGGTGATATGACTGAAAACCGGTGCCAATATCGTTTCCAGCACACGGCTGGAAAAAACATAGTGCAAGCGAAACTCAATCTTGCACGCCTCCTCGCCCAGCGGAATAAACGCCCAATCCCCCTCCAGTTCAGAAAAGGGACCGTCCTTCAGCTTGATTTTCATCCCATGCGGATAGATCTTGGTGTTTTCGGTCGTAAAGCTCTGGCGGATGCCCATGTAGGCTATGTGAATCGTGGCGACAGTCAGGTCTTGGTTCCGGATTTTCAGTTCGGACCCGCCGCACCAAGGCAGGAATATGGGGTAATCCTCGACCCGATCCACCAGTTCAAACATGCGTTCCGGGGGGTGTGCCACCAGCACACTTTTTTCCACACGCGCCATGAGCACCTAAAGCCTTGTAAAATCAAGAATTGTACGCAAGCCCGCACGCCATGAGCATCGCCGACAACAAAAAAGCCTTTCACGATTATTTCATCGAAGAGAAATTCGAAGCCGGACTCGTCCTGGAAGGCTGGGAAGTCAAGGCTATTCGCGCCAGCAGAGTGCAATTGAAAGAAGCCTACGTCATCGTCAAGCATGGCGCGGTTTATCTGATCGGCTGTCACATCAGCCCGCTGCTCACCGCTTCCACCCATATCCATCCCGATCCTACCCGTTCGCGCAAACTGCTGCTGCATGCGTCTGAAATCAGCAAACTGATTGGCAAAACCGAGCGCGCAGGTTTTACCCTGATCCCGCTCAATATGCACTTCTCAAAAGGCCGCATCAAGCTGGATATAGGCTTGGCCAAGGGAAAAAAGGAACATGACAAGCGCGCAACAGAGAAAGATCGTGAGTGGCAACGTGAAAAGCTGCGCTTGGTCCGCGCCCATCAAACCTGAGATGTGGCACAAAACCGACCAACGGAGGAATAAGCCCACTGATTGGTCACCATAAACAAGATGCGGTGTCGAAATCCCGTCTATACTGTGTCAATATTTCAACAAGCAAGGACAACCCTGATGTCAGCACTGCCTGTATATCAAGTTGAGTTTATTCCACTGGAACGTCGTTTGGGTGACCGTCGCATCGCGCCCCAAGGGTCAGCACTGCCTCGCAGAGTCACTGCTGATCGTCGCGAAGTCAACGGACGGCGCAATGAAGACCGCTTGTTCGCCATCCTGAAAATAGTTTAAGGTTTGCAATATTCGGCCAGTGGCGCATAGCGACCTGTCCATCTGTGGCGCCCTTCAGCGGCTGCCATTACTTTCCGCCTTTTTTTATCTTGGAAATCAAGCCTTTTCCAGCGCATTTCACCGCTGATTTTGGCTTTTATCCCTTGTTGTCTCTGAAGTCCACCCGACACAGTCCAAAGGATTTCGTAACCGCAGGCAGCTGCCGTGAGAAAATCGCCCTCGTCACATCGTGTTCACGCGCGTTTCCCTGAAGGTTGAGCCCATTTGTCCCCCGCCCTTGTAACTGAACTGCACACCTTTGATGAGGTGATCGACGTCCGCGCTCCCGGCGAGTTCGCTGAAGACCACATCCCCGGTGCCATCAATTTGCCTGTGCTCAGTGACGCCGAGCGCGAGCGCGTGGGCACCATGTACAAGCAAGTCTCGTCGTTCGAAGCCAAGAAAATGGGCGCAGCATTGGTGTCACGCAATATCGCGCGCACCCTGGAAGGCTATCTCGCCGACAAGCCAAAATCCTATCGTCCCCTGGTGTATTGCTGGCGCGGGGGCAGCCGCAGCGGTTCATTGACTCATGTTCTGCAAAAGATCGGCTTCCCCGCCATGCAACTCGACGGCGGCTACAAGGCCTATCGGCGACATGTCATTAGCGAACTGGTTCGCCTGCCACCGTTATTTACCTATCGGGTGGTGTGCGGAACGACGGGAAGCGGGAAAAGCCGCCTGCTGCTGGAACTGGAGAAGGCGGGTGCTCAAGTGCTGGACCTTGAAGTGCTCGCTGCTCACCGTGGTTCTTTGCTTGGCGCCCTACCAGATCAGCCCCAGCCTCCTCAGAAAAGCTTCGAAAGCGCCATCTGGTTTGCGCTTTCCCGCTTCGACCCCAAGCGCACGGTATATGTGGAGTCCGAAAGCAAGAAAATCGGCGCCTTGCGTGTGCCTGAAACCTTGATCACGGCCATGCGCGCAAGCGCCTGCGTTCGTCTGGAGGTACCGATGGAAGCACGCGTCAAGTTGCTCACCGAGGACTATGCGCATTTTCTGCACAATCCCGAAACCATCAACAATCTGCTTGCGCACCTGATTCCGCTCCGCGGCAGCGAAACGGTCTCAGCCTGGCATGAAATGGCAAACACAAAGGCGTGGGATCAACTGGTTTCAACCCTGCTGGAACAACATTACGATCCGGCCTATCTCAAATCACTCGCTACAAACTATGCGTCGGCCCCCACAGATCTCAGTATTGCCACGACTGACTTGTCCGCAAAGGGTCTGCAACAGTTGGCGCAAGATCTCCTGAAAACCGACGCCAACATCTAGATCAGCTTGCCCAGCACAAAGCCAATGACGATACCGATGATGATCGCTACGGTCAGACCACGATAAGTCAGGACATCCTTGGAGTAGCCTCGGCGGATAGCAATGTAGGACACAAGATAACCCACCGCATTGAGCAGCCAGATAAAACCGATCGACAGTACCTTGACGATAACCGGGCCTATGATCGGCACCAGCGCAATGATTCCCAACAGCCAGGCAAACGCATTCGAGATCAGTCCCACTGCCAGCACGCTGCCCGCAATCACACTGCGGTCGACGTTAAGATAAAGCCCCAGCCACACCAGACCGCCCATCACCAGCCACAGCGGTAGCATCACCTTCCAGTTACGCCACCAGGGTCTGAGCGGCCTATCAGGAATTAAGTTTTCTTCTGGTTCCAACCTTAACTCCGTTTAACTTCGATCACGTTTTGTACATGCTGCAGGCGCGCCAGCAACCGGGCCAACTGCTGCAATTCCTTGATGCGCACGGTGAGTTGCATATATGCAAACTCATCACGGCTCTCGGTGTTGACCCGCAATACGTCCAGCTTGTCCTTGGCGATGACGTCAGAAATATCCCGCAACAGCCCCTGACGATCAAATGCTTTCAAATCAATATTCACTTCAAACGCGGCACCTGCGTCAAGTACCCAGTCGGCGGGCATAGCACGGGCAGGGTTGCCGCGCCGGAGTGAAGCGCAATCGCTGCGATGCACCATCACGCCTCGCCCGACTGTGGTGTAGGCCACGATGTCCTCCGGCGGCTGCGGTTTGCAGCAGCGTGCCAGCGTCAGCGGCACATCGCCCAGCCCCGGAATCGTCACCGGGTTGCCGGTTTTGGCGCGTGCACGAGGCTTGGCGGTGGGAACAAGCGCAGGTTCCGGCTTACCTGGTTCCTGCAGGCCGTTGACCAGATCGCGGTGGCCCACATCCCCCCGACCCAACGCTGCCAGAAACTCGTCCAGCTTGTTGAACTTGAGCCGCTGCGCGAGCTTTTCATGGTTCATCCCGACCACACCCAGACGCTTGAGTTCTTTATCCAGCAGCATGCGACCCAAGCTCACCTGCTCGCCCACATCGCGCTGGCGAAACCACGCACGCACCTTGGAGCGCGCTCGATGCGTAGCCAGATAACCCAACGCCGTATTGAGCCAGTCGCGACTCGGCTCACCTTCCTTGGCCGCAACGATTTCAACTTGCTGTCCGTTTTCCAGCACGGTGTGCAAGGGCACCATCGCGCCGTTGATCTTGGCGCCCCGGCAGCGGTGCCCCAGATCGGTATGCAGCGCGTAGGCGAAATCCACCGGCGTCGCACCGCGATCCAGCGACACCACCCGACCCTGCGGGGTCAGCACATAGACCTGATCGTGAAACAGCTCGGTCTTGAATTGCTCGGTGAATTCGCTGCTGTCGGCAACGTCATCCTTCCATTCCAGAATGCGTCGCAGCCACGCGATCTTTTCCTCGTATTGCGCATCCTGACGACCGCCTTCCTTGTAGCGCCAGTGTGCGGCCACCCCGAGCTCAGCATGGTGGTGCATGTCAAAGGTGCGGATCTGGATTTCAACCGCGCGATCTTCCGGCCCGATCACCGCCGTATGCAACGAGCGGTAGTCATTGCTTTTCGGTTGCGAGATGTAATCGTCGAACTCGCCCGGTATTGGCTGCCACAAATTGTGCGCAAGTCCCAGCACGGTGTAGCAATCGATTTCATGCCGGACCAGCACGCGCACCGCCCGGATGTCATACAACTGCTCAAAGCCCAGCTTCTTGCGCCGCATCTTGTTGACGATGCTGGCAATATGTTTGGGGCGACCACTCACCTCAGCTTCGATGCCATGCAAGGCAAGTTCGGCTTGCAGCCGCTCGATAATGCCGCGGATATAGGCTTCTCGGCTCACGCGTTTTTCATCCAGTTTCGCCGCGATGGTTTTATAGGTGTCGGGCTCCAGATAACGAAACGCCCAGTCCTCCATTTCCCATTTGATCTGCCAAACCCCAAGGCGATTCGCCAGCGGGGAGAACAGTTCGCGTGCCTGCTGCCCCAGCGCTTCACGCATCTCTGCATCTTCATTCACGGCACAGCGCAAGGCATGCGTGCGTTCGGCCAGTTTCACCAGTACCACGCGAATATCCTCCACCATCGCCAGCACCATCTGGCGCAAGGCCTCAAGCTGAGCGTGCTGATCGATGCGTTTGTCTGTCGCACTGGTGGCCAGCAATTCGATCCGCGACATGGCTGCCACACCTCGTGCCAGGCGGGCCGCATTGCCAAAGTCGGCCTCGAACTCAGGCGCATCATTCAGACAGGCATGCAACAAGGCGGCCGCTACCGCATCTGCCCCCACCCGCAGTTCGGCCACAATCAACGCCGTGCCAACACTGTGAGAAAAAGCGATGCTGCTGCCGAGTTCCTCGTGCGCATAAGCCAGCGCGCGCCAGGGGAGATCGTTTTCCGCCACCGGCAACACGCGGGCCAACGCCTGCCGAGCTATTTCCAGATCGGTGGCGTCAAAACAGCGGGGGCGGACAGTTTCGTTCATTCTCTAAAATGCATAGTGGTGCGCTTTAAGCGCGAAGGGAAAATGTCAGGCGGCGAAGTTCAGACTATATCTGACAGACAGGATCAGTCGATAAGGATTTCAAACTTCAGTTCTCGACCCAAAGCGGAAATAGATGGCCTCGAATTGAAGGCGCCATAGCTGACATTTACTTCTAGGCGTATCCCCCTGGCTAGCGGCAGAATTGCAGTGGTTAGTTCGGTTCTAACCGCCTGTCAATCAGTCGTACTTACACTTTCCAACATTAACTAACTCGACCAGTCGCTTTCTGCCGGGCAGATAGCGCATTTCATGAGCGCGTTTGATGAATGTACAAGCACGCATGAAGTCCGGGTTTGCACCAGTGCTCCATGCGTTCCCTGCGCCGTAATTGGCCTCAGCACGTTGATAGTAGTAAGTTGCTGGAATTACCTTGGTAGCTCGTTCATAGAGCACCCTTGCCATCGCTACATCCACCTCGATTCCGTGCCCACCTACAAGGTATAAGTGAGGTACGCGAATGGCATAAGTGATGTCATTAACCGCAAAACTAAGCAGACCATCATTTTCGCCTGAGGTCGATTCAAACTTCTCCTGAACTTTCTTATCTTTGCCAATCTGCTCACCAAGCGCCTTGAAGGCACCTATCACTTTGTCAACGTCAATTGACGGAAACTGTGCATTAATTTCTCCGCGTGATTTGTTCAAAAAGTCTGCAGCAAAATTGGCCCCTGCAATCATCCGATCGTAAGGAAGCGGATGGTCGAACGAAGAATATTCCGTGACGGCCGGCTCATGCATCATCTTATTGAAGACCCCAAAAAATTGAATATTTCCGACTGCTGGAAAAGCTCTTAACCGGGACATCAAGTCATAGGCTACGAGGTCCGCGTCGCTTTCCAGGTCGTTAATCTTGTCAGCCGGAAGTGTTTTCATTTTGACGGGGTCGCCGGCCTGGATGTGCGCAAATTCATGCGCCATCAAAAACAGCAGCACACTCGATCGGCAGGCGGGAAGCTCTATGCCGTCATCAACCTGTTTGTGCAGCTGGGAGTAATCCTTTTTGCCGTCGGCCATCGCCAGGTACGACTTGGCATCAAGAAAAAAAGCTCCAAATGACCTGGCTTCAGCAAGATACGAGTTGTACCCGCCCAATAGATGTAGTTTGTTGATGCCTCCCGCCGGCATAAGCCGGACGTACTCAGACATCGTGCAGGCTTCATTTACTACCACGTGGGCTCCAAAGGAGAATTCGATTTGGCCGGATTCTGTAGCGCGGATGCGCGTTGGATCCAATTCGGACGTGAGGTACTTGAGTTGGATGACGTTGGCTTTAGCTAACTCCCTCTCATTCATTACCGTTTTGAGCTTTTCCCACAGCCAGGATATTTCATCTCGGGCTTGGGCGTGATAGTCAGTATCAGCGGGGAGCGCAAAGCAAGGCCGAATGAAGAGGAGAGAGAGTGTCAGAAAAAGGAACTTCAAGCGGCTCATTTTAGGTACCGTCCCTTGGAATCTGGATAACGACCTGTTTTTCTCCGTTCAGACTGGACCAAAGTTTGAACTTCCCCGTGTACTTGTCGAATTCTGCCGAATAAATTTCATTGGACACTGTCGGGCGGCTTGTAATTGCAGCACTTAAGGCGTCGATGTCTTCTGCTGTGTATTTCCCCGGGTTTTCTTGTCCGTACAGCAAGAATGATCGAATGACCGTCAGGGCGCCTTCTCCAATACCACTGAAATTCCCCTCGCCAAAGGTTTGGACTGCCCAGCGATAGAACGCTGAATAAAAGGAACATGCTGGCTTGCCGGAGTTACCCGTCAGGATGTCCGCTTGAAGAGCAACATCGCAAATCTTCCTTCGACTTTCTTTCGCCAAGCTGCCGCGAGCATCCTTGCACTCTGGCTTACCGTAAAGATTACCTTTCTCCAAGCATCGGGAGTAGCAACGGTCATGTTTGTCGCACGCTGACTTGAATTCACACTTACTCAAAAATGTGCCATTTGGCACCAGCTTGCTGCTCCACCCATTTTTAGCGCCACATCCGTTTGTCTCCAGACCTGGTGCGACTGGGTCTTGGGCTTTTGCCTCACCGCCATGCCCTACCAATGTGCATATGACCAGAATAGTGAAAGACAAGCATCTGATAGTCATGAGCGTTTTCACCTGACCCTCCTTTGAATTTTGAGTTATCGAACACCCTGATATCGAGGCTCCATTCCAGAATGCCGAATTCTTCTAAGATCGAGTGTCTACTGGCACAGTTTATTATTCAGCTTGGTGTGGGGCTTCGTCAACTGGGGAAATTTGTCGCAGGTTGTTTTGGTGAGCCGTGCAGCATCTCTCAAACTACGTCGGCGAGTTTGCTAAGCATCTTTTGGTACCGTTCAATGGCTTTTGGTGTTACGGACGACTAATTTACTGGATTGGAAAAAAGCTAAGGGAGTAACGCCAAAACCGCAATCCTTTGCATCTGTTTTGCACAGTTGGGCGCAACCATCGAAACTTTGAGGTACCGCTTGAATTAGCGCATCGCCTTAATGAAAAGTCCGGAGGCGACTGTAGATTGTGTGGTCTCTGCTTTGCAAATCATGTGTGGACGACTTAATCCCAAGAGAGACTATCTGCAGCGGAGACGCCTTCTGCCCACGAAGGCCCATTGCTATTCGAATAGGTTACGCAAATTGCCTTCCAGGTTGCGGACATTGGCCAATGTCTGCTACTGGCCGGCTGCTGACCTACATGTTTCGAGCTGACTTTCTCATTCCGCTGTGAAATCCTGTGGTGCAACAAAGCTTTTCGATATTTACAGAGTTTTGCCCCGCCAATAGCGACGGTGTGACGGATGATATTCCGAGGCCGTTATTCCTGCCTCGCCAAACGACAACTTGATCAATCCACCTGTGTCGCTGCGCAGAATGCGGGCATTCACCTCGCGGTAGCGCGCCACCACCTGCGGATGCGGATGGTTGAAACGATTACGGTAGCCCACGGTGAATACCCCCACGCTCGGGCGCACCTGTTCGATGAACTCGGCCAGCGACGAGGTGCGGCTGCCATGGTGTCCAGCCACCAGCACCGTAGCAAACAAGTTGGCGCCGGATTCCATTAACTCGAGTTCGCCGCGGCGTTCGGCATCCCCTGTGATCAGCAGGCTCTGTTTACCCCGACTGACCTTGAGCACGCAGCTAAAATCGTTGTCGCGACGGCCAGACTCGGCATAGGCTTTGGCTGGTGGGTTCAGAATCTCGAAGTGGACGCCGTCCCACTGCCACTGTTGGCCGCGATAACAATGACGGGGTTGTGGGGCAGACACCAGCAAGGGACTCGTCGCAGGTAATCCGTGCAACAGCCAACCGGTTGGAATATCGCGCAGCACCGATTGCAGGCCGCCGCTGTGGTCATTGTCGTCGTGAGAGACCACGATGCCAGACAATTCCCCAACACCAGAAGCACGCAGGTACGGCACGATGATGCGTTCACCCGAATCGCTGTCGGCAAACGCGGCGCCGGTATCGTAGAGCAGCACGTGATTCGCGGTGCGAATCACGATAGCGGTGCCCTGACCAACGTCGATCACGTCAGCCTGAAAACTGTTGGGCGCTATAGTGGATAGCGGCGGAAACACGATTGGTAGCCAAAGCAGCGCACCCAGCACCCTTAATGGAAAGCCACGCGGTAGCAGCAACCAGACCGTGCCCACCACCGCCAACAACGTCGCCCAGCCATCAGGTGCAGGCCGTGCGGCCACCGCCCAGGACAGCGTACTGGCCCATACCAGCCCTTGACCCAGCCAGTCCATTATCCACGCCGCCACGTACCACAACGACGGCACGACAACGCCTAACAATGCCAGTGGGGTAACCAGCCAGCTCACCGCTGGTATCGCTACAGCATTGGCCAGTGGCGACACGATGGACACCTGCTGGAACAGCAATAGCAAGGCAGGCGCAAGCGCCAGTGTCACCGCTGCCTGTACTGTGACCCAGCCGCGCAGTTTGTCAGGCATCGCCACACGGCCGAATGTCACCCACAAGATGACCGCCATCGCGCCAAACGACAACCAGAAGCCAGCCGACAACACCGCCCAGGGATCGATCAGCAACACGGCAAACAACGCCCATACCAGCGCCGAAAAGGGGCGCGGCTCGCGTCGCCCCCAAAACGCCAGCGCCAACACGGCCAGCATGAATAACGTTCGCTGCGCCGGCACCTGGAACCCCGCCAGAACTGCATACGCACATGCGGCCAGCACGGCGGCCAGGAGCCCCGCCTGGCGTGCCGGCAAGCGCTCCGCCGCGCGCGGCCACCGCCGCCAGCCGAAGGCCACCATCCACCCAGCGAGCGCCGCAATCATGGTGACGTGCAAGCCTGAAATACTCAGGAGATGGTTTACACCGGTACGGGTGAAGGCTCGCCATTGGTCGTGCGGAATGCTGCGCTGGTCACCGATCACCAATGCCGCGATCACACCCGCATAAGGCGCATCGCCCAGTGTGGAGACAATCCGCTCGCGAATTCCCGCACGCGTTGCGGCAACCCATGCGGCAGGTGAGGCAGCCTCTGTGTCGATACGCTGGGGCTGGGGGGTGTCACGAACGTATCCCGAGCCGGCGATGCCGCGCTCCAGCATCCAGGCTTCGAGATCAAAGCCATGGGGGTTGTGGGTGCCATAAGGACGTTTCAGCCGGACGGTAAATTGCCAGCGCTCCCCCGCGCGCACGGTTGAAATGCGTTCGCCCTTCCGGGGCCAGTAGCGTGTGAGTTGTATGCGTTTAAGGTTGGGGGCATTGGATGTAATGACCCGCTCGACATCCAGCATGAACCGTTCGCCCCGTGAATTGGACTGCGGTAAATCATTTATCACGCCAATCACGATGATGTCGATGCCCTGCCAATGGTCAGGCAATCGATCCGCCAGCCGCAGATCGGCTCGCCACGCCGCCCACGCAAATCCCAATGCAGCGCAAAGCAGTGCGATGCCAAGGCGGCGAACGGTTTCAGTAAAAAGGGAAGAAGAACGAGGGACCAGCAGTCCTGCAGACAACAGCGGCAACAACCACAACCATCGCGCTGATGGCAATGCTGCCTGTTGCTGCAATAACCACACACCCAAACAGAACGCGATGAGAGCAATCCGCATCGCGCAGCGCAATTAGACGGGTTGCAAGATTCCGTCCACCAGCCGCAACTGCCGGTCCATACGGGCAGCCAGATCGATGTCGTGGGTGACGACTATCAGACTGGTGTTGTGTTTTTGGTTGAGCTCACGCATCAAATCAAACACGGCATTGGCAGTGTGGCGATCGAGATTACCGGTAGGTTCGTCGGCCAGGATACAGGCTGGCTGGGTGACCAGCGCACGTGCGATTGCTACGCGCTGACGCTCACCGCCCGAAAGTTCACCCGGGCGATGAGTCAGCCGATGCCCCAAACCCACTTCGTTCAACACCTCTGCCGCGCGGGCCATGGCCTGGCCTTTATCCAGCCGTCGGATAGTCAGCGGCATGGCTGCATTTTCCAGCGCCGTAAACTCAGGCAGCAGGTGATGAAACTGGTAGACGAAACCCAGGGCCGTGTTGCGGAGTTCACAACGCGCTGCTTCGGATATGGCAAAAGGATTACGTTCCAGCAGTTCAACCTGCCCAGCAGTGGGCGAATCGAGCCCACCCAGCAGATGCAGCAGCGTACTTTTGCCCGAACCTGAAGCCCCGACAATCGCAAGCGATTCGCCGGCGCGCACTTCCAGATTGACGCCAGTCAGAACCGGCACGTCATTTTTACCCTGGCGAAAAGTTTTGCTCAAGCCGGCACAGCGCAGCACGATCTCACTCATAGCGCAGTGCCTCGGCCGGATTGATACGCGATGCAGCCCAGCTGGGATACAAGGTTGCAAGCAAGCTTATCAGCAACGAAATGCCGGCAATCGCACCGACGTCGCTCCACACCAGTTTGGACGGCAACTCATTGATGTAATACACCTCGGCCGGGAACAGATCCATACCGGCCATGCGCTCGATGATGGGCACGACAGTCTCGAGATTCAGCGCAAGCAACACCCCGCT
This sequence comes from Hydrogenophilales bacterium, assembly GCA_024636775.1. Taxonomy (GTDB): domain Bacteria; phylum Pseudomonadota; class Gammaproteobacteria; order Burkholderiales; family Thiobacillaceae; genus Thiobacillus. The sequence goes on from JAGXGP010000036.1 coordinate 12,318, forward strand.
CATCACCCCCAGCAAGGTGCCAAACACCCCGATGAATGCACCCTGAACCATGAAGATGGCCATGATCGAGCCGGGTCTGGCACCAAGTGTGCGCAGAATGGCGATATCGGACTGTTTGTCGGTGACGGCCATCACCAGCGTTGAAACAATATTAAAGGCTGCCACAGCAACGATCAGCAGCAGGATCAGGAACATCATGCGTTTTTCGATCGCCACGGCCCGAAAGAAATTGGCATGGCTTTGCGTCCAATCCGTGATGTAAAACAGACCGTTGAGACTTTGCGACAATTCACGTGTCACGAACGGCGCCCGGAATAAATCGTCGAGTTTCAGGCGCACGCCCGACACGTCATCGCCCAAACGCAACAGCTTTTGTGCATCCTGCAGATTGATCAGCGCAAGGCCGGAGTCATATTCGAACATGCCGGCTTCAAAGATGCCGGTGACGGTGAATTGCTTGACACGCGGCATCACACCAGCCGGGGTGATGTTGCCTTGCGGGCTCAGCAACACTACCTTATCGCCGGGGAAAACGTTCAGCACACGTGCCAACTCTCCCCCCAGGATGATGCCGAACTCGCCGGGTTTGAGATCGGTCAGCTTGCCCGATTTCATGTGTTGCGCGAAGTCGGCCACCCGGTTTTCCAGTTCTGGCTGAATGCCGCGAATGACTGCGCCGCGTACCGAGTCGCCATTGGCGAGCATGCCCTGCGAATTGACAAACGGCGCACCCGACATCACGCTTTTGTTCTGTTTTGCTTGCGCCAGCACGCTGGGCCAGTCGGCCAGCCGGTCGGCCGGGCCGCTGATTTCCAGATGCGCAGCCACACCAAGAATGCGGGTACGCAATTCTTCCTGAAAGCCATTCATCACGCTCAACACCACAATCAGTGCCATCACACCCAGTGCGATGCCAGCCATCGAGGCTATGGAAATAAAGGAAATGAAATGGTTGCTGCGCTTGGCGTGGGTGTAGCGCAGGCCTATCTGAAGTTCAAAGGGCAGCAAAGCAAAGCTCACTAGAAGAATTGCGCGAGTATGCCACAGCTGCCCTACTCCCCCAGCAGATGCAGCAC
>JAGXGP010000005.1 GCA_024636775.1 Hydrogenophilales bacterium
ATCTTAACGACCCTGCCGCGCAGGTTGAATATGCGCTGGCCGAGCTCGACCGCCTGCCCGGCACCCGTTTGACTGCACATTCTTCGTTGTATGCCTCGGCACCCGTGGGTTACGTTGACCAGCCCGACTTCATCAACGCCGTCGCGCAGGTGGAAACCACCCTCGCGCCGCGCGCACTGCTGGACGCATTGCTCGACATCGAACACCGCCATGGCCGCGAGCGCAGCTTTCGCAATGCCCCGCGCACCCTGGATCTTGATCTGCTGCTGTATGGAGACGCGCATTTCCATGAAGCGGCCCTCACGCTGCCACACCCACGCATGTGTGAACGCGGCTTTGTGCTGCTGCCTTTGCTTGAGATCGCGCCCGACACTGTTATTCCGGGACGCGGCCCAGCTGCCGACTGGCTTGCCGCCTGTGCCGACCAACCCATTACCGTCCTCCCACCGCCTGCTGCGGCCGTCAACGCATGAGTCTTAACCGTTACCGTTACGTCGTTGTAGAAGGCCCAATTGGTGCGGGGAAAACCAGCCTCACCCACAAGCTGGCCGAACGCCTGAGTGCCGACACTCTGCTGGAAAACGCCAGCGATAACCCGTTCCTGCCCCGCTTTTATCAGGAGCCCAAGCGCTACGCGTTACCCACGCAGCTGCATTTCCTGTTCGAGCGTTCACGTCAAATACGCGAGCTGGCGCAGGGGGATTTGTTTCGTGCCGGCACCGTATCCGACTTCCTGATCGACAAGGACATGCTGTTCGCACGCCTGAATCTGGACGACGACGAATCCGAGTTGTACCAAAAAGTGTATGCCGACCTGACCGTACAAGCCCCCACGCCCGACCTGGTGATTTACCTGCAAGCGCCCATCGACGCGCTGCAGGAACGCGTCAACCGGCGTGGAGTGGAGTTCGAGCGCGGCATGGACGCGGGTTATTTGCAACGCCTGGCCAACAGCTATAGTGAGTTTTTCCACCGCTACGATGCGTCGCCACTGCTGATCATCAATACCAGCAATCTCAACTTCGCCGAGAGCGATGATGACTTCGAGTTGCTGCTGGAACGCATGACAAAAATGCGCGGCCCGCGCGAATTTTTCAGCCGCGCTGCCTAGGCGCGCTTTCACCACGATGGCCATTACGCTTTCCACACTCAAGGCTATGCGCGAGCGCGACGAGAAAATCGCCGTGCTCACCTGCTATGACGCCAGCTTTGCCCGCGTGCTCGATGCGGCCGAAGTCGACGTACTGCTGATCGGCGACTCGCTCGGCATGGTGATCCAGGGCCACAGCTCAACGCTGCCGGTCAAGCTGGCCGAAATGACCTATCACACGCGCTGCGTGGCGGCAGGTACCGAACGCGCCTTCATCGTCGCCGACCTGCCATTTGGCAGCTACCAGCCTTCGCCCGAGCGCGCCTACACCTCTGCGGCACGCTTGATGGCGGCAGGCGCGCACATGGTCAAGCTCGAAGGCGGTGCGGTCATGGTCGACACAGTGGCCTTTCTCACCCAGCGCGGCATCCCGGTTTGTACACACATCGGTTTGTTGCCGCAATCGGTCAACCAGCTAGGCGGCTACAAGGTGCAGGGTCGCGAGGATGCCGCCGCAGCGCAGTTAGTGGCTGACGCACGTGCTCTGGAATCTGCCGGTGCCGGGTTGATCGTGCTGGAAATGGTGCCCGCAACCGTGGCAAAAGCCGTCACCGACGCGCTGGCCATCCCCACCATCGGGATAGGCGCCGGCGCTGCCTGTTCCGGCCAGGTGCTGGTGCTGTATGACATGCTGGGGATATACCCCCACGCGCCCAAGTTCTCGAAGAACTTTCTCGCCGGCACCGATAGTATTGAAGCTGCGACTCGCGCTTACGTCACCGCCGTTAAAAACGGACATTTCCCGACCGCCGATCACGCATTCTGATGCAGCTTTATCACACCGTAGCCGAGTTACGTGCCGCCCTCTCCGGACAAGAAAACATCACGTTTGTCCCCACCATGGGCAATCTCCATGCGGGCCACATCTCGCTGGTTGAACTGGCAAAACAGCACGGCGACCCCGTCGTCGCCAGCATCTTTGTCAACCCGCTGCAGTTTGGCGCTGGAGAGGACTTTGAGCGTTATCCGCACACGCTGGATGCCGACTGTGCGCGGCTGGAGGCAGCAGGCTGCGACATGGTGTTCGCGCCCGATGTCGCCGAGGTCTACCCCGTGCCGCAGACCTTCACCGCCCGCCCGCCTGACAGCCTGACACAGGATTTGTGCGGCGCCTTCCGCCCGGGCCATTTCACCGGTGTGGCCACCGTAGTGTTGAAGCTGTTCAATTTGGTTCAACCCAAAACTGCCGTGTTCGGTAAAAAAGACTTCCAGCAGTTGCAGGTCATCCGCGAACTGGTTCGGCAGTTCAACCTCCCAATCGAAATTTTGGCGGGTGAAACCCTGCGCGAGGCCAGCGGGCTGGCGATGAGTTCACGCAATGGGTATCTCAGTGAGTCCGAACGGCTCCAGGCCGCCCAACTGCAGAGCCAACTTGCTGCCATCGTTAGCGCTATTCAGGCGGGTGAACGTGATTTTCAGGCTTTGTGCACCACCGCCAGCCGTCAGCTGAAAATGGCAGGTTGGCGCGTTGATTATGTTGCGCTGCGCGACGCCGCCACCCTGCAGGCGCCCACATCCGGCAGCACCCGGCTTGTAGTCCTGGGCGCGGCCTGGCTGGGCACAACCCGGCTGATCGACAACATTGATTTTTCCCTGTTGGGTAATTAGCCCTGAAGTTTTATAATGGGAGTCCATTTTTCGTGAGGGCACCGTCATGCAAAGAACGATGCTCAAGTCCAAGCTTCATCGGGCAACCGTCACTCATTCCGAGCTGCACTACGAAGGCTCGTGTGCCATTGATGAAGCCCTGCTGGACGCTGCAAATATCCACGAATACGAGCAGATCCAGATTTACAACGTCACCAACGGTGAGCGCTTCACCACCTATGCCATCCGTGCAACACGCGGGTCGGGCATGATTTCGGTCAACGGAGCGGCCGCGCACAAGGCCAATCCCGGCGACCTTGTAATCATCGCCACCTACGCGATCTACAACGAACTGGAGCTGGCGCGCTATGCACCGGAACTGGTTTACATAGGCGAAGGAAACTGTATTCTGGACACACGCCAAGAGATTCCAGTGCAGGCAGCGTAAACCTGCCGCCCAACAAAACCCCGGAGTAGTCTGGTTTCAAAAATATCCGTGGAAAATGGGTGAACTCAGTCAAATTTCCAATTTTTCCTCAGTGCCATTCTGACCTCAGTGCATTGGCGTGATCACGGACTTTGGCTTCGCCCTTTCGCATGGCGGCGCCCTCGTAATCGTTACCTGGATTGGTCGGCTTGTCGCGTCCAGGCAAATTTCCATTCTGCCCCTCATTGCTTTGGTGTGAGCACGTAATTTGGCTTCATCCATACGTAAGGCGGCGTCCTCGTATGCGTCACTCGAAGTTGGATCATTGGCCGCCTCTTCGACCTTGCCCGAGTCATCGAAAGCACGCATTTTCTGGTTATATTTCTGGTTATATTTCTGGTTATATTTCTGGTTATATTTTTCTGCAGAAACATAATCATCCTCGCCCTGGATATCGGGATGTGATGTGCTGGATTTCATTTTTATTCCCCTATCTGTACGTACACGCCAAGCGGATGCCGGCCGTGACAGGTAGTCAGTCAATGACTGAGCCTATAGTATGAATTGTGGGGAAGGGGCCGGTACGATACAGTCAGCGGAGCTTGTATATCCGCGTAGGAATATAGGCCGAAAGCATGTCAGCGGGTCTTAGATGGCGAAGTGCCTGGATGCCAGGATTAATGGGGGCATTCTCAATAAACTGCGCATTGATATTACGCAACGCATCCGTGCCGATCCCACACTGCGATCCAAAACCCCATTTCCGCGTAACTGTCAGGCAAATCAGCCTAGGTCAACTTCCAGATTTCGGCGTTGTATTCCCGCATGGTCCGGTCGGTGGAAAAAAACCCGCTCGACGCGGTGTTGAGTATGCTCATGCGCGTCCAGTTTGCATTGTCCTGCCAGGCCTGCGCCACTTTATCCTGCGCTTCGACGTAGCTGCCAAAATCGGCCAGTACCATCCACGGGTCATGCGGGCTCAATAGCGCATCAAGGATCATGTCGAAGATCCCCGGCTCACACGAATTAAAGTGCCCAGAAGACAGGAGCTCGATCACTTCGCGCAACGCCGGATCATTTTCCACGTAAGACTGCGGCTGATAGTTCGGGCGCAATGCCTCGACCTCTTCTGCCCGAAGACCGAACAGATAGAAGTTATCCGCCCCCACCGCATCGAGAATTTCAATGTTGGCACCATCGTAGGTCCCTATCGTGATGGCGCCATTCATCATGAATTTCATGTTGCCGGTGCCTGACGCTTCTTTTCCGGCAGTCGATATCTGCTCCGACAAGTCCGTTGCGGGTGCGATGATTTCCATGCTCGTCACACGGTAGTTGGGCAAAAAAGCCACCTTCAAGCGACCATTGACCGCTGGGTCATTATTGATGACATCGGCTACGCTATTGATCAGCTTGATGATGCGCTTGGCAATTACATAACCCGGTGCAGCCTTGCCGCCAATCAGCACACAACGGTCTGCCCAGCCTTCCAATTGTCCATTCTTGATGCGATTGTAGAGATGGATCACGTGCAGCACGTTCAGCAGTTGGCGCTTGTATTCGTGGATGCGTTTAACCTGAACATCAAACAAGGCGTCCGGATTGAATTCCACGCCGCACTTGTTTTTGACCAGTTCGGCAAGACGGACTTTGTTCGCCCGTTTAGACGCGTGCCACTGTGCGTGAAATTCGGTATTTTCAAGCGCGGCCAGCGGCTTGAGCTTTTCCAGTTGGCTCAGGTCGGCAATCCAGCCATCCCCGATCTTGCTGGTGATCAGTGTACTCATGCCGGGATTGGCATGCGCTACCCAACGACGCGGGGTAACGCCGTTGGTCTTGTTGTTGAATTTGTCCGGCCACAAATCGACAAAGTCGCGGAACAGCCCTTCTTTCAGCAAGCGTGAATGCAATGCGGCAACGCCATTGACTGAAAAGCTGCCAACGATAGCCAGCCATGCCATGCGCACCTGGCGTTCCCCACCCTCTTCGATGATCGACATGCGACGCTGACGACCCATATCGCCGGGCCATTTCATCGACACCTCACGCAGGAATCGAGCGTTGATTTCGTAAATGATTTCCAGTGGGCGTGGCAACAGGCGCTCGAAAAGTGCAACCGGCCAGCGCTCCAGCGCTTCGGGCAATAGTGTGTGATTGGTATACGCCATGCAGCGTGTAGTAATCGCCCAGGCCTGATCCCAAACCAGCCTGTGCTCGTCGAGCAGCAACCGCATCAGCTCAGCCACCGCGATGGTGGGATGGGTGTCGTTCATCTGGAATACATTTTGTTCGGCAAACAGAAGCAGATCGGTATTGCCGGCTGAACGCCATTGCCGCATCGCATCCTGCAAACTGGCCGAGGCCAGAAAATACTGCTGGCGTAGTCGGAGCACTTTGCCGCTTTCACTGCTGTCGTTGGGATACAGCACCATCGAAATGTGTTCGGCGTGATTTTTTTCCTGTACTGCCTCGGTGTAGCTACCTGCGTTGAATTCATCCAGGTTGAATTCGTCTGTCGCTGCGGCTTTCCATAGTCGCAACGTATTCACTGCATGGTTTCGATAACCCGATATCGGCATATCAAACGGAATCGCCAGCACATCATTGGTGCCGGCCCAGCGTGCACGCCCGATTCCTTCCTTGTCGCGAAAGTGCTCAGTGTGGCCGCCGAAAGGCACCCTGCAGGTGAATTCGGGGCGTTCGACTTCCCACGGGTTGCCGTCACGCAGCCAGTGATCCGTGTCTTCCATTTGGTAACCATTTTCGATGCGCTGGCGAAACATTCCGTACTCGTAATGCAGGCCATAGCCCATCACCGGCAAATCCAGCGTGGCGCAACTGTCCATGAAACACGCTGCCAACCGACCCAGACCGCCATTGCCCAACCCGGCATCGAGCTCTTCATCGGCAAGGCTTTCCATATCATGGCCGAATCGTTGCAGCGCGTCGCGCACGGGTTCGTCCAGTCCGAGGTTCAACACATGGTTGGATAGCGCACGGCCGATCAGGAACTCGAGCGACAAATAGTACGCACGCCGCTTGCCTGGCCGATCGCGTGCCGCATAAGAATTCATCCAGTCCGACATGAGGCGATCACGCAGAGTCCAGGCCAGTGCCTGATAGGTATAGACCGGTGGGCACGCCTGCAAGCGGCCCATATGGTAGAACCGATAACGCTCTATATCCTCGCCGATTTCATCGGCGCTATTTGGCAGCGAATCCATGGGAAATGAAACTGCACACTGAGAACTAATGGGTGTGGATGACATGGCTATCCTCGCTGATTGAAGTGGAATACAAAGCCAGGTAATGGCCGGCGCTATCCGCCCAGTCGAATGACTGACGCATGCCGGTTTGCTGCAGCTTGCGCCACTGGGCAGGCTTCTGATACAGCGCAAGCGCGCGACGAATCGCGTTCAGGAATGACGCCACATCCGGCGTTTCGAACACGAAGCCATTTGCGGTGGCATCTTTCAATGTGGTCTTGTCTGCATCGACCACGGTGTCGGCCAACCCCCCTGTCTTGAATACGATAGGGGGGGTGCCGTAATTCAGGCTGTACATCTGATTCAAGCCACAGGGTTCGAAGCGCGATGGCATCATGAACATGTCCGCGCCGGCTTCGATCTGGTGTGCCAGCAGCTCGTCATAACCAATCTCAACGAATACGCGCTCCGGATGCTGTTTGGCCAGGCGAATGAGCTTCTGCTCGTAGATGGTTTGGCCACTTCCCAGCAGCACAAAACGGGCATTGGTTTCAGCCAACAAAACGGGAATCGCAGCCAGCACCCAATCGATGCCCTTTTGTTCAACCAGCCGTCCCACCTGCCCCAGCAATGGCGCTTGCATGGCGGCATCGTCTGCCTGCGGCAGGAAATGCTCGATCAGGGATTGTTTGTTACGCCGCTTCCCCGGAAGAATACGACTCGATGAATACTGCGCGGACAAGTGTTTATCAGTGGATGGATTCCATATTTTGGTATCGATTCCATTGAGAATGCCATGCAGTTTGTGCTTGAAGGAAAGCAGCAGGCCGTCGAGGCCGAAGCCGAATTCAGGCGTGCATATTTCGGCTGCATAGGTGGGGCTCACCGTAGTCACGGCATCGGCATAGACAATGCCCGCCTTCAGCATGGAAAACCCGCCGTGGAATTCCACGCTCTCGGGTGACCACCAGTGGCTCGGCAACTGAAGCCGCACAAAATCGCCGTGCGAAAAATAGCCGCCATAGGCCAGATTATGGATCGTGAACACGGTTTTTGGACGCGCTGGCTGATCGGCCAGAAACGCGGCCACCAGACCGGTCTGCCAGTCGTGCGTGTGAACCACTTCTGGCTGCCATCCCGTATCCAGGGCATCCAGTCCCAAAAGTGCCGCCACACGCGCAAACACCGCAAAGCGTTCAGCATTATCAGGCCAGTCCTGGCCGCTGGCGCCCACATAGGGATTGCCAGGACGGTCGAACAGGCTCGGACAATCCACCACCCACAGTGGAAAAGCATATTCAGGATGCCGGGTTTCCAGAATGCGCACACTCACAATGCCTTCGGCACCGCGCACATCGAGCCAGCCGAGTATGCGAACCTGATCCAGTTGGCGTAACAATGCACGATAACCCGGCAGCAGCAGACGGACGTCTGCACCACGCGCATGCAAGGCGTGTGGCAGGCTGTAAACCACATCGCCCAGCCCGCCGGTTTTAACCAGCGGATAGGCTTCGCTGGCGACAAACAGTATTTTTTTTGCTCCGCTGTTCATTTATTCTTTTGCTCCGCAATTCATTATTGTGTCCGTTGTTTTTATTCGTTGAATCTTTTATTTACAGGGTTTGAGAAAAATGGCGCCCAGCGGCGGGATCGTCACCTCAACCGAGTGATCGAATCCCATCCATGACAGGTTCTGTGGATGCAGCGGCTTGCCATTCCCCAGGTTGCTGCCTCCGTAAAACGTCGAGTCGGTATTCAGCACTTCGCACCAAGGGGTGCCCGATGGCACACCAATTCGGTAAGCGCGGCGCGGCACGGGGGTGAAATTAAATAGCATCACCATGGGTTCCGAGTCATCGCCTCCCTGACGAATGAAACTGAGTACCGACTGGTCTGCATCGTGACAATCAATCCATCGAAATCCGCGTGGTTCAAAGTCGAAAGCATGCAACGCAGGATCATTGCGATACAGCCGGTTGAGATCACGCAGCAGCGTACGAATACTGTCGTGGGCGGGGAACTCTAGCAGCGCCCAGTCGAGCTGATCGACTTCGCTCCATTCGTTCCACTGGCCAAATTCGCCGCCCATGAACAGCAGCTTTTTTCCGGGATGTGCATACTGCCAGGCATAGAACAGCCGCAGATTGGCAAAGCGCTGCCAGGCGTCACCCGGCATCTTGTCGAGCATGCTTTTTTTCATGTGCACGACTTCGTCATGCGACAGCGGCAAGACGAAGTTCTCAGTCCATGCATACATCTGGCTGAAGGTCAGCTGATTGTGCTGAAACTTGCGGAAAATCGGCTCCTTTTCGATGTAGGCCAGGCTGTCGTTCATCCAGCCCATGTTCCATTTCATTGAAAAGCCCAGTCCACCCAGTTCGACCGGGCGTGAAACTGCCGGCCATGCGGTCGACTCCTCGGCGATGGTCAGCACGCCCGGGAAACGACCATGCACTTCGGTATTCATTTCGCGGAGGAAATGGATGGCCTCGATGTTCTCGCGCCCGCCATACTGGTTCGGCAGCCATTCGCCATGCTTGCGCGAATAATCCAGATACAACATCGATGCGACCGCATCGACACGCAGCCCGTCGATGTGAAATTCGTCCAGCCAGTACAGAGCGTTGGCGACCAGAAAATTGCGCACCTCGTTACGGCCGAAATCGAAAACCAGCGTGCCCCAGTCCTGATGCTCGCCGCGGCGAGGGTCGGCGTGTTCGTATACCGGCTCGCCAGTGAAGCGCGCCAGCGCGAAATCATCCTTGGGGAAATGCCCCGGCACCCAGTCAAGCAGGACACCGATACCGGCCTGATGACAGGCATCGACAAACGCGCGAAAACCATCGGGCGTTCCGAAGCGCGCAGACGGTGCGTAATAACCCGACACCTGATAGCCCCATGAGGCATCGAGTGGATGCTCGGCCACCGGCATCAACTGAATGTGGGTGTAGCCCAGATCTGTTACATAAGGAATCAATTCTGTTGTGAGATCGGCCCAATCATAAAACCGCCCATTCGCATGCTTGCGCCAGGAGCCTGGATGCAACTCGTAAATACTGACGGGTTGGTGCTGCCAATCAAAGTGAGCACGCGCCGCGATCCAGTCGCCATCTCCCCAGTCATAGCAAGCGTTATCGGCAATACGACTGGTGGTCTCGGGCCGCAAGAACATCTGCCGCGCATAAGGGTCGGTTTTTTTCACCAGCTGGCCGTGGCTGCTGAGAATTTCATATTTGTAGGCGTGGCCCGCATCGAGACCGGGAATAAACAGCTCCCAGATGCCTGATGTCCCGCGACAACGCATCGGATGACGGCGGCCATCCCAGCCGTTGAAATCGCCGATCACACTGACCCGCTGCACGGCTGGCGCCCACACGGCGAACAAACAGCCTTCAACTCCATCGATGGCTTTAAGCCGCGCGCCCAACACTTTCCAGGCTTCGAAATGACGGCCCTCACCCAACAAATGCAAATCCATTTCGCCCAGTTGCGGGGCAAAGCTGTAGGGGCATTGGCTGAGGTGCCAGTCACCCGCGCCCTTGTCCTGCCAACGCAAGGTGGGATGGGCTTCAACAACAGTTCCAGGCGGCAGTAGCCGCTCGAAACAGTCGGTTCCCGCTAAACGGGTCATCCGCCCACCTGCCACCTCGACGGCTTCGGCCGCGGGCAAAAAGGCCCGGATCAGCGTGCTGCCATCGGGCTGTATATGCGGCCCCAACACTTCGAAGGGGTCATGGTGCGTGCCGCTTTGCACGCGCTGAACCGGCAGGCTGATTGCGGGCAGATTGCTGCTGACAGGCTTTTTCAAAGGCGCATTCATGGGTGAGCTTATCTCTCGCATCGATGGGCTTTCTGTAATTGATCACGCAAACGGGGCGCCAAGTCGGACGGCAGTGCCTCCCATTCAAATCGCCAGCGCCAGTTTCCGTTGTCTGTGCCAGGCGTATTCATGCGCGCCTCCGAACCCAGATGAAGCACGTCCTGCATCGTCAACACCGCCAGTGCGGCGGGGCTGTGCAGCACGGTGTCCAACATCGCATCCGGCACCGCATCGGCATCCACCCCGCCCAATCGCTGCATCACTTGATGCTGCGCATGGTCAGGCAGCGTGCGCCACCATCCCAGTGCGGTGTCGTTGTCATGCGTGCCAACGTAATACACGGTATCAGGGTGCACGTTCTCGGGTTTGTGTGGATTGTCGGCGTGGTCGTCAAAGGCAAATTGCAGCACCGCCATGCCAGGCAATTCAAACTGGTGGCGTAATGCTGTGACATCAGGCGTAATGACGCCCAGGTCCTCCGCCACCAATGGCAACGCACCCATTTCGTCGGCAATCGCTTGCAACAATGCCGCGCCGGGGGTTGTGACCCATTCGCCATGGATCGCCGTGGGCTCTTGGGCCGGGATCGTCCAGGCTGCCGCCAAACCGCGAAAGTGGTCAATGCGCACCAGGTCAAACCATTCGAAATGTGCACGCAAGCGCGCACGCCACCAGGCAAAACCATCCTTTTGCATGGCCGCCCAGTTGTAGTGAGGGTTGCCCCAACGTTGACCCGTTTCGGAAAAGTAATCGGGTGGCACACCCGCCACAACGGTGGGGTGTCCGCTCTCATCCAGCAAGAACAAATCACGTCGCGCCCATACGTCGGCACTGTCATGCGCAACAAATATCGGCATGTCACCAAACAACTGGATCCCTCGCGTCGTCGCCTCGGCATGCAAGCCCTGCCAATACACCGTCGCGCGATACTGCACGGCCATCACTTCCTTGAGTGCAACCGCATGAACGGCATCGAACTCGGCCAGGGCGTGCGCTTCGCGATCGCGAAGCGGAATGGGCCAATCCGTCCACTCCGCCCCCCCTTGTTCCTGCTTGATGATCATGAAACGGGCGTAATCGTCGAGCCAATGGCGCTGGGTGTTATGCCAGCTTGCAAAACGGCGCATATCCGGTCGCGGCCGGGTGGCTTGTCCCTGTGGAAACAAGGCGGGATTGACGGCAAATGCTGATGCGCATTGATAAGGTGACAGCCCGCCAAGTGGCAGGCCCAGCGGCAGCATCTGCCAGATCTGCATCCCTGATGCCTGCAGAAAATCCAGCCAGCGTTCGGCATCGGCCAGCGTTCCGGATGGCAATGAGGTTGGATGCAGTAACAGACCCGCACGATGCGTGTCGAAATTCATCCAGTATTCCTGCGCATGGTGCCTGCGTTCTCAGCCCAGTTACCGCCGCTCGACAGTGGCACATCGAGAAGCGCGGGCGGCGCCACGCCCAGCATGCGATACAACTCGCGTAACTGGGTTCGAAACAACTGTTCAAAATCACTGACGCTGCCAGATGGGTTGTAGTCGCCAAACCACCAGAACCAGTCTGACCCCTCACATACGGCAAGTTGACGGGTCGCCTGCATCAAGTGTTCCGGATTCAATTTTCCGGATTTAACCACGCTGTCATAAGCCTCTTTTGCAGCAACCAGATAATCCCAGCCCTCATTCTTGTCTTCCGACCCGATCCAGGTTGAAAAGCTGCCATACACCCAGCTGCCGGCTGCTAGCCGTTTCATGGCAATGGTGGGTGCCTGCACGGTTTGTTCGGCAAAGGTGCTGACCTTGATGGTCGGATGGCTCGACAGCGCTGCATACAAGGCATCCAGAAAATAATGTCCATTGTCTGGGTAATATTCCCAGGCATTTTCGCCATCGAGAATGACCGAAACCACGTGCTGAGTCGCATCCTTGCTGAACAGGCGTGCAATGTTTTCCAGGTGCTGAACAAAATCGCCCACGGCATCAGCGGAATGCCAGTCGCTGTATTTGAATCCAATCAGATCCGACAGTCCGTCGTCCCGGAAAAAAACCCGCGTCTTGAAACCATCGACCAGTGCGGGAGAAAACAGCGCGGGTTTGTTTTCGACCTCGTCATCTCCGCTGCCCGATTTGCGGCAACTGTTGCGCCACACGCCCTCTCCTGTAGCGGTCCAGGCAAACCCCATTTCATCCAGTTGGGCCAGCGCATCCTCACTCACGCCGCCTTCTGACAACCAGACGCCGACCGGCTTCTTGCCGAAATAATGTTCGAAGACTTCAACGCCGTGCTGAAGATGCCAGCGTGAACGCTCGGCACCACCCGGATAGGTTTGAGCCTCGGGAACCGGCACGTCAGGCATCGCATCACGCAGATTTTCAAAATCGTTCAGCAGCGGCACGATCGGATGGCCGTAAGGCGTCATCGACAGCTCGATCTGCCCACGTTCAGCCAGCACACGGTAGCGTGGAATCAATCCGACCAGACTATGCTGGATCAGATGAAGCAACTCGTGCCGGTCGGCCGCAGAATACTCTTTCTCCTGCGCCATCAAGCGTTTGACCAGCGGCAAACTCTTCAGTGAATGTCCAATCCAGGCCAGGTGATACCAGGTCAGCAGATCCAGAAAATACTGCTCGGACAAATACCCCAAATGAGTCTGCAAGGCAGGCGGATCCTCCGCTTCAATCTGATCCGACTCAACCATGCGCACCAGGCGGTGGAATGGCGGATGAACATGAATCATGCGGGGCGCATTACAACGCTGACAATCCTGCACGATGCGCTGGCGACTGGCGATATCAGACGGAATGCGTTCGATCCCGGAAAGCAGGTTCAGCATATGGTCCTGGGTCGGCTTGCCATGCTTTAACAGCACATCGAGCTGTTTAGCATAATCATCCAGCTGCTCGAGCAACACCGGCGCAAAATTCACCACCGCGTGCATGTCTGGAAAACGTTCCAGGTGGGCGGCCATGTCACTGTAATCCTTGATACCGTGCAAATAGACCCAAGGCAGGTGATAAGCGCCCTTGAGACCTTCGCGATAATACGGCTGGTGCATGTGCCAGCACAGCACCACGTTGAGCGGTTTAGCCGTTGTAGTCATTCTGTGGCCTCGCGTAAAGATTCTGGCCGAGCATGGCTGGGGTCACCAGCACAATGCCTTCTGGGGTGACATGAAAACGTTTGGCGTCGTCCTCCCTGTTTTCACCGATCACTGTGCCGTCCGGAATAACCGTCCCCTTGTCGATAATCGTGCGGTTGATGCGACAGTTTCTGCCGATGCTGACCTTGGGAAGGATGACACTGTCCTTGACGCTGCTGTAGCTTTCCACCGTGGTAGCGAAAAACAGAACCGAACGTTTGACCCGCGCGCCCGACAGGATGCATCCACCCGCGATCAACGAATCGATTGCCTCGCCGCGCCGGCCTTCATCGTCGAAAATGAACTTGGCGGGCGGATATTGTGGCTGATAGGTCCAGATCGGCCAGTTGCGGTTGTACAGGTTGAGCTCGGGCTCAACCGAACACAGCTCCATGTTGGTTTTCCAATACGAATCCAGCGTCCCGACATCGCGCCAGTAGGAGGGCTGACCCTCCCGGTCGCGGAAAGGAAAGGCTATCGCGCGCGAATGGCCGATCTTGGAGGGGATGATGTCCTTGCCGAAGTCGTGGCTCGACCCGGTTTTCCCTGCATCCTCGATCAGCGTCTGGTACAGGAAGTCCTTGGAAAAAACATAGATTCCTGTTGAAACCAGCGCAATACCCGGCTTGCCCGGGACGCAATCCGGTTTGTCAGGCTTTTCGGTAAATCGGGTAATGCGCATCTCAGCGTCTACCGTCATCACCCCAAAAGCGCGGGCTTCTTCTTCTGGCACTTCAACGCTGCCTACCGTGAAATCGGCACCGGTTTCAACGTGATGCAACAGCATGTCCGAGTAATCCATGGTGTAGACATGATCGCCACCCAGCACCAGTACATATTCGGGATGATGGCGCTGCATGATGTCGATATTCTGGAACAGCGCATCGGCCGTGCCCTGGTACCACTCTTTTTTGTTGGTCCGCTGCTGTGCTGGCAGGATTTCCACAAACTCACCAATCTCGGCGCGCATGAATCCCCACGCACGCTGCAGGTGACGTATCAACGAATGTGATTTGTATTGAGTGAGCACACCGATACGGCGGATGCCCGAGTTGACACAATTTGAGAGCGGAAAATCGATGATGCGGTATTTGCCCCCAATCGGTACTGCCGGCTTGGCGCGCCATAAGGTCAAATCCTTCAAGCGTGATCCTTCGCCTCCCGCCAGCACCAGTGCCAGCGTCTTGCGAGTCAACTCGGTCACCGATTTCGGTTCGGTGTAATAACGATAAAGTCGTGCCTGCTCATCCTTGGAAATCGTCATGCCTACTCCTGGTTTCTGCTGTTTTTGGATTCATGCAATACGGTAAAACTACGTTTGGCTGGTACGCGCACTGGCAATGACTCCCTGCACGCCCATTCGGTTGCAGGTAATCAAAAATATCGGTGTGCGTTCGACCACACTGCGCATCCTGCCCTTGTCGGTTGCCGCAGCCATAAAACGCGGCGACTGCATGCGCGCCTGTAAATGCCCGGCCACGCCGCCCGCGATAAACAATCCGCCGCGCGGTTGATACAGCAACGCCACATTGCCCACCCACGCACCGTACAAATCGATGAACAAATCGAGCGTTGCTTCTGCCATCTTGTTTCCCGCTTTAGCCAATGCCACCAGCGCTGCGCCCTCGACCGTCACATCGGGTAATGCCTGACCCTGTTCAATGCAGCAAAAACGATACAAATCATTCATCGCCGAACCTGACACGGCACGTTCCCACGACACATGAGCATACGTTGCTCCCAGGTATTCCAACAAACGCCGCTGCTGTGCATTGCCCGGCGCAAAATCGATATGCCCACCCTCTGTAGGGTAGCTTTGATAACGTCCAGTGGCATCGGCCATCATGAATGCCAACCCCAGTCCGGTTCCTGCACCGGTAATCGCACGCACGCCGCCCGACTCGGCTGCTTGTGGATTCAGCACAATCATGTCATGTGCTGTGAGTGTCGCCACGCCGGCTGCTGCAGCCTGAAAGTCGTTGATGAAACGAACCGTTGATATCCCCATCGCTTGCTGCAGCTCAGCTGCGTCAACCGTCCACGCCAGGTTCGTCAGGGTCGTGCGCTGTTCGTTCAGAGCGCCAGGCAATGCCAGCCACAACGCCTCAGGCTCGGCTTCAACCTGGGCGTCCGTAATGTACTGCTTTAACAAAGCATCGGCTGACACAAAGTCAGCACTGACATAGACTTTCTCGAAGCGCAATTTCTCTTCCCCCTCGGCTGTCAAAGCAACCCAGGCCAGCCAGCTTTTTGTCCCGCCTATATCGCCCGCTATCAACTCCATACAGCGGTCTATAGGCCCGCGCGCGGATGACTCATGCGGCGGTAATGATTGATCAGCGCATTGGTCGATGCATCGTGACTACCCACCGGCACATCTGCATGCAGTTCAGGCAAAATCCGGTTGGCCAGTTGCTTGCCCAGTTCCACCCCCCACTGGTCGTAGGAATTGAGATTCCAGATCACACCTTGCACAAATATTTTGTGTTCATACAGGGCGACCAGCATCCCCAGCGCATGCGGCGTGAGTTTTTGCAGCAGGATGGCATTGCTGGGGTGATTTCCGTCAAAAACCTTGTGCTGAATGAATTGGCCAACCTGGACTGCGCCCGATTCAAGTTGAGTCTCCTCGCGGGTGCGGCCGCGCATCAAGGCTTCGGTCTGTGCCAGAAAATTTGCCATCAGAATATCGTGGTGCCCTTCCAGTTCGGTAGGAGGTTCGATCGACACGATGAAATCGGCCGGGATCATCTTGGTGCCCTGGTGCAGCATTTGATAAAACGCATGTTGTCCATTGATACCGGTCGCGCCCCAGACAATAGCGCCCGTCGCATAATCCACCACATGGCCTTCACGATCCACCGATTTGCCATTGCTTTCCATGTCTGCCTGCTCAAGATAGGCTGGCAGGCTACGCAGATAATGGTCATACGGCAGAATGGCCTGCGACTCGGCGCCAAAGAAATTGTTGTACCACACCCCCAGCATGGCGAGGATCACCGGCATGTTCTGCGCCAGCGGGGCATGCCGAAAGTGATTGTCCATTTCGTGTGCGCCCTCCAGCAGTTCGCTAAAGCGCTCCGCCCCCACCGCCAGCACGATCGACAAGCCGATGGCCGACCACAGCGAATAACGTCCGCCGACCCAGTCCCAGAACTCAAACATGTTGTCCGGATCGATGCCAAATTGCGTCACCGCATCGCGGTTGGTAGATACCGCCACGAAATGCTTGGCCACATGCTTGACCGCCTGCGACTGCGCCATGAACCAGTCCCGCGCATAGTGTGCATTGGTCATGGTTTCCTGGGTGGTAAAGGTCTTGGACGACACGATGAACAGCGTAGTCTCGGGGTTCAGCGACTCCAGTGTCTCCTTCACATGCGCACCGTCGACGTTGGAAATGAAATGCAGCTTGAGGCGCGGATGACGATAAGGTCTCAAGGCCTGCACCACCATTTGCGGCCCCAGATCCGAACCACCAATCCCGATATTCACCACATCCGTGATGCGCTCACCGGTATAACCACGCCATTGTCCGCTGCGAACCCGCTCGGCAAACGCACCCATGCGCTCAATGACGGCATTCACTTTCGGCATCACATCCTCGCCATCGACTACCACCGGATCATTGCTGCGGTTACGCAAGGCCACATGCAGCACGGCGCGGTTTTCCGTATGGTTGATTTTGTCGCCGCTGAACATGCGCTCACGCCAGCCCGGCACCTCGGCCTCTTCAGCCAATTGCATCAGCAGGTGCATGCTTTCATCGGTAATGCGGTTCTTGGAGTAATCCAGCAGGATATCGCCCACTTGCAGCGAAAAACGCTCGAACCGCTCAGGCTCGGCGACAAACAGGTCGCGCATGTGCACCGAAGCCATTTCGGCCTGATGTGCCTGTAGCAGTCGACACACCGGCCGATGCAATGGATCGTGATCGTCCATCTCGTTTGTATAAGGCTGCACAGCTAAAGCCATCATTCCTCCTTTACCCTGATTCCGCCGGAACGGTCAGTAACAGTCATCAAGCAACGCTTGTGCCATCCGCTTAGGCATTGCGCCCATCAAGCTTGAACTATAGGAAATCCCGCTGGAGATGCAGATGTCAGTACGATGAAGCTTGAGTTAAGTTCACCGCAGAACACGGTTCAAGGTTGCAGGTTGGGCCAAGGTGCACTGAATTAGTGCAATTAAGACAGTATGCGTATTGAAATGCGCGGCCAAGTATTCAGGAAACCAAACCAGGGTGTCCGGAACCACTCGTCGACCGCTTATCGGCCATAGCCGCCGTTGGCGTACTGATCAAACCAAGTCTGCTATGCGCTTCAGACCGGCCGTTCGTGGATCATTAAAGCCGAGTGTCCGCTTTAACCTCCGCGAATGTGTTCTCCCGACCGTTTCTTCCATTGGTGCCGGCGATGAGCTAGAGACTGTTATGTGTTTTTGAGCAGACGGGATCGTTGAAAGGCTACCGCTCCGAGATCGCCGCTTTAAAGCGGCGCATCGAAGCCTTGGAAAAGCAGATATCCCGCCTCGAAAAAATGGCACCGAAGAAGGCCGCACCTACCGCCAACAAGGAATCCGAAACGAAACTGAGGTTCAAGCCGCAGGGTGTGCGTGCGCAACGGACGCGGCTCGGACTGTCCGCGCCGAAGATGGGTGCGCTGGTGGGCGTCTCTGCCCAAACCATCTGCAACTGGGAAGCCGGCACGTCGCGCTCAAGGGCCGAGCAGCTCGCCGTCATCGCGGCTGTCCGGAAGATGGGCAAGCGCGAGGTCAAGGCACGGCTTGATCAGATACAATCAGATTGATGAACCAGAACGCACCGCATCGGCGGCCCCTCCGCCGTACGAGAACCGCCACACTCCGGAAATCCTGAAGGACAGCGTCTCCATAAAATCCATGAAACACACCGTCCTGGGCGAACGCTATCTTTGTGGCTTTAACAACGACAAGCAGCGGTGAAGGATTTTCCGTAACTGGCTAAGGGAAGTGCCTGGCGATTACGCACATCGCACAGCAAACGATCGAATTCGTTTTTGATCACCGCATAGCATTCACACGCGCGGGACTCCAGGCCCGACCGGTCAAGCACGGTGATGTGCCCACGGCGGTAGCGAATGCATCCCGCTTTCTGCAAATTCCCAGCGGCCGCGGTGATGCCTTCACGCCGCACGCCGAGAATGTTGGCAATCAGCTCCTGCGTCATGGTCAACTCATTCGAGGGCACACGATCAAGTGTTAGCAACAGCCAGCGGCACAGCTGCTGTTCCACCGAATGGTGGAGATTGCATACCGTCGTTTGGGATATCTGAGTAATCAGTGCCTGAGTGTAGCGCAGCAACACGTGTTGCATGACGCCGGCGCGGCGCCCCCCAGCGCGATCGAACTCCTCCATCAATACTCGCGCCGTCAGCCGGTAGCCATAACCGCCGGTATACACAATGGCCCGGCTGGGCGGGCCATCCCCTCCCATGAACAGCGAAGTGCCGATTACGCCCTCATTGCCCACTCCCACTATTTCGGACGAAGCGCCCTCCTTTGTCACGTAATGCAGGGATACGATGGCAGTCGTCGGAAAATAGACATACTGCAACTGGTCGCCGGATTCATAAAGCACTTCGCCCAGCGGCATTGCGACCAACTCCAGATGAGGAGCGATATGCTCGAATTCATGGGGGGGCAGAGCGGCGAGAAGATGGTTGATGCCCTGCGGGTTATCCATGCGTGGTCTCCGAATGATCGCCTAAATGGGATAGGGATATGTATCTTGTTGATATAGCACAAACTTGCGCGCTATGTGCGGTAACGCACATAGCGCGCAAGTAGTTCATCCCCTGTGACATCCGTTTTGGATATCCGAATCCATGATTGATATGCCCAATTATCCAGTCAGCGCCATGATAAAAAAGAAGGCGCTGTTGCCCGCGACATTATTCCTAGCCAGCGCTGCTCCGACACTTACCGGTAGCTGACAAAGAACCGCCCGCGCCAATAGACCTGGCCGGCGGAAGCGGCCTCTATCGGATCAGGCTGCTTTTGCAATAGCCATCGCTATCCGGCGTCCGTACAACCCCCCTCCTTTTCGTAATGGAATGTGCGTTAGCGAACGGACCACCGCTCCTGAATCGGGTCTACTTGGACTTTGACGCCGTAACAGGAAAATCCCCGTGCCTCTGATCAATCTGGTAATCGTTTTAATTGTGGTTGGCGTGCTGCTTTGGCTCGTCAATACCTACATCCCCATGGATCGAAAGATCAAGAACATCCTGAATATCGTCGTCGTCATTGTTGTCGTGATATGGCTGCTGCAGGTTTTCGGCGTATTGGGATCGATGGACACCATACAAATCGGCCGATGACGGATCCCGGCGGTAACAGACTGCGCGCGGATCAGATCATTAAAAACCTGTTTTCTGAAACGGACACCAGGCCTCGTACCAATAGGCTTGTCGAGCAGGCTGCCTACGCAACACATGCAATTCGTTTTCTCGCTACGACACGGGTTTATCTGACCCTTCAATACACCGGGGCCAGACATGGGTATCCAAACGGCGGAATTTTCCGCCGTGCCATCTGCCTGAAGCCGTCGTCCGGTCCCGCTATTTAAACAAGGAAAAAAACATGTGGTCAGATGATGTGCAGGATCTGGAGTCTCACAACCAGGCGATGGATGAAAGACCCGAAGTCGAAGAGACGTACGTTTCCGAGGCGCATGGAACCGAAGGTCATGACGATGAGGCATTCGTTGAGGACATCACGCAACGCTACTTCGAGGACATCGGCCGTCTGCGGATACTAAGTGCCGAAGAGGAACAGGACTATGCCCGTCGCATGAAGAACGGGGATCCCGAGGCTCGGGAGATATTGATCACGCACAACCTCCGGCTGGTCGTGTATATTGCCAAACGCTATTTGGGTCGCGGGTTGCCTCTGCTTGACCTCGTCGAGGAAGGCAATCTGGGGCTGATGCATGCCCTGGAGAAATTTGACCCCGATCGCGGCTTCCGGCTGTCCACCTACGCCACATGGTGGGTACGCCAGTCGGTCGATCGGGCTCTGATGAATCATTCACGCACCATTCGACTACCCGTACACGTGGTCAAGGAACTCAATAGGTGCCTGCGCGCGAAGCGG
>JAGXGP010000037.1 GCA_024636775.1 Hydrogenophilales bacterium
CTCGGTCTGCGCAAACCTGGCGATTCGATTAGCGACCCGGGTTATTACAGCCTGCCCAATAGTAGTCATCAATTTCGGGACTGGAAAAAAGGCGGCCACGGTGTGGTTGATTTGAAGCGTTCAATTGCGCAATCGTGTGATATTTATTATTACAGATTGGCCGTGGATATGGGCATCGACCGCATGCATGATTTCCTGGCGAAATTTGGTTTTGGTGAAAAAACCGGGATCGATCTGGAAGGGGAATCGGCTGGACTGCTTCCGTCACGAGAATGGAAAAAGCGTCGCTGGAATAAAGTCTGGTATCCGGGGGAAACGGTGATTGCCGGAATTGGCCAGGGTTATCACCTCAGTACCCCCTTACAGTTGGCCGTGGCGACAGCCATGCTCGCCAACGGCGGCATGCGCATCGAACCGCGCCTGGCCGAGGCTGTGCGTGATCCCGTTACGCATCTTTGGCAACCTCTGGCCAAGGCACCGCAGCGAATGGTTAATTTTAATCCGGCCAATATGGCTGTTGTGCGTGAAGGCATGATGGATGTCATGCGGCCAGGAGGCACTGCGGCAGCGGCGGCGGCCGGAGCCAGTTACACGCTCGCCGGGAAAACGGGCACCGCACAAGTGGTCGGTATCAAGCAGGGTGCCCGTTATGATTCCAGCCAGTTGTCCAGGAAAAATCGTGACCATGCACTATTCATGGCTTTTGCTCCTGTAGAGAATCCCCGCATTGTGATTGCAGTGATAGTTGAAAATGGGGAGCATGGCAGCTCAACTGCAGCGCCTATTGCCCGCGCAGTCTTTGATTATTATTTGACCGGGAAACGACCGGGCACGATGAACCTGGAAGCACGCGATGCCACGGAATAGCCACTGGATACTGCGCCGTCTGCGTCATGTCGACGGGATTCTCCTGACGCTGGTTGTCATGCTGCTGGGCATCAGTCTGGCAGTGGTGGCGAGTGCTTCGGGGCAAAGCCCGGGACGTATCAGTGGTCATATGATCAACATGGGTTTGGCGTTGATGGTGATGGTGGTCGTCGCCAATATCCCGCCGCATTTGCTGTCAAAGTTTGGCCCCCCTCTTTATGTTGTCGGGATGGTGATGCTTGTCGGGGTGGCCCTGTTTGGCGAAATCCGCAATGGATCCCGGCGCTGGCTGAATCTGGGGGTGATGGCATTCCAGCCCTCTGAATTGTTGAAACTGGCACTCCCATTGTTGCTGGCCTGGTATTTTCAGCGAAACGAAACCGTGTTGCGTGCCAAGCATTACTTGTTTGGTGGCGTGCTGCTGCTGGTACCGTTCTTGATGATTTTGCGTCAACCTGACCTGGGAACGGCGATGATGATTGGCGCTTCGGGTTTTTATCTGCTGTTTTTTGCCGGCCTGCCGTGGAAAGTGATCCTGGGCGGTGGCGTGATTGGCGGAGCCAGTTTGCCGCTGGTATGGGGGATGATGCACGACTACCAGCAGCGTCGTGTGCTGACCCTGCTTGACCCTTCGGCCGACCCGCTGGGCGCGGGTTATCACATCATCCAGTCGACTATTGCGATTGGCTCGGGTGGCTTGTTCGGCAAAGGCTGGATGGTAGGCACGCAAAGCCAGCTCGATTTCATTCCCGAGCGTACGACCGATTTTATCTTTGCGGTATTTGGCGAAGAGTTTGGCTATCTGGGCACGATCCTGCTGGTCGCTGTGTATCTGGCCATCGTGGTGCGAGGCCTTACCATTGCGGCGCATGCGCCCACTTTGTTTGGTCGCTTGATGGCGGCCACCCTGAGCTTGAATCTGTTCACTTATGTATTCGTCAACATGGGCATGGTGTCAGGCATTTTGCCCGTGGTTGGCGTGCCGCTTCCGCTCATGAGTTATGGCGGTACGGCACTGATTACCCTGCTGCTTGGAATGGGCATCCTGATGAGTGTGGCCACGCATCGTCAACTCAATAAATCGTGACGAGATAAAATGACGTGATGAAAACAATCCTGATTTTGGGGGTGGCTGTCGCCACCCTGGCGCTGGCAGGATGCGGCAGTGGCCCATCGGCCCAAACCAAAACCGCTCCATCAACGGTGACGGCAAGTGGCGGTGGCTATTATCTTGATGATGGTCCCGAAGCCAACCCTCCATCGAGGCTTGACAGTATTCCCGATGCTGTACCGCGTGATGAACCCTTGCACCGCTTCGCCAACCGCACCTACATTGTTCTGGGAAACACCTATAAACCGCAGACTGAACGCCGCGCCTATAGTCAAGAAGGTCTGGCATCGTGGTACGGTCGTCGTTTTCATGGCAAAAAAACGTCATCGGGTGAGCCTTATGATATGTACGCCATGACGGCTGCGCACCCTACGCTGCCGATTCCCAGCTATGCGCGCGTTACGTCACTGGTGAATGGGCGCTCGGTGGTGGTGCGGATCAACGATCGCGGGCCGTTTCACAAAAACCGTCTGATCGATTTGTCGTATACCGCTGCACACAAGCTGGGCTATCTGGGAAAGGGCAGTGCACGGGTAAGGGTAGAAAGCATCGATCCTGCCGCTAATGGCATCCAGGACGATGCGTCCGTCGATGGCTTGTTCCTGCAGGTCGGGGCATTTGGCCAGCCTGAGAATGCGCAAAAGTTGCTCAAGCGAATCAAACGCGAGTTGGGGGTGGATGACACCCGTATTCAGGTTGTACTGATCGGCACGCTGCATCGCGTACAGATCGGCCCTTATGCGAACGAAGAGGACGCGCGTGCCGATCGTGCACAAGTACGGGAACGTCTTGATCTCAATGCAGTCATGGTCAGACGCGAAAGACTGGAGCAGTCATGAAAAGATTTTGGTATTTGGTTTTAATGCTGGCCGCCACTTCGGCGTGGGCCGAGCCCACTGGCATCACATCGCGCGCCTGGGTCGTGATCGACCAGGCCAGCGGACGCGAACTGGCCGCGCACCAGGCTGATCTGCCCTTGGCCCCCGCTTCGTTGACGCAGCTGATGACAGCTTATGTGCTGCTGGGTGATATCAAAAAAAATAAAATGAGTTTGGGCGAGATGGTCACCATCCCGGAAGCGGCCACGCAGACAGATGGCGCACGTGTATTTCTCAAGGCGGGCGATCAGGTCAGTGTGGATACCCTGCTGCAGGCCATGTTATTGCAGTCGGCCAGCGACGCGACCTTGGCACTGGTAATGGCATCGGATGGCAACGAGACTTCATTCGTCGGTCGTATGAATAGCATGGCCAAACGGCTGGGTATGAATAAAACCCATTTCATGAATGCCACCGGGCTGACCGAGCCAGGTCATGAATCCAGCGCGCGCGACATGGCTTTGCTTGGACGTGCGTTGGTGCGCGACTTTCCCAGCCGCCAGGCATTTTTTAATCAAAAAGAGCTCGCCATTAAAGGCATCACCTACTACAACGGCAATCGTTTGTTGTGGCGCGACAGCACGGTTACTGGCCTGAAAGTGGGTCGCACTGTGCAGGCAGGGTATTGCATGGCGGCGGCGGGCCAGCGGGGCAATCAACGGCGCGTTGCCGTGGTGCTCGGTGCGCGTTCGGATGCGCTGCGTACTCAGGATGCCCTCAAGCTGCTGAACTATGGCTTCGAAAACTTCGACAGTGTGCGGCTATACCGGGCGCGTCAACCGGTCAAGATGGCCTCGCTGTATCGGGGTGCACGGGCTTCGGTGAGTATGGGATTCGAGCAGGATTTTTATTTGCTGACCCCGCGCGGCAGCTCTGGTCGGGTAAAGGCCCAAGTGATCACCAAGCAGCCCATCGTTGCCCCCATTAATCGAGGGCAACGCATGGGCACCCTACGGTTGACGCTGGATGGAAAGTCGCTGGGTGATTTCCCCCTGCTTGCCCTACATGACGTCGGTGTGGCCGGCATCCTGGGACGTGGCTGGGACACCATTCGACTCTTCTTCGGACAGTGAGCATTTACCTTAACGGCGCTTTCATGCCCCTCGCCGAGGCCAAGATATCGGTGCTTGACCGGGGCTTTGTGTTTGGAGATGGCGTGTATGAAATGGTGCCGGTGTATTCAAGGCAGCCATTTCGATTGGATAGCCATCTGCGCCGTTTGCAAAGCAGTCTCGATGGCATCCGTCTGGCCAATCCGCTTGGGCTGGATGCGTGGAACGATCTGATCGCTCGATTGATCGCCGAGCAGGCGTTTTCTGATCAATCCATCTATATTCAGGTCACACGGGGTACGCCCGGAGTAGAGCAGCCGCCGCGTGACCAGGCTTTTCCTGCAGGGGTGCCGCCGACCGTTTTCATGTTTGCCCAGCCGTTGGTAACAGCCACCTCAGCGCAAAAGCAGGCAGGGGTGTGTGCGATTACCGCCGTTGACAATCGCTGGCAGCGTTGCAATATCAAAGCCATCTCGTTGTTGCCGAATATTTTGCTGCGGCAGCAGGCGGTAGATGTGGACTGTGCTGAAACGGTGATGTTGCGCGATGGCTTTTTAACCGAAGGGAGCGCGAGCAATATTTTCGTGGTGAAGAACGGCGTATTGCTGGCGCCCCCGCCCTCGAACCTGATGCTGACGGGCGTGACTTATGATTTGGTGCTGGAGCTCGCTGTAGCGCACGGCATTCCTCATGAGATTCGCATGATCACCGAAGCCGAAGTGCGCAACGCCGACGAGTTGTGGATGACTTCGTCGAGCAAGGAAGTCATGGCCATCGTGAAACTGGACGGCGGAGCCGTGGGTGCCGGCGTGCCCGGGCCGCTGGCGCAGCAGATGAACGCCTTGTATCAAACGTTCAAACATCAGGTGATGCGCGCATGAGTGAAGAAGAAACCCTGCTGAAATTTCCCACCGATTTTCCCGTCAAGATCATGGGTGAGCGGCGCGATGATTTTGCACAAACCATGGTGGAACTGGTGCAACGCCATGCGCCGGATTTCAAGGCGGAGACCATTGAGTTGCGCGCATCGAGCGGGGGTAACTACCTGTCGATAACCTGCGTCATACGCGCCACCTCGCGCCCCCAACTTGATGCGTTGTATCGAGAAATCACGGCCCACCCCTGGGTGAAGATGGCACTTTGAGCGCCGTGACACCCGCGTGAGCAGCCCGATGGAAAGCGATTCTTCTCAGGTGGTCATTCGCCACCTGGGGTTGGTTGAATATGAACCGACCTGGCGCGCGATGCAGGCTTTCACCGCTCAACGGTCACCCGATACGCCGGATGAAATCTGGTTGCTGGAGCATCCTCCTGTTTATACCCAAGGCCAGGCGGGCAAGCCCGAACACTTGATCGCGGCGACTGACATTCCTGTTATTCCCATCGACCGTGGCGGCCAGATCACCTATCACGGTCCGGGTCAGGTGGTGGCCTATGTGTTGGTTGATCTGCGGCGTCGCGGCTACGGCATCCGCGAACTGGTCACGCGGATGGAGCAGGCAGTCATGGATCTGTTGGCGGCACAGGGTGTAACGGCCACGAGACAAGCGGGTGCGCCCGGCGTGTACGTCGGGGGAGCAAAAATCGCCGCACTCGGCTTGCGGGTCAAGCATGGTTGCACGTATCACGGGCTGGCTTTGAATGTGGACATGGACCTGGGCCCGTTTACAGCCATCAACCCGTGTGGTTATGCAGGGATGGTGGTCACGGACTGCTGCTCACTAGATCTTGCCTTGAATGCCGCTGAAGCAGAGCAGTTTCTTGCTGCTGCTTTGATGCAAAGCATTTATCACCCTGACGTGAAATGATTTGCGTTGAGCTTGTTGAGCGATGCTCAATCCGGCCCCGTGTTGATAACCCCAAGTTAAGACACGCCTGCGCCCAGTGTCTGTCTGCGCGATGCCTAGCTTAGATTGACGGAAATAATACCGCTTGTCAGCGTGCTTTCGACTTAATTGGTTGGCAGATAGATCAATCTATTTCATGCATGCCTGAGGGACCAAGGTGGCAAGTCAAAGATGTACCGTGGCAGATTCATCAAACACCGGGAAGCAAGTCATCAGAAGCCGGTTTTATTTGTTTGACGTGGCTTGCGTGCTGGTAGAAATGGACTATTGTTACCCAGGTTGCCAAGAAATCGAAACATCCCGACAGTCGAAATAATAAGCATTGAAATTCATAATCAAATTCGGGCTGACCGCACATAGTTTGCGCCTTGACTGCCAGTCAACAATCCTGAGGAGGAGACAGAATGAAAAATGGAATGATTGTTCGCTGCTCGCTTGTACTGGTCTTGTCTGCAGGCTGGATAAGCGTGGCAAGTGCTGATACTTACAACTTTGATTTCACTGGTCGGATGACGGTTAGCAGTACGGACATCTACACCGGTACCGAAAACATCATACAAGGGGGCCCAGTGGGAACATATGGCGGGTATCAGACGCCAATCAGCGCCTCGCTAACCTACGATACGGTAACAGGATTGGGCAACAGTCCCCTGTCGATCACACTAGGCACCTCATTCTTGGGCATTTCAGCCACGTTTCATGATATTTCGCTACAGCGGATTGGAACGTCGAGCGTGTTCAATGGACAGCTTTTAGCGGATTATGGTGGGACGCTCAATATCCCGATGCTGATTCAATGGGATGCAACGGGATTCCTGAATGCAGTCAATTCCGGCGTGATGATGGAGGGTGACAAGATCAGCGGTAATGTGTTGTATCGCGATGTCTTGGGCGACCATTCCTACAGCCAGACAGTTATTTCCAACCTGGGTAGCGCAGTGCCTTATAGCGATACGCTTTTGGCCGGCAAGCCTGTTCAGCAGCAGTTCTATGCCCCATTGGCAGCAACTGCGGGGACCCAGGGAATTACATCCGGGTCATTCAATGGCATCAAGGTGTACATGGATATCGGCAGTGGTAACAGCATGTATGTCACTTCAATCACGCCTGTTCCGGAACCTGAAAGCTGGGGGATGATGTTGGCGGGTTTGGGTTTGGTTGGCTGGGCAGCAGGCCGGCGCAAGGGATAAGCATCATTTTCGTAAATGGGGGTATGACGGGGCTTCGGCCCCGTTTTTCATGTTCTGTAATCGGATGGCGTTGGCGATAAGTAAGAACGGGATAGGGGGCGACTAGTACGATCCAGTCAGGAAATTACGTTTTATTGTTGACTAAATTAGTCGGTTATTAGTATTCTTGCTGCTTCTATTGGAGTTATTTATGAGCACTGACACCTTGCCGACCGATCCCAAGCTTCTGATGCGTTCGATTATCCAGCGCATCGCCACCGGCCCCGACCTGTCCAAGAACATCAGTCGCACCGAGGCCCATCTGGGCACCAAGGCGATTATCGATAACGCAATCGATCCGATCCAGGTCGGCATTTTCTTTATTGCCCTGCGCATGAAGCGTGAGACGCAGGATGAAAACCGCGGGGCGCTGGATGCCGTGCTCGAGACTACCCAGCGCGTCACGGCTGCGGTCGACGAAGTGGTCGATATTGGCGATCCCTATGATGGCTATACGCGTTGTTTGCCTGCGGCCCCTTTTCTGGGCCCGTTGCTGGCTGAGCTGGGCGTGCACGTGGTCAACCATGGCCTCGACAAGGTTGGCCCCAAATACGGGGTGACTGCGCGCCATGTGCTGGAAGCGGCCGGAGTGCCGGTGAATTTGACCCCCACCGAGGCGGCTGCGCGGCTGAGCGATCCCTCATTGGGCTGGTCTTATGTCGATCAGGCACAGTCCAACCCGGGCATGCACAAGCTGATTCCGCTGCGTTCGCAAATGATCAAACGTCAGGTGCTGACCACAGTGGAAGTGTTGTCCAAGCCGATTATGGGCAAACTGAAAACCCATTTCGTCACCGGTTACGTGCACAAGCCCTATCCGCCTGTGTACGCTGATCTTGCACGCGAAGCCGGGTTTGATACTGCGTGTATCGTGCGTGGCGTCGAGGGTGGGGTGATCCCGTCGCTGCGCCAGACCGGCAAGTATTTTCAGTATCACGACAAGGGCGCTGAAATCGAGGCGACGGTGGATCCGGTCGCACTTGGTATTGATCAGCCGGTGCGTGCGGTGCCGCTGCCCGGTAGCGTGGCCGCCGAAGAAGGTGCGGATGAAATCGTTGCCGCAATTGACATAAATGCAACGGCTCGCGCTGCCGCAGAAGCCGGCATGCAGGCCTTGAAGGGTGACAAGAACGCCACCTATGACTCCCTGGTGCTGGCCGGCTCGATCATCCTGCATCACGTGGGCCGTGCTGCGAGCGTCGCTGAGGCGGCCACGCAGATCAGGGCCGCGTTGGATTCCGGCAAAGCCGCCGCACGGGTGCGTTGATATGAGCGAATTCGTAGCCATCGCCGCTGCCGACGAACTCAAGCCGGCCGAGATGAAGCGCGTCGTCATCGACGGAAAACGCCTGCTGCTGTGCAATGCCAGCGGTACGCACTATGTGGTCGATGAAATGTGCACCCATGAGGATTATTCGCTGTATCTGGGCTGCATCAAGGACAACAAGATCAAGTGCTCGCTGCACGGCAGTTACTTTGACCTGACCACCGGTCAGCCAACCTGCGACCCGGCCGACGAGCCGATCAAGACCTATCCGGTGAAAATGGAAGCCGGACAGGTGTGGGTTCAGGTCTGATTACGGTTTAAGTACGGCCCGGATTGCCCGGACCATATCGGGATGGTCGAACTCTCGGCCACCGATAGCGCCCGCCACCACGCGTCCTTTCTTGTCGACCAGATAGGTTGTTGGCAAACCGGAAATTTTCCAGGATTGCATGGATTGGCTACTGCGATCGAGCAAAATCGGGAAGCTCAAGTCAGCATCCAGCTGGCTGGTGAACAGCTCGATGTCATTGACGCTTTCACCCACATTGACTGCCAGCACGCTGAAGGCCTCACCTTTCAGCTGTTGCGTCAAGCGTTCCATCGACGGCATTTCGCGCCGGCAAGGTGGGCACCAAGTCGCCCAGAAGTTGATCAGCACCACGCGCCCCTTGAGTTGGGACAGGTCGTGTGCTGCGCCACGCATGTCGCTCAGCTTTAATGCCGGGGCAGGCTTGGGTGTGAGCTTTGTCAGGCTGTGAGACAGGGGCGGCAGTTCTGCGGCCACCCCTGCGACAGGCAGGCCGCACAAAAGGCCGAGTACGACGACCTGTCCCGCCCAGCGCTTCAATTTATTCATGACTGCACCTCACCTTTGCAATCAGGCCTGCATGGGTTTTGCCATTGCTGCGCCAGACGAATCGCAGGTCGAAGGCGGTGTCGCGCGGTACGCTGTAAGTGGTCATCCCCTGATTCCAGTCGCCCGGCGCAAAGGCTTGCGTGGTGGGGAATTGTGCCCAGGTGAAGGCAATGCGCGCGGACTCTTTCTCGCCCAGTTTTTTCCAAATCCGCTCCCACTCGGTTTTGCTGCGGATCGTTTGTTGAGGCTGACCGGATACCTCATAGCGCCAGTCGGCCAACCGATGCTGGATCGGGGTGACTCCGACATTACGCACCACGGTCATGAAGACGCACTCAGCGACGTAGCGTTCGGTTGCTGTAGCCGAAAAGCCGCGGGCGATATAAAAGGCACGGGCCTGGTCGGGGCTGATCTGGGTCAGGCGTACCTGAATTCCCGCTTGCTCGGTTTGCCAACTGCTCAGCCCCGTGGCGGGGTCCACGGTGAGTTCTTCAGCATTTACAACGGGCCCCCACAAAGCCAGCAGGGTTAGGGATAGCAATCGCATAGGCTAAAATCCGGGTTCAATGTTGTTCCGAGTACATTATGGCAGACCCCATCCAGCACAAGGGCGCAGCAAAAACTGCGCGTATTCCGATCAAGATCGTGCCGCAGCCGCGCATGCGCCTGCCGCCGTGGATCCGTGCCAAGTCGCCCAATGTGCCCAACGTGGCCCGGCTGAAAGGCATCCTGCGCGAAGCCAAGTTGCATACCGTGTGCGAGGAAGCATCGTGTCCCAATCTGGGTGAATGCTTCGGTCATGGCACCGCCACCTTCATGATCCTTGGCGACCTGTGCACGCGTCGCTGCCCGTTTTGCGATGTTGGCCACGGCACGCCCCTGCCGCCGGATGTAGATGAGCCGCGCCATTTGTCCGAAACCATCGCGCTGATGGGTTTGAAATATGTTGTCATCACCAGTGTTGATCGCGATGATCTTCGCGATGGCGGTGCCGATCATTTCGCGTCATGTATTGCTGCGGTACGCGAAAAATCGCCAGCAACCCGAATCGAGATTCTGACCCCGGATTTTCGGGGTCGCCTCGACAAGGCGCTGGAGAAACTGGGGGTCGCGCCCCCTGATGTCATGAATCACAATCTGGAAACCGTGCCGCGCCTGTATAAGGCAGCACGACCCGGCGCGGATTATGCCCATTCGCTGAAATTGCTGAAGGACTTTAAAGTCAGCCACCCGGATATCCCGACCAAATCGGGCCTGATGGTGGGTCTGGGTGAAGAGGATGAGGAAATACTGGAAGTCATGCGTGACCTGCGAGCGCATGACGTTGACATGCTGACACTGGGTCAGTACCTACAGCCCTCGCAGCATCACTTGCCGGTGCTGCGATTTGTGACACCCGAACGCTTTGTCCAATTCGAACAAGAGGCGTTGGCGATGGGGTTCAAGCATGCGGCCTGTGGTCCGATGGTGCGTTCCAGCTACCACGCCGACCAGCAGGCAGCGGGCGTTTAAACCCGGGTCGGCTTCTCCGTGCGTCGGCGGCCTGTCCAGGCCATAGCGGCCACGCCCAGGAACATCAAGCTGATCAATGAGGGCTCAGGCACCGAAGTCGGAATTAGTTCAAGCGCGCTAAACGACTGGGCTTGCTCAACTTGATCATCTGCGCCGCCGCCATTATTCCCTGGGTTTTTGGATTCGGCTTCACCGGGAGGGGTCACGCCGTCGCCATCGAACTCGTCAGTAAGCAATTTGTCGAGTAGTGGTACATTCGGCTGCGAATGCTCCTCCACTAATGGCGTTCCGGTACCTGTATCAGGCGCATTCGTTCCGGGGCCTACATCCGGCGCAGTGAAGGGAGGAATGCTGCCAGGGTTGCTCGGGCTGGCGGCTTCATCGTTGGGATGCGTCGAAGGATTTGAAGCGTCCTTATCTGTTTTTTCATCATCAGACTTTTGCTCTTCGGCCTCAGATCCATTTTCATTGGTATCTGTCTTTTTGGTCTCACATACTTTTAGCGGCTTGTTTTTTTCTAGGCGGCAGTTAATTTCCTCGATGACCGGAGGAGTGTACTGAGGGATTTCATTCACCGGAGGGAAGCCCGGTCGCGGCGGTAGAGAAACCGGCGCATTGGGATGAGGGCGCGGGGTACCGAAAGTGGGGCCCACACCCGGGAAACCATTTTTGGGCTTGCCTGCCCCGCCGATTGGCCCGCCAGTTACCCTAAGAGACGGGGCGGAGCCATGACTGCCGCTAGCATCAGAACCCGAGGTCAACAGCACGTGAACCGCATGACCCTCGGATTCGATCTCGGTGTAAACGAGAGGAAGCGGGCCTGCGTCTCTCTGGTAAGCGGGGGTACCCGACGCTGCAACAGAGGCTTGTATCTGACGGGGTGGCGGTTTGTTTTCGTGTATGGCGGAACCTGTCACCGAAACGGCTACGACGCCTGCCGCGACAGCGCTGGAAATAATTTTTCCTGATGGACTGAGTGCTGCCGCAATCGCAATGCCTAGCGTTGTGGTAATGCGTTTATGTGGCTTTGAAATGTGTTCAGTCATGGTTGTTCGCCTGTAATTAGTAGTATTTATTCGGCTGAATACAGCGATCTGGGTTAGATCGGCAGTAAAAGCAGATATATGCAATGTATATGCAATTCCTATGCCCCGAATTTAAACGTTGGCGTATTCGCTTGATTTGTTTGGTTTTATGTTAAATAACGAGCGGTCTAAGAATGTTGGCGGACTGAAAAGTGTAAGCTTTTCCGACACTTGGCGAATGGGGTGTGGTTGGAGGGTTGGGTGGCTTGTTGCCTGCAACGTAGATGGCGGTCGTGCGAAGCTTGCTACCCGAAATGCGCAGCCTTGTTGACAGGCCGCACTTACTTCAGCAACCGCCGTCGGGTCAGTGTTAGCGCAATGACGTATCCCAGGCTGCCGTATATCAGCAAGGCAGCGACGTGTAGTCCTATCGCGTCGGGAACTGTGCCAGTGACCAGCGGACGCACCAGGTCAATGGCGTGGGTGAGCGGCAGCCATGCCGAGACGTGCTGAACCACTTCCGGCAATTGCGTAACCGGGAAGAAAACCCCGCACAGCAGCACCATCGGCGTGATCACCAGCGAGAAGTAATAGAGAAAAAAGTCATAGCTGGGAGATACGGCGTTCATGACCAGGCCCATGCCGCCGAAGCAGAAGCCGACCATTGCGACCACGGGAATGATCCATAGTGTCATCCAGAAGTTGCCGAACAGGCCCAATCCCCAGATCACCGCCAGGATCGCCAGCCCTGAGAGCAGGCTTTTAGTGACGGCCCAGGTCAGCTCGCCCAGCATTACGTCATCGAGCGTCAGCGGCGCGTTCATGATGGCATCCCAGGTGCGCTGCACGTGCATCCGTGAAAAGCTCGAATACAACACCTCGAAAGTCGCGGCATTCATCGTGCTGTAAGCGACCGTGCCTGCAGCAAGGAAGGTGAGGTAGGGCATGCCGCCGACATCCGGCAGCAGGCTGCCGAGGCCGTAGCCGAGCCCGAGCATGTAGAGCATCGGGTCGGCGAGGTTGCCGAGGATGGCCGGGATGGCGAGCTTTTTCCACACCAGATAATTGCGATGCCAAACCGGGATAAAACGCCATGACAGCTGGGGCAAGTGAAGAAGTCTAATCACGTAAATCACGCCCGGTGAGTTTGAGGAAAACATCTTCGAGGCTGGACGGGCGATGCAGGTAACGCAATGTCGGGGCGTGCTTCAATGCATCGATCACCGTGTCGGCATTGTTGCTGTAGCAAAACAGGGTTTCGCCGACCGTTTCAAAGCGTTGGCATAAGCTTGCCGCGTGATTGCGCGTCCAGTCGGCCAGGCCTTCGCCGAATACTTCGACCACGACCGGCTCAATGTGCGATTCGATCAATGCTCGCGGTGCCCCTTCAGCGACAAGGCAGCCATGGTCGAGGATGGCGAGGCGATCGGTCAGTCGCTCGGCTTCGTCCATGAAATGCGTGGTCAGCACGATGGTTTTTCCGTCGGCGATCAGTTGACGCAGCCCTTGCCAGATGAGGTGACGCGCCTGCGGATCAAGCCCGGTAGTGGGCTCGTCGAGAAACAGGATGTCGGGGTCGTGTACCAGCGCGCGTGCCAGGGTGAGACGCCGTTTCATCCCGCCCGACAATTGCGTGATCTTCGCATCGGCCTTGTTCGCCAATCCGGCAAATTCCAGTAAATGGGGTACACGCGCGGCGATGGCCGATTTCTCCATGCCGAAGTAACGACCGTAGGCAAACAGGTTTTCGCGCACGCTGAAATCAGGGTCGAGGTTGTCCATCTGCGGCACTACGCCGACTTTCATCCGCGCCTCGCGCGCATGCTTGGGCACGGAAAAGCCGGCCAGTTCAATGCTGCCACTGTCGGGTTCGATCAAGCCCAGCAACAATCGCAGTGTGGTGGTTTTGCCCGCACCGTTGGGACCCAATAGGCCAAAACACTCACCACGTCGGACTGTCAGGTCAAGACCGCGCAAGACTTCGGTGTCGCCATATTTTTTGGTGAGTCCGCGTACCTTCAGCATGGGCAGGCCTCCATGAAAGCCTGTTTAAGCTCTTTCAGCTTGCCGTGAAAAAAGTGTCCGGCCTGCGGAATGACTTTTTGCGTGAGGTGTTGCTGCTCAGCCCAAAGGTGAATGGCGGCGGGCGGGATCAGTTCGTCGGCATCACCATAGATGACGACGGTGTCGGCAGGCACCGGATCAAATTCGTACATGGTGACCGCTGGCGCAACCAGAATCAGCCGGCGCGCATCAAGTTGCTGGCGAAGCCGGTGTTGCACAAACGCGCCAAATGAAAACCCGGCCAAAGCCCAAGGCAGCCCGGGGTAACTGGCCTCGACAAAGCGGGCAACCGCAAGCAAATCGTCGGTTTCGCCGATGCCGGCATCGAATGCACCGTCGCTCATGCCGACGCCGCGAAAATTGGGGCGCACCGATACCCAACCTGCTTCGTTGGCTGCTTTGGCTAGCGTGGTCACGACCTTGTTGTCCATGCTGCCGCCGTGTAGCGGGTGGGGATGGGCGACCAGCAGCAGGCCGCGACGATCGGTTTCGGGATCGTCGATCACCGTTTCCAGCTTGCCTGCCGGCACCGGGATGCGCAGTTTGAACCGCTTCATTCCGGCCGCGTCACTTCAGTCTCAAGCGTTCGACAATAAGCCCTTGCTTGAGGTGAACGTCGAAGATTTCATCAATATCCGATTCATCTACATAGGTGTACCAGACGCCCTCGGGATAGACGACCAGAACCGGCCCCTCATTGCAACGGTCCAGGCAACCGGCGCTGTTGATACGGCATTTCCCTTTGCCGGCGAGGTTGGCGTGTTTGGATTTTTTCTTCAAATAGTCGCGCATTTGCTGGCCGCCTGAGGCACCGCAGCACTGGGCGCCGTCATCGCGTTGATTGGTACAGAAAAAAACATGGTGTTTGTAATAAGGCTTAGTCATCTGAACTATTTTGCTTGGGTAAGTTGACCGAAGACTTAAGCGCGTTGCCGTACGCTTGGTCGACCGGGTATTTTCTCGCATTAATCACCAACTTGTCGGCAGCCGCTTCCAGGAGGTCGATTTCCAGTATATCGGCCAGCCGGGTCAGGTAAATCAGCACGTCAGCGATTTCCTGCCGGACAGCCTCATGTTGCTCGGCATTCAACTGGAGACTCTGTTCTGCCGTCAGCCATTGAAAGGGCTCCAGCAACTCAGAGGCTTCCACGCTTAACGCCATCACCAGATTCTTCGGGGTGTGGTAGCGTTCCCAGGCGCGAGCCAAGGCAAACTCACGAATGTGCAGGCGCAGGGTATCGAGGCTGTCGATTGCGGTATTGATCATGGCGGCATAATACCTTGGCAGACGATGGCTTCATGACGCTTCTGTTGGCAGATCGTCGCACTGGTTTGATGAGATCGGGTAGATTCTTAATGGTAGAGGGATTCACGGGCATTGTTTGGACTGGCCTGTGAATTGCTTATGTATTCTGGTAATTAGGTTTGGTATTTAATCTGCTCTGGCATAATGTCTGCGGATTAATTGCAATTATATAAGGGAGGATGGACATGTTTACGATCAACAAGCACATCGCACGCGCTAGCGTGGTGTTGGCAGTTGCTGCGCTGGC